>NZ_JBAUJR010000354.1:0-2122 GCF_049683935.1 Mycobacterium sp. | reverse complement strand
GTGCGTGCCGCGTGCCGGGATCCGCTGCCGTCCCGGCGCACCGGGGCGGTCAGCGCGCGCCGCGCCGCCTGGGCCAGTTCACCGGCCGTTTGGTAGCGCTTGGCAGGTTTCTTGGCCATGCCCTTGGCGATCACCTCGTCGAAGGGCGCCAGCCGCGGATCGCTGTCCGATGGGCGCGGCAACGGCGAGACCATGTGACCGGCGATCTGTTGCTCGAGGCTGTCAGCCGGGTAAGGCCTTGAGCCAGTGAGACATTCGTACAGCACACAGGTCAGCGCGTAGATGTCCGAGCGGGCGTCGACCTGGCCACCCTCAAAACGCTCCGGCGCCATGTACGCCAGGGTGCCCAGCGTGCTGCCGGCAGTCGTCAGTCCCGACTCGCCCGCGCTGCGGGCCAGACCGAAGTCGATCAGGTACACGAAGTCGCGGTCGGTGATCAGGATGTTGGACGGTTTGATGTCGCGGTGGATCAGACCGTCCTTGTGCGCTGCATCGAGAGCGTGGCCGACCTGCTCGACGATCGAGACGGCGAACGCCGCGCCGAGAGGCTTCTCGCTGTCGGAGAGCATCGTGCCCAGATTGCGGCCTTCGATGAGCCTCATGTCCAGATACAGCCGGCCGTTGATCTCGCCGAACCCGTGGATCGGCACCACATGCGGGTCGTTGACGCCCGCGGCCGCCTGCGACTCGCGGCGGAACCGCGCCTGGAAGACCTCGTCGGTGGCCATGTGGTGCGGGAGGACCTTGAGCGCGACAACTCGGTCGGTCTTCGTGTCGTAGGCCTGGTAGACCTCGCCCATTCCGCCCTGGCCGATCAGCTTCTGGAGCTGATAGTGCCCGAATGGTGTCGCATTCACCGGTGGTCTCCTCGGCTGCGGCCAATCGGTCTGTGGATCGAAGCTACCTCACGTTTGCCGGTGCTACCCGGATGCATGTCAATCGGCTGACGACCGGTTGCCCGTTGCGCAGGATGGGGTGCGCCGCGATGACACGGAGTGGAATATTTCTACCACGGCATCAGTACCCGCGCCCGGCTGTTGATCAGGCATTTTTCGGGTTTCTGCCATGCTGGATGGATCCACTTGACGACCCCGGAGGTGTCCACACCATGCCCGAGTCCCCATCCGCCTGGCCTGAGCTGCCCGTCGAGCAGTGGGCCGAGACCCGCGACACGCTTCAGTTGATGACCCAGGTCGTCGGCAAGGTCCGCCTGGCCAACACCCCGGTGATGAGCCACTGGTGGAATGTCGTTCTGCACGTCTCGGCACGCGGGCTGACGACCGGACTTGTTCCATACGGCGACAACGGGTTTCAGATCGACTTCGATTTCGTCGACCATCACCTCACGGTGTCGAGCACCACCGGGGAGCGTCGCATCGTCCCGCTGCGCGCCGGTCCGATCGCCGACTACTACCGCGAGGTCACCGCGGCCCTCGACGAGCTGGGTCTGCACACCGAGATCTGGCCGATGCCCGTCGAGATCGCCGACGCGATCCCGCTCGACACCGACACCCAGCACGTTGCCTACGATCCCGACCAGGTGCACCGCTTCTGGCTGGCGCTGGTGCAGATGACGCGCGTGTTCGAGGTCTTCCGGTCGCGGTTCCTGGGCAAGGTGAGCCCTGTGCACTTCTTCTGGGGCGCGCTGGACCTGGCCGTCACCCGGTTCTCCGGCCGGTCGGCCCCCAAGCATCCCGGCGGCGCCCCCAACTGCGGTCCTCACGTCATGTGGGAGGCCTACTCACATGAGGTCAGCAGCGCGGGCTACTGGCCCGGACCCGACGGCGAGGGCGTCTTCTACTCCTACGCCTACCCCGAAGCCGACGGATACCGGGACGCGGAGGTGCGTCCGGAGCAGGCGTATTTCGACAGCAATCTCGGTGAGTTCGTGCTGCCCTACACCGCTGTGCGGGAGGCCGCCGACCCCGACGCGCTGCTGCTGGAGTTTTTGCAGAGCACCTACGAGGTCGCCGCTGACCTCGGTTCCTGGGACCGCGCCGCACTGGAGCGCTGACCCTCGTTCCGCCGGAATTGCATTCCAGCATGCCCCCTCTCGCGGGTTGGCTGCTGGAACGCAATTCCGGCGGTTTGTTGGGCGTGGGGATTGATGCAAGTGCTGCAT
>NZ_JBAUJR010000353.1:0-11404 GCF_049683935.1 Mycobacterium sp. | reverse complement strand
TCCGGCGCCCCTGCCGGTGACCCGCGACCCCCACCGCGCGGCGGCGCCCGCCGCGAGCGCGATCCGACCCCGTCCGGTAACCATCCCGGCAGTCTAAAAGAGACCGAACTGCGGCGACCGACACGCGGCGGATGGCGGCGGGCATGTCAGCGCCGCGTGCCATCCTCGAACGGTGAGCTCAACCGCCGGAATGCACTGGGGCCGACCAGCCGACCAGACCGGCGCCGGTTGGGCCGTCGTCGATGTGGAGACCTCAGGCTTCCATCCGGGGCAGGCCCGCATCGTGAGCATCGCGGCGCTGGCGCTCAGTGACGACGGGAACGTCGAGAAGAGCCTCTACAGTCTGCTGAACCCCGGCGTCGACCCGGGACCCACACATGTGCACGGGCTCACCTCCGAGATGCTGGAGGGGCAGCCGACCTTCGGCGATGTCGTCGCCGACCTGACCGAGCTGCTGCGAGGGCGCACCCTCGTCGCCCACAATGTCGGCTTCGACTACGCCTTCCTCGCGGCCGAGGCGGAGCTGGTCGGGGCCCACTTACCGGTCGAGACGGTGATGTGCACCGTCGAACTGGCGCGGCGCCTCGACCTGGGCACCGAGAACCTCCGACTCGAGACGCTCGCCCGTCACTGGGACATCACGCAGATGAAACCGCACGACGCCCTCGACGACGCGATGGTGCTGGCCCAGATCCTCAAACCGGTGCTGGTGCGTGCCGCCGAGCGCCGGACGTGGCTGCCGGTCCATCCGGTGACGCGCCGTACCTGGCCCAACGGCACCGTCACCCACGACGAGCTGCGCCCGCTGAAGGTGCAGGCCGCCCGGATGCCGTGTCCCTATGCCAACCCCGGACGGTTCGTGCCGGGACGGCCGCTGGTCCAGGGGATGAGGGTGGCGCTGGCGTCCGAGGTGAGCCACACCCATGAGGAGCTCGTCGAGCGCATCCTGCACGCCGGGCTGGCTTACACCGACGCGGTGGATCTGCACACGTCGCTGGTGATCTGCGACGACGATGCGCCCGAGCAGGGCAGGGGATACCTGGCCAGGGAGTTCGGCGTGCCGCTGCTCGCCGGCGCCGAGTTCCTGCAGAAGCTGGACTCGGTGCTCGGCGGTCCCGCCATCGACGAGTTCGTCGACACTTCGGCGGTCGCCGATCAGTTCACGTTGTTCTGAACCGCTACTAGCTGAGCGCCTTGGTTTTCAGCGCTTCGAACTCCGCCGCGCTGATGGTGCCCGAGTCCAGCAGCGCCTTGGCGTCGGCGATCTCCTGCGCAGGTGACCGTCCGGCCGCCTGCTTGATGTAGTCGTCGGTCTGCGCCTTGGCCTGCAGCGCCTGCTCGCGTGCCCGCTCGGCCATGCCCTTGCCGCGCGCGATGAGGTAGACCAGCGCCGTCAGGTACGGGATCAGGATCAGGAAGATCACCCAGATCGCCTTGACCACGCCCGAGGTCTTGTGATCACGCCAGAACAGGTCAGCCAAGATGTTGAACAGGATCATCAGGTACGCGATGAACGCGAAGATGACGACCGCTGACCACAGAAAATCCCAGAACGAATCCCACATGACGGCTACTCCTCAACCGAGTCGCGCGGTTTGCGCGGACGTCAGTTAACCACGTGCGGCACGGTTCACGGCCGACACAACGGCCCGAAGTGACGCAGTTGTGATGGAGGTCGCGATCCCGGCGCCCCAGACGGTCTTCCCGCCGATCGAGGCCTCGACGTAGGCCGCGGCCTGGGCTTCCTCGCCCGCCGACATCGCGTGCTCGGAGTAGTCGAGCACGCTCACGTCGTAGCCGACGGCACCCAACGCGTCGCAGAACGCCGCCAGCGGTCCGTTGCCCGCGCCCACGATCTCGCGTTCCACCCCGTCGATCTTGACGATCGCGGTGATGGTGTCGGTGCCGCCGTCGACCTCTGCGGCGTCCACCTTCTGGCGCATCCGCTCCAGCGGCGTGATCGGGGCCAGGTACTCCTCGTGGAACGCGTCCCACATCTCCTTGGGCGACACCTCGCCGCCCTCGCCGTCGGTGATCTGCTGAATGGCCTGGCTGAACTCGATCTGCAGTCGGCGCGGCAGCGCCAACCCGTGGTCGGCCTTCATGATGTAGGCGACGCCGCCCTTGCCCGACTGGGAGTTCACCCGGATGACTGCCTCGTAGGTGCGGCCGACGTCCTTCGGGTCGATGGGCAGGTAAGGAACCTGCCACAGCATGTCATCGACATCCGAATCCGCCTCGTCGGCAGCGACTTTCATCGCATCCAGGCCCTTGTTGATGGCGTCCTGGTGGCTGCCGGAGAACGCGGTGTAGACCAGGTCGCCACCGTAGGGATGGCGCTCGGGCACAGGCAACTGGTTGCAGTACTCGACCGTGCGCCGGATCTCGTCGATGTTGGAGAAGTCGATCTGCGGATCGACACCGCGGCTGAACAGGTTCAAGCCCAGCGTCACCAGACACACGTTGCCCGTGCGCTCACCGTTGCCGAACAGGCAGCCCTCGATGCGGTCGGCGCCGGCCGCGTAGCCCAATTCGGCTGCGGCAACCGCGGTTCCGCGATCGTTGTGGGGGTGCAGGGACAGGATGATCGAGTCGCGACGAGCCAGGTTGCGGCTCATCCACTCGATCGAGTCGGCGTAGACGTTGGGCGTGGCCATCTCGACGGTGGCCGGCAGGTTCACGATCAGCGGTGTTTCCGGCGTGGGCGCGATGATGTCGGAGACGGCGTCACACACCTCGACGGCGTACTGCAGTTCGGTGCCGGTGTAGGACTCCGGGGAGTACTCGAACCGCCAGTGGGTGCCGGGGTACTTCTTGGCCTCCTCGACACACAACCGGGCACCCTCGGTGGCGATCTTCTTGACAGCGTCGCGGTCGGCGCGAAAGACCACGCGCCGCTGCAGGATCGACGTCGAATTGTAGAAGTGCACGATCGCCCGCGGCGCACCCTCGCATGCGACGAAGGTTCGTTCGATCAGCTCTGGTCGGCACTGCGTCAGCACCTGGATCGTGACGTCGTCGGGAATCGCACCCTCGGTGATGATCTCGCGGACGAAGTCGAAGTCGGTCTGGCTCGCCGACGGGAAGCCGACCTCGATCTCCTTGTAGCCCATCCGTACCAGCAGGTCGAACATCCGACGCTTGCGTTGCGGGCTCATCGGGTCGATCAGCGCCTGATTGCCGTCGCGCAGATCCACCGCGCACCACATCGGCGCGGTGTCGATCACCTTGTCGGGCCAGGTGCGGTCGGCCAGCCGGATTTCTTCGACCTCATCAGCGAAACTGCGGTAGCGGCTCACCGGCATGGACACGCCACGCTGGGTGTTCCAGGACGGCTGTTTCGGATGGGGCGCACCGGCGGGGGTGTTGATGGTGCGTACCGAGCTGAAGGAATCAGCGGGGTTGAAGTTCTCAGTCATCTCGTGCTCCGGAAGGTCTGGGGATTTCTCAGACCGGCGCATCGCGAAAACCCGCGACGGGAAGCCGGTCTGGACTAAACCCCGTCGCGGCGTCCGAGAAGGAGCACCCGCTGCACGGAGTTGACTGTACTCCCGTGCGTCTCGATGCCAAAACCCCCATCGAGACTGCGGTCGGGGCGGCGGTTGCTCACGGGTCGTCGCCCGCAGCGCAGCCTCAACGCCTCAGAACCTGCGAGTCCGGGAACGCGATCACCGACAGGAACCGGATGGGCAGCGACACCAGGTCGATGGGGCCGTGCGCGCCCTCACCGTCGATCTGCAGTGAATCGCCCGGGTGCAGCCGGTAGATCGACCGGCTGTGGCTGTAGTCCATGACGCCCTCGAGCATGTAGATGAACTCGGTTCCGGGGTGCTGGAACAGCGGGTAGGTCTGGCTCTTCTCCGACAGTGTGACGTGCAGGCACTCCAGGCGTTTGTGCTCGCCGCGCAGCGATCCGAGCAGCTGGTACTCGTGGCCCTCCTTGGTGCCGTTGCGCGCGATCCGGGCGCCGTTGCCGGCCTTCACGAACGCGGCTGGCCGCTCCACGTCGGCTCCGCGGAACAGGCTGGTCACGGGCACGTCGAAGCCTTTTGCCAACAGCGCGAGGGTGGACAGGCTGCAGGAGGTCTGGGCGTTCTCGATCTTGCTCATCATGGCCTTGGAGATGCCGATGCGAGCTGCGGTCTCGGCCACGGTCAGGCCCTGCTGCAGCCGTAGCTGGCGCACGTTGTGTCCGATCGCGGCCTCGATCTCGAGCTCTTCGACCGGCTCGGCTGGATCACGGTCACGGGCGGTGCCGGACTTGTTGCGAAGCAGCGGCACGTTGTCGTCGGCGTGAGAGTCAGGCGGGGCCACAGTGCTCCTGTCTAGCGCATCTGGCCGGCCCCGACGTACGGGTAGGGCGTTTTGAGCAGCTCGCCCTCGGCAAATCGGGAAAAGCGGAAGTCCGAGGACGGGATGCGCGGGTCGCTGCCGTGCCCATCGACGACGAGGTCGGCGACGAGCCGGCCGACCGCGGGCGCGATCTTGAAACCGTGGCCGCTGAAGCCGGCCGCGATCACCAACCCGTCCAGCGGCGCCCGGGAGATCACCGGGTTCCAGTCCGGCGTGACGTCGTAGCAGCCTGCGTAGCTGCCGGCGATGGATGCGTCGGCGAAGCCGGGAAATCGGGTCCCCACCTTGTCGACGGTGACGTCGACCGCGGCCTCGGTGGCCCGGTTGAGGTAGTCGTCGGGATCGGCCGGATCGATGTGGTCGTAACCGGGCAGATCGCTGTTGCCGAACAGGATGTCCCCGCCCACCTCGGGGCGGACATACTGCAGCGACACCAGATCGGAGAAGACGGGGACGGGACCTGTATCGAGCCCGGGGCTGATCATCACGATCTGCTCGCGCACCACCCGGATCGGCACGTCGATGCCGTAGGGCGCGAGGAACGGCCGGGTCCACACGCCGGTGGCGACGACGACGGTGCCCGCCGAGATCTCCGAGCCGTCGGCGAACCGCACTCCGGTGACCGTGTCGCCGTCGACCAGCAGGCCGGTGGCCGCACATCCTTGGCGAACCCGAACCCCGGCCGCGCGGGCGGACGTCGAAAACGCCTGTGCGGTCTGGTAAGCGTCGCCGTACCCGCCGCGGGCCTCCCAGCCGAACGCGGCGAACGGTGTCAGATCCGCGAACGGCCACAGTCGCGCGACCTCGCTGTGGTCGATCTCCTCGGTCTGCACCCCGACGGCGCGCTGGGCGGCCATGCTCTTGCGCAGCGAGTCCACGTTGGGATCGCCGACGCCGACGACGTAGCCGGTCTGGCGGAACCCGATGTCGGTGACGTCGTCTCCCAGGAAGTCCTGCGGACGCTCGAAGACCTCCAGCCCGTCGGCGGCCATCGCGGCCAGCGAGCTGACGCCGTAGTGGCAGCGCACGATGCCGCTGGACTTGCCGGTCATCCCGGAGCCGACCGTGTTGCGTTCGGCCACAACCACATCCGTGCACCCGCGCCGACTCAGTGCCCACGCGGCCGCGGAGCCCTCGATGCCGCCGCCGACGATGACGACGTCCGCGGTCTCGGTCATGAACGCATGCCCGGGATCCAGTCCGTGCCCGCCAGCGGCACCCGCGCCATCGCCGCGGCCTCGATGCTCACCGCGACGAGGTCGTCGGGCTCGAGGTGACAGACGTGCGACTTGCCGCAGGCCCTGGCGATGGTCTGGGCTTCCATCGTCAGCACCCGCAGGTAGTTGGCCAACCGGTGACCGCCTGCCACCGGATCGAACCGGGCGGCGAGTTCAGGGTCCTGGGTGCTGATTCCCGCGGGGTCGTTGCCGTCCTGGTAGTCGTCGTAGAAACCCGCTGCACTGCCGATCTTCTCGTACTCGGCAGCGTATCGAGGGTGGTTGTCGCCCAACGCGATCAGCGCCGCGGTGCCGATCGCGACCGCGTCGGCGCCCAGGGCCAGCGACTTGGCCACGTCCGCGCCGTTGCGGATGCCACCGGAGACGATCAGTTGCACCGATCCATCTCCCGTCGCTCCGCTCGCCCCGGCGCCTCGGTGCACGCCGAGTTCCTGCAACGCCTGCACGGCCTGTGGGATCGCCGCGAGGGTGGGGATCCCGACGTGCTCGATGAAGACGTCCTGGGTGGCTGCCGTGCCACCCTGCATGCCGTCCACCACCACCACGTCCGCGCCGGCGTGCACCGCGAGCTTGACGTCGTAGTACGTGCGGGTGGCGCCGACCTTGACGTAGACCGGCTTGCACCAGTCGGTGATCTCGCGCAGTTCGTTGATCTTGATGGTCAGATCATCGGGGCCGGTCCAGTCCGGATGCCGGCACGCCGAGCGCTGATCGATGCCTTGGGGGAGGGTCCGCATGCCCGCGACGCGCTCGGAGATCTTCTGCCCCAGCAGCATTCCGCCGCCGCCCGGTTTTGCGCCCTGGCCGAGCACGATCTCGATGGCATCGGCCTTGCGCAGGTCGTCGGGGTTCATCCCGTAGCGCGATGGAAGGTACTGGTAGACCAGGTACTTGCTCTGGCCGCGTTCCTCGGTCGTCATCCCGCCGTCACCGGTGGTCGTCGACGTGCCGACCTCACTGGCGCCGCGGCCCAGCGCCTCCTTGGCCGGCCCCGACAGCGCACCGAAGCTCATGCCGGCGATGGTGACCGGGATGTCCAGATGCAAGGGGTGTTTGGCGAACCGACTGCCGAGCACGACATCGGTCGCGCAGCGCTCCCGGTATCCCTCCAGCGGATAGCGGGACATCGACGCGCCCAGGAACAGCAGATCGTCGAAGTGGGGTAGCGCGCGTTTGGCGCCCCAGCCGCGGATGTCGTAGATGCCGGTGTCGGCGGCACGCTGGATGGCCGCGATGGTGGCCCGGTCGAACGTGGCCGATTCGCGCAGTCCGCGGCGGGCCCGGTCATCGCTGGTGTCACTCATGGGTTCCGTCCTAGTACGCCGCAGCGTTGTCGACGTGGAAGTGGTACAACGACCGCGCCGACCCGTACCGGGTGTACGCACTGGTGTCGTCGGCACCGAATCCCGCCGCCTTCAACAGTTCTGCGAGTTCGGTGTGGTGCTCGGCTTCCATCGGCTTGGCCACGCAGTCGGCGCCGAGCGATGCCACGTCGCCGCGCACGTACAGGCGAGCCTCGTAGATCGAATCTCCCAGCGCCTCGCCCGCATCGCCGCGGATCACCAGGCGCCCGGCCTGCGCCATGAACGCGCTCATGTGACCGACGTTTCCGCCGACGACGATGTCGACCCCCTTCATCGAGATGCCGCATCTCGCAGCGGCATTGCCGTCGATGACGAGCAGCCCGCCGTGTGCCGTCGCGCCTGCGGACTGTGATGCGTTGCCCTTGACCCAGACCGAGCCACTCATCATGTTCTCCGCGACGCCGGTGCCGGCGTTGCCGTTGATGATCACCTCGGCGTGCTTGTTCATCCCGGCGGCGTAGTAGCCGACGTGGCCGTCGATGGTCACCTTGACCGGGCGGTCCAGGCCGACGGCGACATTGTGTGCACCCGCGGGATGTCCGATGACGAACTCGCCGGCGAGATCCGGTGCGTGCAGGGCGGTGTTGATCTCCCGAAGCGGGGAGTCGCGCAGATCGAACGATGTGCCATTGATCATCTGCTCCATGCGTACACGACCTCCGGTTCGGGTTCCCAGATCCGGGCCTTCTCGACGCCGGGTAGGGCGGCAAGGGCGCGGTACTCACTGCCCATCGCCACCCAGTCGTCGGTTTCGGCGATGACCGCCGGCTTGCAGGCGATCGCGTCGCGGACCACCGCGAACGAGTCGCGGTTGGAGACCAGCAGCGTGTAGAAGCCGTCGAAGGTGGCGCACAACGTCTTGAGCGCGGTCTCGACATCCCGGCCCTCGGAGAGCAGCCTGGCGATGAACCGGGCGCCCACCTCGGTATCGTTCTCGCTGTCGAAAGGCACACCGGCAGCGCGCAGTTCACGCCTGATGGTGGCGTGGTTGGCAAAGGAGCCGTTGTGCACCATGCACTGCTCCGGCCCGACCGCGTAGGGGTGGCAACCCGCGGCTGTCACGGCGGACTCGGTGGCCATCCGGGTGTGGCCGACACCCTGCCAGCCCTGGGCCTTCTCCAGTTGCCATCCGTCGGTGAGCTGTCGCGGGTGTCCGACACCTTTGAGAACGGCCATGTCCGAACCGAATCCGGCTATCAATGCCTGCGGGTACACCGATCGCACGGCGCGCAGAAGCGTTTCGGAGTCCAGGTCGGCCGACAGCAGATAACTGCCCTGAACTGCCACGCCGCCGACGTCGCTGCCGAGGGCCGTTCCGACCGCGGAGGTCACCAGGGCGACGTCGTCGACGAGCCCGGCGCCGAGGTCGGCCACCGAGACGCAGCCCTGTCCTGGCGGTGACCAGGTCGGGTCGCCGTAGACGGCGACGCCGGCGGAGTCGCTGCCGCGGTCACCCATCTCACACAGCATGCCGGTGAGCAGTTCTCCGAGTTGGGGATACAACTCGGGGGTGCGCAGGTGTAGTCCGACGATCCCGCACATGGCTTGCTTCCCTTCGTTTTCGGCTCAGAAGGCCGTCAGGTAGTTGTCGAGCTCCCACGGGCTGACGTCGCTGTGGTAGGCGAAGAACTCCTCGCGCTTGACCTTCGCGAAGTAGCCGGCGACGCCCTCACCCGCAGCGTCGAGCACCCCGGTCACCACGGGATCACCCTCGAAGTCCTCAACCGCGTGCAGCAGGGTCGGAGGTAGCGCGCGCGAGCTGACACCGCCGCCCACGCCACCGGGGTCGGTGCTGCGCTTGACGCCGTCCAAGCCAGCGCCCAGGGACGCCGCGATCGCGAGATACGGGTTGGCGGCTCCGTCCCCGCCGCGCAACTCGATCCGGTCGCCGTCGGGAACACGGATGTAGTGGGTGCGGTCGTTGCCGCCGTAGGTGGGCAGTCGCGGCGCCCAGGATGCTCCCGACGCTGTCGAGAGGGCACCAGTTCGTTTATAGGAGTTGACTGTCGGGGCGATGACCGCCTGCAGGGCGCAGGCGTGGTCGAGGATTCCGCCGATGAACCCGTAGGCGGTTTCCGACAGGCCGAGACCACGACCGTCCGCATCGCCCGAGCCGACCGGGAACACCGGGGAGCCGCCGCTGGTCAGAGACAGGTGCAGGTGCAGCCCGCTGCCGGTCTTGTCCGAGAACGGTTTCGGCATGAAGGTGGCGATCATGCCGCGCTCGGCCGCGATCATCGACAGCAGGTAGCGCAGTGTGACCACGCGGTCGGCGGTGATCAGCGCCTCGGCGAACTTGAAGTTCTGCTCGAACTGACCGTTGCCGTCCTCGTGGTCGTTGGCGTAGTTGGACCACCCCAGCTGGTTCATCGCCGACGACACCGCGGTCAGATGGTCATACATCCGGGTGACACCGCGGGCGTCGTAACAGGGTTGGGCGGCGGTGTCGGCCGCGTCGGCGACCGTCACGCTGCCGTCGTCCCGGCGGCGCAGCAGGAAGTACTCGACCTCGGCGCCGACCCAGGGTTCGAACCCGGCGTCAGCGCACTGCTCGACGAGTGCCTTGAGGATGACGCGCGGCGCGTACGGCCACGGCTTGCCACTGACGTGCGGGTCGCAGTGCACGATCGCCAGGCCGTCCTTGATGAACGGGATCGGTGTGAACGACGACGGGTCGGGGATCGCCATCAGGTCGGGATCTTTGGGTTCCTGGCCCATGGCGCCGACCGCGTACCCGGCGAAACCCACGCCCTCGGTGGCGAGCAACTCGACGGCCTCGACCGGGACCAGTTTGGCGCACGGCTTACCCCGCAGGTCCACGAACAGCGCGAGGATGAACTTCGTCCCGGACTGCTCAGCCTTGGTGGCGAGGTCGGATGGCATTCGGATCACCTCTGTCTCTTAACGGGAATCAAAGTATCACGGAGTGAAACAACGTGCAGCGCGAGGAAACACCGCGTGCCGCCTGTGGACTGACAGTCAGCGGTTGTTGTTACGGCCGCGGTCGTGTGTCGTTTCGGGGCGGTAACCACGTCGGGCCGATACGGTGCAACGCGTGTGCACCCGTGTGGTTTACCTCGGCCCGGAAGAGCGGATCGTCACCGGCAGGTCCATGGACTGGACCGTCGAGATCGGCACCAACCTGTGGGCCTTTCCTCGCGGGGTGCGACGCACCGGTGAGGCCGGGCCGGACTCGGCGACGTGGACGTCGACCTACGGAAGCGTGGTGGCCAGCGGCTACGACATCTCCACCACCGATGGCCTGAACGAAGCGGGGCTGGTCACCAACCTGCTGTGGCTGGCCGAATCGAAGTACCCGGCCAACAGCGGGGACCGGCCCGCAATGTCACTGGCGGTGTGGGCGCAGTACGTCCTCGACAACTTCGCCACGGTGAGTGAGGCGGTGGCGGCGTTGACCGCGACGCCGCTGCGGGTGGTCACCGCCGAGGTTCCCGGTCAGGAGCGGCTGGCCACCGTGCATCTGGCGATGTCGGATGCCAGCGGGGACAGCGCCATCGTCGAGTACATCGACGGTGAACAGGTGATCCACCACGGCCGGCAGTACCAGGTCATGACGAACTCGCCGACCTTCGACAAGCAACTCGCGATCACCGAGTACTGGGACGAGATCGGCGGCACCGTGATGCTGCCCGGAACCAACCGGGCAGCCGACCGGTTCGTGCGCGCCTCGTTCTACGTCAACGCGGTGCCCAAGACCGCCGACCCGCTGCTGGCCGCTGCGTCCGTGTTCAGCGTGATGCGCAACGTCTCGGTGCCCTACGGCATCACGACGCCCGACCAGCCCAACATCTCCTCCACGCGCTGGCGCACCGTCGTCGACCATGCGTCGCTGCGCTACTTCTTCGAGTCGGCGTTGTCTCCCAACACTTTCTGGGTCGAACTCAAGAACCTCGACCTCTCCGAGGGCGCGCCCACATTGCGATTGAACCTCGGCGAAGGCGAGAAGACCATCTACGCCGGCGATGCGAGCGCACAGTTCGTGCAGGCCGAGCCGTTCGCCTTCCTGGGCGTGCCGACCAGTTGAGGACAACCTCGTTCAACGGGAGGCGCTCGCGGGGCATCGCGTCGCGCTCCGTGATCTGCGGGTCCGCCCGGGCGTAGTCACCCAGCACGCCGACGGCGATCACCACCAGCGGACGCATCCCGTCAGGCAGGTGGAACACCTCGGCGGCTCCACGGGCGTCGAACCCCGCCATCGGATGGACGATCAGCCCGCGCGAGACGGCTTCGATGCTGAGGTTGGCCATCGCGGCGCCGGCGTCCACCGCGGAGTACAGCGCTGTCTTGTCGTCCTCGCCTTCGTCGGCGCAGAGCAGGATCAGGGCAGCGGCGGCCTTGGCGTAGCTGTTGCCGCGGCGGAGCAGCTCCGCGATCGCGGCGAACGCGGGGTCGTCGCGCAGGCCGACGACGAACCGCACCGGCTGGCGT
>NZ_JBAUJR010000352.1:0-24255 GCF_049683935.1 Mycobacterium sp. | reverse complement strand
ACATCGTCGTCGCCTACCCGGGCGCCGACGCCGTCGCACTCGACGCCTTCGTCGCCGCCGGCGCCCGCGGCATCGTGCTGGAGGCGCTGGGTTCGGGCAACGCCGGAACCGCCCTCATCGACGGAGTGGGTCGACACCGGCGCAATGGGGTTGCGGTCGCGGTGTCGACGCGCGTGCCCGATGGACGGGTCAGCCCCGGTTACGGGCCGGGACGGGCGCTGAACGACACCGGTGCGTTCGTGGTGCCGCGGCTCCGGCCGCCGCAGGCGCGGGTGCTGCTGATGGCCGCCCTGGCCGCAGGTCTGCCGGCCGAGGACGTCTTCGGGCGCTGGGGCTGAACCTCCACTACGGCGTGCTCTGGTGGCGGGCGACCTCCTCCACAAAATCCGGCCAGTCCAGACTGGCCACCGGGTTGGCGTGGGTCACCTCCGGGTCGGCGGCCGCGAAAGTGCGCACCGGCCCCGGTCCGGTGGCCCGGGTCTCGAAGCGCACCGTCATGACGCCGTGTCCGGCGCCCTGGATCCAGCCGTGACCGTGGCCGGTGTGGACAACATCGTCACCGACCCGCCATGCCGGCAGCACCGGGTCGCCATCGGCCGGCCGTTGCGATGACCCGGTGTGAGACACCTCTTCGGTGGCCATCAGCTCCAGATCGGGAAACAGGGACTCCTGTTGAACGTCGGACAGACCCGAGAAGCCGACGCCGACGAGGCGGATGGGACCGATCTCCACCGGATCGAGCAGCAGTCGGCGGGCGGTGGCATTCAGCGTCGCGGCATCGGTGGTCGCATAGGGCAGCGTGGCTGACCTGGTCAGCGTGCTCATATCGGACTTCTTCATCTTGACGATGACCGTTCGCGCGCCCCGGCCGTCCTTGAGCAGCCGCCGGTGCGCATGCTCGCCGATGGGCACCGCCGCCTCCCGGAGCTGATCGAGCGTGATCAGGTCCGTGGCGAAGGTCGACTCGGCGCTGATCTGCTTGGCCGGCGAATTCTCGGCGACCGGACGATCATCGATCCCGCGCGCCAACCGGTGAAGCGCCGGTCCGACCGTCGGCCCCAGGATGTTCGCGACCTCGGAGTGCGACAGCGCCGCGAAACCGCCGATGGTGTCGATGCCCAGGCGGTGCAGCTTCTCCTCGGCCACCGGCCCGATACCCCACAGCTTGCGGACCGGCAGGCCGTCGAGCAGCGGGTGTTCCTGATCGCGCGCGATGACGGTGATTCCATCGGGTTTGGCCAGGCCCGAGGCGATCTTGGCGATCTGCTTGCCCGATCCCGCACCGACGGATGCGACGAGCCCGGTGACCGCTGCCACCTCGGCGCGGAGTGCTTCGCAGAACGACGCCACCTCGGACGCCGATGCCCCGGCCAGCTCGAGGGGCTCGCCGAACGCCTCGTCGAACGACAGCTGTTCGAGGACCGGCACCATCGTGCGTACGGTCTCGAAGACCCGGCGGCTGGCCAGTCCGTAAACGACGCCGCGCGGCGGTAGCACCACCGCGCCCGCGCCTACCAGCCGGCGCGCCTGATGCATCGGCATCGCCGACCGGGCGCCGAAGACCCGGGCCTCGTAGCTGGCACCTGCCACCACGCCGCGTCCACCCAGACCGCCGACGAGCACCGGCCGCCCCCGCAGGGTGGGCCGGGTCAGCTGCTCGACAGATGCGAAGAACGCATCCATGTCCAGGTGCAGCACCCATCGCGCGGCCACACCCGCCGATGCTAGGCGTTGCGGGTTAGCCTGACCTGCATGGCACACCCGAACGCCGAGGCGTCCGACGTTCCGATCCGGGACGCCTCGATCCGCCTCGGACAGTTCCTCAAACTGTCCAACCTCATCGATTCGGGCGCCGACGCCAAGTCCGTGATCGCCGAGGGCCTGGTCAGCGTCAACGGGGACGTCGAGACCCGGCGCGGAAGGCAACTCCGCCCCGGCGATGTGGTGGTGTATTCCGGCCGGGGCGCCCGCGTCACCGACGGCTGAGTCACGCCTTGGCGATCGCCACCCGCACGCCGTCACCGATCGTCGTGCCCTCGCCAGGATCGCCGAAATCGAAGCTCGTCGCCAGGATTTCGCCCGCGATCAGATCGCGGTGTGTGCGCGCCCACGCCTCCTGCTCCGCGGGCACCGACATCACCACCGAAATCCGGTCGGACACCTCGAGTCCGGTCGTCTTCCGCAGCTCCTGCAGCTCGCGGATGCGATCCTTGGCCCAGCCTTCGGCCTCCAGTTCGGGGGTGACGGTCCCGTCCAGCACCACCAGGCCCGCACCGTCAGCCAGCGCAGCTGTCCAGTCGGGGTCGGCCGCGACGAGCTTTGTGCTGAACTCCTCGGGGAGAAGGACCGAGGGCCCGGCCTCCAGGGTGCCGTCGCTTCTGAGCACCCCCTCCCCCGCCTTCACTGCCTTGATCGCCGCCTGGACGTCCTTGCCGATACGGGGTCCCGCGACCCGCGCGTTCACGGCGAGCTCGAAGCGGCCGTGCGCGGCGATGTCATCGCTGAGCTCGACCGATTTCACGTTGAGTTCATCGGCGATCAGATCCCGATAGGGCTCCAGCCGCTGCGGGACATCAACGGCCACAGTCAGTTTCGCCAGGGGCAGGCGAACCCGCAGCTTCTTGGCCTTGCGCAGCGAGGACCCCGTCGAGGCCACCTCACGTACCAGGTCCATGTCGGCCACCAGTTCGGGGTCGGCAGGCAGGGAGTCGGCCTCGGGCCAGTCGGTCAGGTGGACCGACCGCTCGCCGGTGAGCCCGCGCCAGATCACCTCGGAGATCAGCGGGAGCAGCGGCGCGGCCAGTCGGCTGGTCACCTCGAGCACGGTGTGCAGCGTGTCGATGGCGTCGGGGTCCTCCTCCCAGAACCGCGAACGTGACCGCCGCACATACCAATTCGTCAGCGCCTCGGTGAACTGGCGCAGCTGGTCACACGCAACGGAGATGTCGCAGGTGTCCAGCGACAGGGTCAGGCTGTCGCGCAGGGCGGCGAGCTTGGCCAGGATGTAGCGGTCCAGCACATGGGCGGAGTCGGTGCGCCAGACACCCTTCTTCGGTGCGTACAGGGTCAGGAACGTGTACGAGTTCCACAGCGGCAGCAGCACCTGCCGCACCCCTTCGCGGATGCCCTGCTCGGTGACCACGAGGTTGCCGCCCCGCAGGATCGGCGACGCCATCAGGAACCAGCGCATCGCATCGGAGCCGTCCCGGTCGAACACCTCGGTGACGTCGGGATAGTTGCGCAGCGACTTGCTCATCTTCTGCCCGTCGTTGCCCAGCACGATGCCGTGCGACACACAGGTCCGGAAGGCCGGCTTGTCGAACAGTGCGGTCGCGAGGATGTGCAGCGTGTAGAACCAGCCGCGGGTCTGCCCGATGTACTCGACGATGAAGTCGCCCGGGAAGTGCGCCTCGGCACCGCCCTCTCCCCCGGAGCCGTCGAACCACTCCCGATTCTCGAACGGGTAGTGCACCTGGGCGTAGGGCATCGACCCGGAGTCGAACCACACGTCGAGCACGTCCTCGATCCGCCGCATCGTCGAGCGGCCGGTCGGGTCGTCGGGGTTCGACCGGGTCAGCTCGTCGATGAACGGCCGGTGCAGGTTGTCCGGCCGCACCCCGAAGTCACGCTCCAGCTCGTCGAGGCTGCCGTACACATCGATCCGCGGATAGGCCGGATCGTCTGATTTCCACACCGGAATCGGCGTGCCCCAGTACCGGTTTCGCGAGATGGACCAGTCGCGCGCGCCCTGCAGCCACTTACCGAACTGCCCGTCCTTCACATGGTCGGGGTACCAGGTGATCTCCTGGTTGAGCTCCACCATGCGGTCGCGGATCGTGGTGACCCTGATGAACCACGACGACACCGCCCGATAGATCAACGGATTCCGGCAGCGCCAGCAGTGTGGGTAGGAGTGCTCGTAGCTGTCATGGCGCACCAGCACCGCGCCGTTGGCCTGCGCGGCCCCGCTCTGGTTCTTCAGATCGCGGATGATCTGCGGGTTGGCGTCGAACACGTGCAGGCCCGAATAGTCGGGAACCGTGGCATCGAACCGTCCTTTGGCGTCAACCGGGGTGACGGCCTCGATGTCGGCGGCCTGCGCGGTCTCCATGTCGTCCTCGCCGTAGGCAGGTGCCATGTGCACCAGGCCGGTTCCGTCCTCGGTGCTGACGAAGTCCGCAGGCAGCACCTGGAAGGCGTTGGGCGAATCCATGAAGTACGGGAACGGAGGAACGTAGTGGACGCCGAGCAGGTCCCGGCCCGCGAGGGAAGCCACGACCTGCGGCTCCTCCCCCAGTTCGCGGGCGTAGGCACCGAGGCGGGCCGCAGCCAACACGTAGCGACGCCCGTCGGGCGCGGCGACGACGACGTACTCGACCCCGGGGTTGACGGCGACAGCCTGGTTGGACGGCAGCGTCCACGGAGTCGTCGTCCAGACGAGCAGATATGCGCCCACGAGATCGGCTGCGCCGTCGACCGGCCCCCCGTCGATGCGGAAGCCCACGGTCAGAGCCGGGTCCTGCCGGCTCTGGTAGACGTCGTCGTCCATCCGCAGTTCGTGGCTCGACAGCGGCGTCTCGTCGTTCCAGCAGTACGGCAGCACCCGGTTGCCCTCGTAGGCCAGGTCCTTGTCCCACAGCTCCTTGAATGCCCAGATCACCGATTCCATGAAGCCGAGGTCGAATGTCTTGTAGTCGTTGTCGAAGTCGACCCAGCGTGCCTGACGGGTGACATAGGAGCGCCACTCGTCGGCGTATTTGAGCACCGATTCCCGGCAGGCGTCGTTGAATTTCTCGATGCCCATCTGCTCGATCTGGGCCTTGTCGGTGATGCCGAGTTGGCGCTGCACCTCCAATTCGGCCGGTAGTCCGTGGGTGTCCCATCCGAAGCGCCGTTCGACCTTGTATCCGCGCATGGTGCGGTAACGCGGCACGATGTCCTTGACGTACCCCGTGAGCAGATGCCCGTAGTGCGGCAGCCCGTTGGCGAAGGGCGGCCCGTCGTAGAACACGTACTCGGGCGCACCGTCGCGGCGTTCGATGCTCGCGCGGAAGGTGTCGTCGCCGGCCCAGTACTCGAGCACGTCGACTTCGAGGGCAGGGAATCTGGGTGCCCCGGCGGCAGGCTTCGGGTAGGCGGTCACGTGCGTGTCTCCTGTGCCAGATGTCGTTCAGGCACGGGGACGACGTCGCGCCGGTGCGCGAGAGCCGCGGTACCACCCCGCTTGCGCATCTGAGATGCGCCGCTCGTAGTGAGGCGATGACGGACCCACCCGTTCGGCTCTACTGGGCGTCGCGAGCCGGAAACCACCGGCCGCAGCGCTGTTCTTCCGAAAGCTCCCCGGTGATGGCCGGATCAACGCCTGTGGCCCGAAGTCTAGCGGGCCTGCCGGTCACGCCGGAATCACAGCGGCGCAGCAGCGTCCGACGTGATCTCGATCAGGGCGAGCGGGAACTGTTCGGCCAACTCCTCGATGCTGTAGGCGTCGAACCTGGTGACGTCGTAGCGCCAGGCGAGCCCGAGTTGCCCGCCTACGCGGCACACCCGCAGTTCGAGCAGGTGGCTCTCGTCGGCGTCGTCGACGTCGGCCGCCACATTCAACAGCACTTCGGCCCTGGCGGTCGGCGTGCCCGGCGCCGCGGTCAGCGCGGTGTGGGCGCCCTGGAGCATCTCGGTGGGGCCCATCGCAGGAGCGTCGGAGCAGATCAACGACACGGTGCGGACCAGGCGCCGGTGCTCGCCTGTGACATCGACGGATACCGCACCCTCGCCGCGGGTCCGGCCGATCGCCCGGCCGAGCGCGGCCAGAAGGACCTCATCGCCACTGACGCCGAGCCATTCAGCGGCGCCGTCGAGTTCTTCTGCCAATTCGCTCGTAGGCGGCAGAGTCACCATCTCGAATCGCGGCTCGGAGCATTCTGCGGCGGGGTGATCAACCACTTGCAGCGTTGCCGGAACCGAATTGACCAAGGGCCTGACCTCGTCGGCCATGTAAGGAGCGACCATGCGGCTAACGGTACAGCGAATGTCCCAGAATTGGGAGACCAGTCCCAAAACCGTGACGGCTGTGTCAATAAAGGCCGTGTCTTCTGTTTGCCGGCAGGGGCTGCCCTTGTGCGGGAATTCGGTTTATTGTGTCCTGGTGCCACGTACCGACGAGAACGGCAGACAACTGAAGGCCCTGCTCGATTACCTCCTCGACGGAGAGATCGATGCCAAGGATCTCTTCGACGCTCTCGGCGTGTCCAGCAGCACCTACTACCGGCGGATCAAGGAGAGCGACTACCCGAACGCCGAGGAGTTGCGCCGGGTGGCCGATCGTTTCGATCTGAGCTACCCCGACCTGCAAATCCAGTTCGGGTTGATGAGCCGTCAAGAAGTGTGGAACTACGTGCGCGCGACCGAGTCCGCCGAGTCCGGAGTCGCGACGTTGCAGCAGACCACCGTCAAGGCGGCAGTGCAGCAGCACCGGCCCAAGTTGTCCGAGCTGACACCCCGTCTCGACGCGCCACCCCTCTAGGAACACCGCATGGCTCTGGCAACACTCATCGCGATCACACTTCTGTGCATCGTGTGGAGTCTGTGGATTCGTCGCGTCACCTGGTCGTGCCGCTGGGAGGTGGCGGCCACCCTCAACATCGCGCTCCAGGGCGTGGCGGTGCTGCTGATGTCACCACTGGCCTCGGAGACCCTCGGCGTCTGGCTGCACTCCCTGACCGGGAAGTGGAACCTCGAGGATTACCTCGGTCACGACGCCTACATCGTGGCTGCCTCCGCCGTCGTCTACAACGCTCTGGGCCGGCTCGAACACGACCACGCCATGCACCGTCGGTTCAAGCAGTTCGTCGAACGGCCCGCCACAGTGTGTATTCCGCTGCTGCTGGCGGCGTTCTGGCTCGGCAACGGTGCCGCGATCTACCGCCCCGACTTCTTCGACGTGCCCACCGACCTCTGGCTCAACGCCTACTGGTTGCTGCTCTGCGGCATGCTGATCTACCTGCTCGGATACGGATCACGAGCCCTGCTGGTGCTGCGCGCCGATCCGCGGTCCCGACAGATCGCCAACATCTATCTCGTGGCGTGCGCGATGGGCATCCTGGCGTGCGTCGTGCGCATCATCACCGCGTTCGTCCCGCCGTTGCAGACCGTTCAGGGCAGCACCGTGGTGTGGGTCTTCGCCTGTGCCTGTGGCGCCGGCTTCGCGCTGACCTCGGCGTACTCGTGGCGGATCAGGACAAAATGGTTCAGCCGCGCGACCAGCTGAACCGCTGATCAGACGCTTGGCCTCAGATCGCCGTCCGGGTGAGATCGGTGAACGGCGAGCCGAACTCCCGCACCGCCCGGTAACCGTTCTTGCGGGCCTGCGTCGCTCCCCGGCGGATCAACGCCGCGGTCGCGACAAAACCCGCCTGGTCGGTGACGACCAGAGGCGTGAGCAGCCGGTTGTGGACGTAGCCGAAACCCAGTCCGCTCTGCGGGTCGGCCCACCCCAGTGACCCGCCGAGCCCCACGTGTCCGAACCCGGGCAGCACCCCGGGAAACGGCAGTCCGTGATACCCGAGATGGAATGCCAGCGGCATCACCATGGTGTGGTCGGGTCGCAGGCTCGGCCGCCCGACCAGGGCAGCGGCCGTCTCGCTCGACAGGTACTGCGTGCCGTCGATGCGCCCCCCGTTGGCGATGGCCCCGTACATGCGCGCCAGCGCGCGGGCGGTCGCCACACCGTTGGCTGCGGGAATCTCACTGTCGAGCATCGGGGTGTCACCCTGCACGAAGGCCTTCACGCCGGGGAAGTACATCGCGCCGAAGCCGGCGGAGAACGGC
Source organism: Mycobacterium sp. (assembly GCF_049683935.1). Lineage (GTDB taxonomy): Bacteria > Actinomycetota > Actinomycetes > Mycobacteriales > Mycobacteriaceae > Mycobacterium. The sequence continues at coordinate 16,431 of NZ_JBAUJR010000352.1, read as the reverse complement.
AGCGCGGCCAACCGGGGTGCCACCAGGTTGAAGAACGGATTCTGCAGCGCACTCTGCGGACCGATGATCTCAGCAGCGTGCGTCGGCGCCTGGGCGGGCGGGCGGCCGAGATGCAATCCGTCGGTGTTCAGCGGCGCAGCGACCTCGGTGCGGATCAGTTCACGCATCCCCTTGCCGGTGACCCCGCGCGCCAACCCGGACAGCAGCCAGCCGAAGGTCAACGCGTGGTAGGCGGGCCGTCCGTGTAGCCAGCTGAGGGGGGCCGCGGCGAGGCGTTCCTCCATCCGCAGGTGATCCATCAGGTCGCCCTTGACCGCCCCGTTGAGCTGTGACAGACCTGCCCGGTGACGCAACGCGTCACGCACGGTGATCTTCGACTTGCCGTTCGCTCCGAATGCGGGCCAGTACTCGGCGACGGGCGCGTCGTAGTCGATCAGGCCACGGTCGGCCAACCGGTGGATGACCGTAGCCGCCACCCCCTTGGTCGCCGAGAACACCATGGTGCCGGTGTCGGCGTTCCAGTGGCGCTGCCCCTTGCGATCCGACCAGCCGGTCCAGATGTCGACGACAGGCTCGCCGTCGAGATACACCGAGAGGGCTCCGCCGCCCAGCCGGCGCCACGGGAACATCTGCGAGAAGGCGCGCACGGCGCAGAGGAAGTTCTCGTCGGCGGCGCCCTGGACTCCGCGCGGCAGGGCTGCGCCGTCGACACCGTGTGGGAGCGCCGCGCTGCGCTCCCAGTCATTGACTGCGGTCACAATGATTTGAATTTACTCCGGCACGTGGCAAAGAAACCGGGAGTTATCGATTCGTTAACCGACGACCTTCGAATGGTTGTCGGCAGCGTCGAGGATCTGCTGCGCAGCAAGCGTCGGAGTCAGTTCGCCGTCGCGCACCTGACGCTCGACATCGGCGCGGATCTCGCGCACCCCGGGGCTGGAGAGCACCCGGTCGAGGACCGTGTCGCGGACCATCGACCACGTCCAGTCCACCTGCTGCCGACTCCTGCGCGCATCGAACTCGCCTGCCTCGGTGAGCACATCGCGATGCCGGAGCACCGTCTCCCAGAGCTCCGTCAAACCCGCCCCGTGGAGCGCACTCATGGTCAGAACCGGGGGCCGCCAGAGAGTTTCACGCGGATAGATCAGACGGATCGCGCCCGCCAACTCCCGTGCGGCCGCCTTCGCCTCCACGGCGTGCTCACCGTCGGCCTTGTTCACCACGACGATGTCGGCGAGTTCGAGGACGCCCTTCTTGATTCCCTGCAACTGGTCGCCCGTCCGGGCAAGGGTGAGGAACACAAAGGTGTCCACCATGTTGGCAACCGCCACCTCGGACTGGCCGACACCCACGGTCTCCACCAGGATGACGTCGTAACCGGCGGCCTCCAGCAACACGATCGTCTCGCGTGTCGCCCTCGCGACCCCGCCGAGGGTCCCCGATGTCGGAGAGGGTCGGATGTAGGCGTCGTCGTGAACGGCCAACCGCGCCATCCGCGTCTTGTCGCCGAGGATCGAGCCACCGGTGCGGGTCGACGACGGATCGACCGCGAGGACCGCTACCCGGTGCCCCTGTTCGATGAGGTACATCCCGAGCGCCTCGATGCTGGTCGACTTGCCCACCCCGGGCACGCCCGTGATGCCCACGTGGAGGGCACTGCCGGCATCCTTCATAAGCTCCAGCAGGAGTTCCTGGGCTTGCTGCCGATGATCTGCCCGCGTGGACTCGACCAGCGTGATCGCCCTCGCGAGCGCCGAACGGTCCCCCTCGCGGACCGCCGCCGCCACCTCACCGACCGGTTGGCTCATCTAGTTCAGCGGGTAACCGAGGCGTTCGGCGAGCTTGCCCAGCAGCCCGATCGCCGCGTCGGCGATGACGGTGCCCGGCGGAAAGATCGCCGTCGCGCCCGCCGCGTACAACTCGTCGAAATCACCGGGGGGGATCACGCCGCCGACCACGATCATGATGTCGGGTCTGCCGACCTCGGCGAGAGCATCCCGTAGCGCCGGCACCAGCGTCAGGTGCCCGGCCGCCAGTGAGGACACCCCGACGACGTGCACGTCGTTGTCGGCCGCCTGCCGGGCCACCTCCTCCGGGGTGGAGAACAGCGAACCGACGTCGACGTCGAAACCGATGTCGGCGAAGGCCGTCGCGATCACTTTCTGCCCGCGGTCGTGCCCGTCCTGCCCCATCTTGGCCACCAGGATCCTGGGCCGCCGGCCGTCGGCCTCGGCGAACTTCTCGACAAGTTCGGTCGCACCGCTGACATTGCTGGCCATGCCCACCTCGTCTCGGTACACCCCGGCGATGGTCCGGATCTCTGCCTGGTGGCGTCCGTAGACCTTCTCCAGCGCATCGGAGATCTCCCCCACCGTCGCCTTGGCGCGCGCCGCGTCGATCGCGAGCGCCAGCAGGTTGTTTCCCAACCCGTCCTCACCTGCCGGACCGGAAGCCGCTGCCGCACGGGTCAATTCGGCCAGCGCCGCCTGCGTCGCGGCGTCGTCGCGATCAGCCCGCAGGGCTTCGAGCTTGGCGATCTGCTCGGCACGCACCCGACTGTTCTCGACCTTGAGCACCTCGATCTCATGGTCTTCGTCGACCTGGTACTTGTTCACCCCGATGACCGTCTGCTGACCGGAGTCGATTCGCGCCTGGGTGCGCGCGGCGGCCTCCTCGATGCGCAGCTTCGGGATGCCCGCGTCGATGGCCTGGGCCATGCCACCGTGTTCGGCGATCTCCTTGATGTGGGCGCGTGCCCGTTCCGCCAGCCGGTAGGTCAGCCACTCCACGTAGTACGAGCCGCCCCACGGGTCGATGGGCCGGGTGGTGCCCGATTCCTGCTGCAGCAGCAGCTGGGTGTTGCGCGCGATGCGAGCCGAGAAATCGGTCGGTAGCGCCAGCGCCTCGTCGAGCGCGTTGGTGTGCAGAGACTGGGTGTGGCCCTGGGTCGCGGCCATCGCCTCGACGCAGGTCCGGGCGACGTTGTTGAACGCGTCCTGAGCGGTCAGCGACCATCCCGAGGTCTGTGAATGGGTACGCAGCGACAGCGATTTGGGGCTCTTGGGGTCGAACTGCGAAACCAGTTCGCTCCACAGAAGTCGGCCGGCACGCAGCTTGGCGACCTCCATGAAGAAGTTCATCCCGATACCCCAGAAGAACGACAGCCGCGGGGCGAATTTGTCGATGTCCAGGCCGGCATCCAGACCCGCCTTGAGGTATTCGACCCCGTCGGCGAGCGTGTAGCCCAATTCCAGATCGGCTGTCGCACCCGCCTCCTGGATGTGGTAGCCGGAGATGGAGATCGAGTTGTACTTCGGCATCTTCACGCTGGTGTATCCGAAGATGTCGGAGATGATCCGCATCGACGGCTTCGGCGGGTAGATGTAGGTGTTGCGGACCATGAACTCTTTGAGGATGTCGTTCTGGATCGTGCCCGCGAGCTTCTCCGGTGCCACGCCCTGCTCCTCGGCGGCCGCGACGTACAGCGCCAGGATCGGCAGCACCGCACCGTTCATCGTCATCGACACCGAGACTGCGGACAGGTCGATCCCGTCGAACAACTGGCGCATGTCGAGGATCGAATCGATGGCCACGCCCGCCATCCCGACGTCGCCGGCGACCCGCGGGTGGTCCGAGTCGTAGCCGCGGTGGGTGGCGAGATCGAAAGCCACCGACAGACCCTTCTGGCCCGCGGCCAGGTTGCGCCGGTAGAACGCGTTGGATTCGGCGGCGGTCGAGAACCCCGCGTACTGGCGGATCGTCCAGGGCTGGTTGACGTACATCGTCGGGTACGGCCCGCGCACGTACGGCGGCTCGCCGGGCAGGCTGCCCAGTGGATATCCCTCGCCGACCACCTCGTCGCGATCGGCCGCGATGTAGACCGGTTTGACGTCGATGCCCTCGGGAGTGGCCCAGTCGAGTTGGTCGGCGGTGTATCCGTGGGCGGCAGCGGCCGCCGACACCTGCTCGACGACATCCGCCGGTGTCGGCGCTGTCACCTCCCGCTCAGCGTGAAGTGGGATGTCGGCGAAGCTGCCGATCGCATTGGCCTCGGAGGTCGCCGCCGGTTTGCCGGCGACATCGGACGCGGTCATCTCAGGCCCCCAATCGGGTCAGCAGGTCCGACAGCGCCTCGACCGCATCGATCTTGGCGGTCAGGTAGCCGTCGGGTTTCGACTCGGCCGTTGCGACGGACTTCTCCGGTCCGGCGAGCAGGATGTGGCCCACCCCTGCCCGGCGGGCGGCCTCGACCGCCGCCGAGACCTCGTCGGCGTAGCGCGTGTCGGTGCCGCAGATCACCGCGATCTCGGCACCGCCGGCGTCGGCGACCGCGCCCGCGATCCCATTGGCGTCGAGTGGCCCCGGGTTGATCGCCTCGATGCCGCCTGACGCCAGCAGGTTCGAGGCGAACGAGGTACGGATGTTGTGCTCGGCGAGCGGACCCAGCGGCAGCAGCAGCGCCGCGGGGCGGGCCCCCGCGGTCTCCAGGTGGGCATCCGAGCGGTTCCGCAGCGTCTCGAAGCCTGACGCGTATCGCTGCACCGACGGCAACGACTCCCCTTGCGGCAGTGGCACTTCAGCCAGATTCGGATATTCGTTGACGCCGGTCAGCGCGGTCCGCCGATGCGCGATGTCGGCCCTGCGATTCCCGGCGACCCGGGTGATCTGCCCGACGACATGGTCCGCGGCGGCCTGGAATCCGCCCAGGGCCTCGACCTCCTGGAAATGCCCCCAGGCCTGCTCGGCGAGTTCGCGGGTGAGGTCCTCGACGAACCACGATCCGCCGGACGGATCCAGGACGCGGCCGATGTGGGATTCCTCCAGGAGCAGCAACTGGGTGTTGCGGGCGATGCGTCGCGCGAAACTGCGCGCGGTGCCGGGGAAGCCCCCGGGGATCGCGACGTCGAACGGGTGCACCATCACGGTGTCAGCACCACCGACACCCGCCGAGAACGCGGCCACCGTGGTGCGCAACATGTTCACCCACGGATCACGCTGGGTCATCATGGCCAGCGAGGTGGTCGCGTGCACGGTCGCCGCACCTGCTGTCGGGGCCCCCAGCACATCAGCCACCCGGGCCCAGAGTTGCCGCGCGGCACGCAGTTTCGCGATGGTCATGAACTGGTCGTCGTCGGCGGCGAACCGGAAGCTGATCTGGCCCAGTGCGGTTGCGGCCGGCAGACCGGCGTCAACCAGCAGGCGCAGGTAGGCGACGCCCGCCGCGACAGCGGCACCGAGTTCCCAGGAGGCGTTGGCGCCGAGGTTGTGGAATGTGGGCCCGTCGACGGTGATCGCCCGGACATGCCCGTCGTAGCCGGTGAGCCGCTGCGCCGTCGCGACGACCTCATCAAGACCGGGCGCGGACCGTCCGACCAGAGGAGCGGTCAGCGGGTCGGCACCGAAGTCCAGCGACAGCCGCGACCGTTGATCGTCGTCGAGTCCGCTCAGCATCGTGAGGAGCACGTCGGCCGCGGCACCGTGGTCTGCACCATCTCCGGTGATGTCCAGGATCACCGGCACCAGGTCGAGGAAAACGCCGTCGAGCAGGCGTTCCAACTCCGCGGGGGCTACCGAATCCTCGCCGCCACCGACCCGCAGCACCAGGGCGCTGACCCCCTCGGTCAGCCCCAGCAACAGCTGCCCGTTGCCGTCGACCGCGGTCGACGGACCGGAAGGAAATGTCTCGGCGACCTTCCAGCCCGACTTCACGTCGCGCAGAGCGTCGCCACCGCGGACAAAAGGCCAGCGACCCGGCAGCTGCGGCTCCGCGATCTCGTCCGCGCCGGTGTACAGCGGCCGGATCGGGAAGCCGTCGTAGGTCTTCGAATCCAGTAGCCGCTCCGGTTGCGCGGGTAGATCGGCCAGATCCCGTCGGGTGGTCTTGGTCAGCACGCCCGCCACGGCGGAACGCCATCGGTCGAGGTCGGCATCGACTACACCCGCGGCAGCGCCGGCACTGGGTTTCTGCACAGCCATCAGGCTAAATGATGACCCCTGGGGCGGCGTGGCCCGGTCGGGCACATGTTCGCCGCCCGCAGGCCTGTCCGACCGAGGGTGTTCGCTCTCGCCCCGTACTGTTGGTAAACGTGAAATCCGTCGTCAGCACGCTGCGCACGATCCGTGCGGCGACGCTCGCCACGCTGCGAACGGTGCCCCGGCGCCGCTTTCTGGCCATCACGACGGCGATTGTGATCCTCGTCGCAGTTGCGGTGCTCGTGCCGCTCCCGACCGCCGTGCAGATGCGCGACTGGGCGACGTCGGTGGGTCCGTGGTTCCCGCTGGCCTTCCTGGCCGCGCACATCGTCATCACGATCTTCCCGTTCCCGCGCACCATGTTCACCCTCGCCGCCGGCCTGCTCTTCGGCCCGTACCTGGGGGTGCCGCTGGCCGTGCTGGCCAGCACCGTCAGTGCGGTGGCGGCGCTTCTGCTGATCCGTGCGGCGGGGTGGCGTCTGGACCGGCTCGTCGAGCACCCCCGCCTGGACGCGGTCAACGGCCGGCTGGCCCAACGGGGCTGGCCGACCGTCCTGTCGATGCGGATGATCCCGGCCGTGCCGTTCTCGGTGCTGAACTACGCGGCGGGATCGTCAGCAGTCCGGGTGCTTCCCTACACGTTGGCCACCCTCGCCGGTCTGCTGCCGGGCACCGCCGCGGTCGTCATCCTCGGTGACGCGCTGACGGGCAACGTCAGCCCGCTGCTGTTCCTGGTCTCCCTGTGCACAGCCAGTGTCGGCGTGGCCGGACTGGTCTACGAGATCCGCATGAACAGGCGTCGGCACCACAGCACCGCCGACGACCGACCGAGCGAACCGTCGGAAACGCCGATCACCGCCGGGTGACCGACGGGCCCCGTGCAGTCATCGCCGCGTACAAGGCGAGGAACGACGACGCCGCGACCAGTCCGGGGCTGAAGTCTCTGGCCTTGATGTGAAACCCGACGGCCAGAACGAAATACACCGTCAGCATGAACGTGGTGAGGCGGGCCAGCGCCGGGAACCGGTACACCGACAGCAATCCGATTGCGGACGCCACCTTGACGAACGGGATGATCGGCCGAAGTTCCGGCGCCAGCCCGACGTCGTCGAAGGCCTTCTCGATCGGCGCGATCGGCACCGCGCATGCCACCGCGTCGCCGACCTGCAGGGCGCCGAGCACCGCATAGGTCCTCGGCCTGGTCAGCGCGTTCACTGGTCCGGCGAGCCGTGACGGGGCGCCGGCGCGGCCTGCTTCGAGTAGTCCGTCGCGTCGGGTTGTGACTGCTGCGTCAGCGGCGGATACTGGCGTGGACCGTCGAGCCCGGCGACCGGGGTGCGCGCCTCGGCCACCGCCTCGGCCACCGCCTGTGCGATCTCGGGGTCGGTCTGGGTGTTGAACCAGTCGGCGACCTCTTCCGAATCGTCCTCGGGCTTGGGCAGGTTCTCCTCGACCGGCGACGGCGTGTAGCGGAACACCCCGTCCTCGCCCGGTGCGCCCAACATCTTGGTGAACCCCTGCAGGGCGGTGCCGAAATCACTGGGGACGAGCCAGACTTTGTTCGCCTCGCCCTGCGCCATCTGCGGCAAGGTCTGCAGGTACTGGTAGGCCAGCATCTCCGGAGTCGGGCGACCGGCCTTGATGGCGGCGAACGTCTTCTCGATCGCCTTGGCCTGGCCCTGAGCCTGCAGGTAGGACGCCGCACGTTCGCCCTGGGCCCGCAGCATGCGGGACTGTCGGTCTGCCTCGGCGGTGAGGATGGCCGCCTGCTTGGCCCCCTCGGCCGCCAGGATCTGGGACTGCTTCTGCCCCTCCGCCTGCTTGATCGACGCCTCCCGGTGACCCTCTGCGGTCAGGATCATCGCGCGCTTCTCACGGTCGGCGCGCATCTGCTTCTCCATCGAGTCCTGGATCGACGGTGGCGGGTCGATGCTGCGCAGTTCGACTCGAGCCACCCGCAGGCCCCACCTGTTGGTGGCCTCGTCGAGCACCCCGCGCAGCTGGCCGTTGATGGAGTCACGCGAGGTCAGCGTCTGCTCCAGCGTCATGCCGCCCACCACGTTGCGCAGCGTGGTGGTGGTCAACTGCTCCACACCGACGATGTAGTTGCTGATCTGATAGACCGCGGCCTGCGGATTGGTCACCTGGAAGTAGACGACGGTGTCGATGTTGACCGTCAGGTTGTCCTCGGTGATCACCGGCTGCGGCGGGAACGACACCACGCGCTCACGAAGATCGACGCGCGCCCGGATCTTGTCGATGAAGGGCAGCAGCAGCGTCAACTGTCCCGACACCGTCTTGCTGTAGCGACCCAGCCGTTCGATCACCGCGGCCTCGGCCTGGGGCACCAATGCCACCGACTTCGCCACCACGATCACGGCGAACACCACCAAAACGGCCAGCAGAACCAAACCTGCGACAGCACCGTCCATTACGGCTCCTTCTTCTAGATGATCTTGGAGACGACCGCGGTGGCACCGTCGATATGCACGACCGTCACCTGATCGCCCGATTCGTAGACATCGCTCTCGTTGTAGGGCCTGGCAGTCCAGACCTCACCGTCGAGCTTGACCTGACCTTCGTGGCGCGCGACGCGATCGAGGACGAGCGCGCTCTTGCCCTCCAGTGCCTTGGCCGGGTCGAGCAGACCCTTGCCGGACTGCACCCGCCGCTTCAATGCCGGGCGCACCCCGGCCAGCAGCAGGACCGAGACCACGAGGAACACCAGACCGTCCGCCCAGATCGGCCACGCGAACAGCCAGCTCGAGCCGGCCGCGGCCAGTGCCCCGCCGCTGAGCATCAGCAGGAACAGGTCACCGGTGAGCGCCTCGGCGCCGGCGAGGGCCAATGCGGCGATCAGCCAGATCAGCGAGACAGGCATACACCGAGCCTACGCGGCGACACCTCCACCGGCGGGAAACAACGACAGGTAGCTACTACACTGCCTGCATCATGTGGTGTCCCAGTGTTTCGTTGTCGGTGTGGGCCAATGCCTGGCTCGCCGGCGTCGCCGCGCCCGACGACGTGTTGGATGCGTTATCCCTATGGACTCCACGACATTCGGTCACCGCCTACGATTCGGCGGCCGCCGACCGCACCGGCTTGCCCTGGCCGGACCTGGACGACGCCGGGGCCGTGTCGCTGTTGCAGACGATGCGCACCGCCGCCCGGTCGGCCGGATCCCAGCCCGCGATCGAGTTGGTGCTGCCGGTCCCCGGGGATGTGCGGGGACTCCCCCCGGGCACACAGTTCGGCCGTGACGCCGTCACCGCGGGTGAGGCCATCATCGTGGGGTCGCCGGACACCGCGGTCGGGATGGTGCCTGACTTCGAATACCCGGACTCCTCCGACATCGATGACGAGTTCGAGTTCGAGTTCGAATCCGAACTGTCCGCGTTGTCGTGGACGGTGTTCTCGCTACCCGGTACGCCGACCCCCGAGCACCGTGATCTCGGCGAGGCGGAGTACACGCTGCGTGATGCCGTGCGTGCCGCGGCGGACGCGCTCGGAGCGCTGCGGGCCGGTGCCCCGGGAGGCGAGATCGCCGATCCGCGCCGACTGGTCGAGCAGGTGCTGGAATCCACCCACGTGCACCGGATGCCCGATCACGCACCGCCGCGGGCGGTACGGGTGCTCGAGAACGCCGCACATGTCGACGCGATCATCACGGTGAGTTCAGGACTGATCCCGAGCGGGCTGCAGAGCTCCTCAGAGGTTCAACTCGCCAGCGACGCACTGCGTCCGCTGACCTCGGTGGTGCGCTCGGCGCGACTGGCGGCGGTCAGTGCCATCCTTCAATCCGCTTGGCGCGGTTAGCGTCAGCTCGAGCACGCCGACGTGCAGAGCACGCCGTTGACGCTGTAGCCGTAGCCGGGCACGGCTCCGGCTCCGCCGACCCTGGCTGCCGGACGACCGAGGCGGATTTCGTCGACGAGGTCGAGTGCCAGCTGCGCGAACCGGGGCTGCGCGTTGGGCGTCAGGGCCCGGGCGAAGGCGATCCCGGCGGCGGCGGCCTGCTCGGCGAGTTCGTTGTCGAGGTCCCAGACGACCTCGATGTGGTCGGCGACAAAACCCACCGGACACACGATGACCGCCTCGGTGCCCGCCCGGGCCAGGGCCTCGAGGTGGTCCCCGACGTCGGGCTCCAGCCACGGCACCTGCGGTGGACCGGACCGCGATTGCCACACCTGGTCGTACTCGGCGTACCCCGCGGCCGCGGCAACCAGCGCGGAGGTGTACCCGACCTGGCGCTGATAGAGGTCGGGTCCGCACCGCGAGGCGGCGCGCAACGGAATCGAGTGCGCGGTGAACACCAGCCGGGCACCGCCGCGTCGGTCCGCCGGCAACGTCGCGGCTGCGTCCCGGATGGCGTCGGCGAACATCTGCACCAGCAGCGGGTGATCGAAGTACTGCCGTAGTTTGGTCAACTCGGGCGCATCGGGACCCGCCGACGCGCGGCCGCGCACGATGTCCTCCTGATACTGGGTGCAACCGGAGTAACCACCCCAGGCCGACGTCGAGAAGACAGCGGCATGCCGAATACCGTCGTCGCGCATGCGCGCAACGGTGTCCTCGATGTACGGATCCCAGTTGCGATTGCCGAAGTACACCGGCAGTTTCGTGCCTCGCTGCGCCAGTTCGGTCTCGATCGCGGCGATCAGGTCGCGGTTGATGCCGTTGATCGGCGATACGCCGCCGAAGTGAAGGTAGTGCTCGGCGACCGACGCCAGGCGCTCTCGGGGGATCCCTCGTCCCCGGGTGACGTTCTCGAGAAACGGCATGACCTGCTCGGGACCTTCCGGGCCGCCGAAGGACAGCAGCAGCAAAGCGTCGAAGTCCATTACAGGAGCTGGGTGCTCGCCCCGCCGTCGGCGTAGATGATGGTGCCTGTTGTCGCCGGAAGCCAGTCGGACATCAGTGCACACACCGTCTTCGCCACCGGCGTCGGATCTTTCATGTTCCAGCCCAGCGGAGCGCGCTGGTCCCAGCCCTCTTCGAGCAGTTGCATCTGGGCGCCGGCCTCATCACCCAGCGCACCGCCGACGATCGCGCTCATCGCCAGCGTCCGGATCGGGCCTGCTGCGACGAGATTCGAGCGCACGCCGACCTTGCCCGCCTCGCGGGCCACGAACCGGTTGACCGATTCGAGTGCGCTCTTGGCGACCGTCATCCAGTTGTACGCGGGCATCGCGCGCGTCGGATCGAAGTCCATACCGACGATCCCGCCGCCCGGGTTCATGATCGGCAGAACGGCTTTGGCGAGCGAGGCGTAGGAGAACGCCGAGATGTGGATGCCCTTGGCGACGTCCTCGTAGGGCGCGTCGAAGAACGGGTTGACGCCCATCCCGGTCTGCGGCATGAAGCCGATCGAATGCACGACGCCGTCGAGCTTGTTGCCTTCGCCGATCACCTCGGAGACCCGATCGGCGAGTGTGGCGAGGTGCTTCTCGTCCTGCACGTCGAGCTCCAGCAGAGGCGGTTTGGCGGGCAGCCGGTCGAGGATTCGCTCGATCAGCCGCATCCGGTTGAACCCGGTGCAGATCACCTCCGCGCCGGCCTCCTGAGCCACCTTCGCGATGTGGAACGCGATCGACGAGTCGGTGATGATCCCCGTGACGAGGATCCGCTTGCCTTGAAGAAATGTCACAGTGAAAACTCCTCGTTGTCCTAGTGGCCCATGCCCATACCGCCGTCGACCGGGATCACGGCGCCGGCGATGTAGCTTGCGTCCTCAGACGCCAGGAAACTGACTGCACCGGCGACCTCGTCGGCGGTGCCCACACGCTTCGCGGGGATGAAGTCGAGGGCCCCCGACTGAATCCGCTCATCCAGTGCGCGGGTCATCTCGGTGTCGATGTAACCGGGGGCGACGACGTTCGCGGTGACACCGGCCTTGGACAGCTCGCGCGAGATCGAGCGGGCCATCCCGATCAGACCGGCCTTGGCGGCCGCGTAGTTGGCCTGGTTCCCGATGCCCCACATGCCGGACACCGAACCGATGAAGATGATGCGGCCGAACCGCTTGCGCTGCATACTGCGCGACGCGCGCTGGGCCACCCGGAACGCGCCGGTGAGGTTGGCGTCGATGACGTTCTCGAAGCGCTCCTCGGTCATCCGCATCAGGAACGCGTCCTGGGAGATGCCCGCGTTGGACACCAGCACCTCGACCGCTCCCTGGTGTTCCTCGACCTCTTTGAAGGCGCGGTCGACGGCTTCGCTGTCGGTGACGTCGCAGACGACGCCGAAAAGCCCCTCCGGGGCGCCGGAGCCACGGTGGGTGACAGCCACCTTGTGTCCATCGGCGGCGAGCCGTTGCGCGATCGCCAGGCCGATACCGCGGTTACCTCCGGTCACCAGCACCGAACGGGACACGAACGCGGGTCGCCCATTCGTGGTTTCAGCAGCGGTATCGGCAGGGCTCTCAGTCGCAGCGTCCGCAGTCATGCCCGCCAACTTAATGCCTGGTGTTCGATCTTAAGAAATCGCCTTACAGCGGGTTGCAGCGCCGCGACACGGAAAGACAACCTAGTTGGGCAGGCGGCGGTTGATCAGCAGCGCACCCAGCGCAGCGACGGCGAGCACCAGAGAGCCGAGGCGCAGCCAACCCACGCTGGCGTCTCCCTTGACGGTCTCGTAGCCGATCTGCTCCTGCAGGTTGCTGAACACTTCCTTGAGCTGCTCGAGGCTGGACGCCGTGAACGCCTCACCACCGGAGAGGTCCGCGATCCTGGCGAGCATCTCGTCGTCCACCGGGACCGGCTGACGCTGTTCGTTGATCTCGACGTAGCCGTAGGGCGTTCCGAACGACACCGTCGAGATCGGCACTCCCTGGTCTTTCGCGGTCCGCGCCGCGGTGTAGGCGCCCTTGGGGTTGTCCGGATTGGACGGGACGGTCTCCTTGCCGTCGGACATCAGCACGATGCGTGCCGGGGGTGGCTCGTCACCGCCACCGATCACCGCTCCCACCGTCGCGACGGCCTGCAACGCCGTGAAGATGCCCTCACCGGTCGCGGTGCGGTCGGCCAGTTGCAGCTTGTCGATCGCGGTCTTCGTCGACTCCCGATTCGTCGTCGGCGAGACCAGAACCGTGGCGGTGCCGGCATAGGCGATCAGACCGAGGTTGATGCCCGGGGTCAATTGGTCGGCGAACTGTTTGGCCGCCTCCTGAGCGGCCGCCAACCGGTTCGGAGCGACATCGGTGGCGCGCATCGACTGCGACACGTCGACAACCAGCATCACGACGGCACGATTGCGCGGAATGCGGACGTCGTTCGTCGGACCGGCCATCGCGATGGTCAGCAGCACCATCGACAGGACCATCAGGGTGGTCGGAAGGTGGCGCCAGCGACTGGGTCGCTTCGGGGCCACGCTCTCCAGCAGTTCCATGTTGGCGAACCGCAGCATCCGCTTCTGGCGGGCCATCTGCACGACGACGTAGAGCCCGACCAGTCCGAGGATGACCAGGATGAAAAGGAAGAACCACGGGTGTTCGAAGCCCGACAGAGACATCGGGCCGAGCAACGGTAAAGTCATGTGCTACTTATCATTTCGTTGTTCATTCGTGCGCTCATTGGCGCCGTCTGCTCTTCGCGCAAGCGCTCATCGCCGCCTTCTGCTCTTCGCGCAAGCGCTCATCGCCCCGCCAGGGCACCGCGGCGCCTGCTCGCGACGAACCTCACTACGTCGGCGATCCAGTCCCGGTCGGTACGCAGCGTCAGCAAGGGTGCGTCGCAGCGTCTCAGGGTGCGAGCCACATCCGCGCGGTGCCCAGCGGCGGCCTTTTCGAAATCGGTGCGCAGTTGCTCGTCGATCGTGAACTCCCGGGTGCGCCCCGTCTCGGTGTCCTGCAGGATCACATCCCCCACCGCAGGCAGTTCGACGTCGCGCGGGTCGAGGATCTCGACACCGAGCACTTCGTGTCGCCCGGCGATGGCGCGCAGCGGGCGCATCCAATTGATCGGTCCGAGGAAGTCGCTGATGATGACCGCCATGCCGCGGCGACGTTCCGGCCTGCGCAAGCCGTCGATGGCCGCGGCCAGATCCCCGCGAACACCCACCGGGGCCCGGGGGGTGGTCGCGATCGCGCGGAGCAGTTCCTGCTCGTGCATGCGCCCCGACAATGCCGGCACCCGACGGGTGGTCTCACCGTTGGAGATGATCGCGCCCAGCCGATTTCCGCCGCCGCTGTTGAGGAACGCGATCGCCGCCGCAGCCGCGACGGCCAGATCTCGCTTCTCACACCCGGCGGTGCCGAAGTCCAGGCTGGCCGACACATCGACCACCAGCCACGTCTCCAGTTCGCGGTCGGCGATCATCTGACGCACGTGCGGCGCCATGGTCCTGGCCGTCACCGACCAGTCCATCCGGCGCACGTCGTCGCCGGGCTGGTAGACCCGCGACTCCCCCGGTTCGGAGCCGGGGCCGGGAAGCAACCCGAGGTGATCGCCGTGCAGCACGCCGTCGAGTTTTCGTCGCACCGTCAGTTCCAGCTTGCGCAAGGCCGCCGTCAGCGCGGGATCACGGATCTCCCCGCGTTGCAACGACGGCAGATCCAGGGTGCGGCCGGAACTCGGCGGCGTGGCAGGAGAAGTCACTTAGTGAGTCGCTTAGCCCGGTTCAGCGTCCGCTGCCCGCGGCTGCGCCTGCGGGAACCACGGGCGGCACCGAATGGCCCTGTTGGGGAATGGCATTCACCTGTGGAAGCGCCACCGTCTGCATGATGCGGTTGACGACGGTGTCCGACGAGACCTCGTCGGCCAGCGCGTCATAGGTCAGCACCAGTCGGTGTCGCAGCACATCGGGAATGACCTCGACCACGTCCTGCGGGATGACGTAGTCGCGGCCGCGCACCAGCGCGAGTGCCCGGGATGCGGCGATGATGCCCAGCGAGGCGCGCGGCGAGGCACCGTAGGCGATCCACGCCTTGGCGTCGGGCATGCCGAACTTCTCGGGTTCGCGGGTGGCGGTGACGATCCGGACCACGTAGTCGACCAACGCATGGTGGACGAAGTTGTTCGCCGCAACCTCCTGCAGACGCAGCAGGTCGCCGGTGTCGAGGATCGCCTTGGGCTCCGGCGGCTTGACGCCCATCCGGTAGATGATCTCGCGCTCTTCCTCGGGCGTGGGGTAGTCGACGTTCAGCTTGAACAGGAAGCGGTCCCGCTGGGCTTCCGGTAGCTGGTAGACACCCTCCTGCTCGATCGGGTTCTGGGTCGCCATCACCAGGAACGGGCTCGGCAGCGGGAACGTCCGTCCGCCGATGGAGATCTTGCGCTCGGCCATCACCTCGAGCAGTGCCGACTGGACCTTGGCCGGCGCGCGGTTGATCTCGTCGGCGAGCAGGAAGTTGACCACCACCGGGCCGAGCTCGATGTCGAACTCCTCCTTGCCCTGCCGGTAGATCCGGGTGCCGACGATGTCGGTGGGGACCAGGTCGGGCGTGAACTGGATGCGGGCGAAGGTGCCGCCGACGACCTTGGCAAACGTCTCCACGGCCAGCGTCTTGGCCACACCCGGCACACCCTCGAGCAGCACGTGGCCCTTGGCCAGCAGGCCGACCAGCATCCGCTCGACGAGCAGATCCTGCCCGACGATGATCCGCTTGACCTCGAAGATGGCCCGCTCCAGGGTGTGCACCTCGTGCTGCAGACCACCGTTGGACTGCGCGGAGCCCGACTGGGCGGAATTCGGGGCGGCGTGCGCACCGGCTGAGTAGCCGGGTGCCGGGGCCTGCCCGGGATATCCTCCAGCGCCCTGCGGCGGCCCACTCGGTGAGGTCATCAATATTCCTTCCACATGCGCAGTGCAACGCTGGTCTGTGCGGCGCGGGCCCGTTCTGGCCGCGCGCTCGTCGTCAACTATTCCAGGCGCCTCGGAATCCGTCGATGTTGCCCGGGGTGAGCGGCGCCGAGCGCCGACATTCACCACTGGTACTCAGGTTTAACTCAGGCCACACTCAGGATTCGATAATGCGCTGCACTGTCGGCTGCAAGCCGGACATGCGGACCTTGCTGACAACCACCCTGTCGGCGGTGCCGCCGGATTCCAGCATCTGACCGTTACCGAGGTAGATCGCGACGTGCTGGCTGCCGCCGGGACCCCAGAACAGGAGATCGCCACGCTTGGCCTGCTGCACCGGGACGCGGCGGCCGGTGTTGAACTGATCGCCCGAGTACTTCGGAATCAGCACGCCAACCCCGGCGAATGAGTACTGCGTGAAGCCCGAGCAGTCGAAGCCCACGGTGTTTGCGCCACGCTCCACACCGAGGCTGGGGCCGGTCGGTTTACCGCCGCCCCACGAATAGGGCGTACCGAGTCGCGCACCCCCTCGCCGGATCACGTGCTCGACGGCCGCGGGGCCACGCACGCTGCCGGGCGCGACGCTGGGAGCGTCCGGGGGCACGAGGCCAATGCTCTGCAGGAACTTCCGCCCCATCCCCATGGTGGCCTGGGTGGCTT
>NZ_JBAUJR010000351.1:0-17978 GCF_049683935.1 Mycobacterium sp. | reverse complement strand
ACTCAGTTCGACCCGCACCGCAGGGCGCAGGTGGCATCGATGCGCCGCTGGGTTGACGTGAGACGTACAGATGAAGAAGTCCGCCGCACAGGTTGGCACGCAACGACGGTTGACAAGTTCAGTGAAGGAAGCCGTCCCACTTGGGTTCATACGACCAGACGCCGGCTTCGGACGGCACCTTGGTCTGCGCTTTGGCCAGCATCGGTTCCAGCGGCGGCTGCACAGGGACATCCATGGTTTCCATACTCACGTAGACCGGTGCATCCAGACAATGTCATCGCAGCAGCCGTTCTAGCTCAGTTGAACAGACCGGCTTCGCGCAGGACCGTTCCGTACGCGTTGAGATCGGCGGCGAAGAGTTGCGGTTGCTCGAAGGCGGCAAAATGCCCGCCGCGGTCCTGATGTGTGTAGTGCACCAGGTTGTAGTGCTTCTCTGCCCAGACCCGCGGCGTCTGCAGGATCTCGCACGGGTACACGGCATAACCGGTCGGCACGTCGACCCGGCCCTTCCACGGACTCAGCGCACCGGTCCCGGCCCGTTCGGATTCGCAGTACAGCCGCGCGGCCGATGTCGCGTGCACGTGAGCCAGTACATCATCAGGTTGTCGATCAGCCGGTCGGTGCTCACCGGCATGCCGTCGCGGCTGTCACACCACGCCGCGAACTTCTCCAGGATCCAACCGGCCAGTCCGATCGGTGAGTCGTCCAGTCCGAAACCGACCGAATGCGGGCGCGTCGCTTGCAGCTCCATGTACGCGGTGCCGTTGGCCACCTGCGCTGATGTCCGGACGATGGCGGCGACCTCGTCCTCGGTGACGCCCGCCATCGCATCGGACGCACTGTCGGGGGGCAGCGCGAACAACATGTTGGTATGAATCGCAGCGACATTGGGCGCGAAATGCTCACCGAGGTATCGAGTGACCAGCGCGCCCCAATCGCCACCCTGGGCCACGTACCGGTCATAGCCGAGCTGGACCATGACATCGTTCACCGCGGCGGCCACCTTGGCGACGTCAACCCCCTGTTCCGTCGTCGGGCCGGAGAACCCGTAACCGGGCATCGACACGACAACGACGTGAAATCGGTCCAGCAGAAGGGGCAGCGTGTCGAGGAACTCGACGATGGAGCCGGGCCAGCCATGGGTGAGAACCAGCGGGATGGCGTCGGGGTCGGCCGATCGAGCGTGCAGCAGATGCACATGCTGACCGGCGGCGGTGGTGGTGAACGAACCCCATCGGTTCAGCTCGGCTTCGGTTGCCCGCCAGTCGTAGCCATTCGTCCACCGCTCGATCACCGATCGCAAGAAGGCCTGGTCCGTCCCGTAGTCCGCGCCTGCCCCGTCGATCTCCGCCGGCCAGCGGGCGGATTCCAGGCGGCGTTGCAGATCGTCCAGCTGCGATTGTTCGACGGCGATCGGGAACAGCCTCACGGACGCGGGTCCTTCCGGGCGGTACCGCCGAAGACGGCAGGCAGCAGCTCATTGAAGATGTCCGCGCGTTCCCACTGCAGAAAGTGCCCTGCCCCCGGAACCACCAGCGGCCCAATACGATTGCTGAACGCCCGCTCGCATCGAGGGACGAAGTCCTCGCCGATGGCGTGGTCGTCCGGCCCGTAGAGGATCAGGGTTCGAACGTCGACAGCGTCCATCAGCGGGAACTCGGGCATCATCCGGCCGTACGCCAGTTGGTAGGTAGCCCACCCCGCGCGTAGCCGGGCCTCGTCGGCGAACGGCTCGGTCATGAAGTCGACGTCGGCCTGCTCGAACGAATACTTCGACCCCCACAACCTGTTGGTGTACATCGAGGCGACCCACTGCCTGCGCGCCTGCGCCGAGCCCAGCATCGCGGCGAGCTCCTCGGGGAATGCACCCTGCATCCACCGGTAGTCTCCGGTCGGATCCGAGACCGCCGTTCCATCGGCGATGTCGTCGAACACAATTCCGGTGTAGTCCACACCCATGGGTGGCACGGTGTTGAACACACAGAACCCCTCCAAGAAGCCGGGGAACCGGTGGATCATGTCGGTCGCCACGACTCCGCCGACGTCGCTCGCGGCGATAATGCACGAGGTGTGGCCGAGGTGTCCGTGCACCAACGCGTGCAGGTCACGTGAGTAGGTCACGAGGTCGTGTTGATCGTCAGGGGGCAGGTCGCTGTCCCCGAACCCCCTCAGGTCGGGCGCGATCACCTCGAAGCCCGACACTGCCAGCGCCTCGATGTTGCGCCACCAGATTCGTTTGGTCTCGGGGTAGCCGTGGATCAGCAGCAGCGGTATCCCACCGACGCCCTCCCGCACGAAGGACAGCGAAACACCCTCGGCAACAACGGCATTCTCGACAGTGAAGGCATCCGGTGCTGGTAGGGCGGGCTGAGCCGGGCGGTGACGTGGGTCGTACCGGAAGGCTGTCATTCTCCCCGTCGCTACGCTCGCCCCGGCCTACCGGGCTCCGCGTACCAGCCGACCCGGACGCGCACCCGTGTCTGCACCGTGCCGGCGCGTCACGACTCCGCTGACGACGGTGGCGTCGTAACCGGACGCCCCCTGGACCAACCGGTGACCGCCGGCAGGCAGGTCGTAGGCCATCCGCGGGGCGTGCAGCGTGAGCGCGTCCATGTCGATCACGTTCACGTCGGCCTTCTTGCCGACGCCGATGACGCCGCGGTCGGTCAGCCCGAACAGCTGTGCGGTGTCGTGCGCCTGCTTGCGGATCACGTACTCCAGCGGCAGCGTGGCACCGCGATGACGGTCCCTCGCCCAGTGCGTCAGCAGGAACGTGGGGTAGGAAGCGTCGCAGATCATGCTGCAGTGCGCGCCACCGTCCGACAGTCCCATCACACCGGCGGGATGGGTGATCATCTCGCGGATCGCGTCGTGATTTCCGTTGGAGTAGTTGAACATCGGGAACATCAGCATGTTGCCGGCATCGGCCTCCAGCATCAGGTCGTACATCGTCGCCAGTGGATCCTGGCCACGCTCGCGCGCGATCGCGGCCACCGTGTCCTCGTCGGTGGGCTCGTAGTTGGGCGGCTCGCCGAGGTAGTACAGCCGCTCCGTCACGTTCTGCGCCAGCGCGAACATGCCGTCGAAGAGCTTCGTCGGATCGATCGGCATGTCGTCCTCGGACAGGATCGCAGCCCGCACCGCGGGTTCGGCCAACCGTGCGGCGAGCTCCTCCCGGGTGCACTCGGCCTTCAACCGCCGGTAGGTGGGACGGTGGGTGAACGCGTGGTGGCCCGGGAAGCCGAGCAGCATGCCGAACGGGCGGGCGGCGATCTGCGGGTGCAGTCGGCTGCCCGCCTCGTGCGCGGCCGCCGAGATGTCGAGTTGTTCACGCCACAGATTCGGGTCGGCGTCGACCTGGATCAATGCGAAGCTCAGCGCGCAATCGATCTCGCCGCCGAGCCGTTGCATCCACTCCAGTTCCTTCTTCGGCGCGACGATGTCCTCTCCGGCTGCCCCCTGGGGCGCGAGCTCGAACACCCGGGCGCCACCGGCGGCCATCGCATGGCCGAGCGCGAACAGTTCGTCTTCGGCGGCATAGGTCCCGGGCACGGGTTCGCCGTCCATGGCGCGGTGGGCGATCGTGCGCGACGACGAGAAGCCCAGTGCGCCGGCCTCGGCGGCTTCGCGGACCAGCCGGCTCATCGCCGCGATGTCCTCCGCGTTGGCGGGTTCGTTGCGGGCGCCGCGCTCCCCCATCGCGTACGCGCGCACCGTGCCGTGCGCGATCTGGCTGCCGAAGTCGACGGCCAGTTCCCGCTTGCCGATCACGTCGAGGTACTCCGCGTAGCTCTCCCAGCCCCACGTGATGCCCTCGGTCAGCGCCGTCCCCGGGATGTCCTCGACACCCTCCATCAGGGCGATCAGCCATTCCTCGCTGCCCGGGCGCACCGGCGCGAATCCGACGCCGCAGTTGCCGGCGACGACGGTCGTCACCCCGTGATTGCTGGACGGTTCCAGCACGCTGTCCCAGCTGACCTGCCCGTCGTAGTGGGTGTGGATGTCGACGAACCCGGGCGCCACGATCTTTCCCGTGGCATCGATGGTCTCGGCGGCGTTGCCCTCCAGCGGCGGGTCGCCGGGTCCACGCCGACGGATCTCGACGATCTTGCCGTCCTTCACCGCGACGTCGGCGGTGAATCGGTCCGCCCCGGTGCCGTCAACCACGGTCCCACCGGTGATCTTCAGGTCGAACACGATTTCCTCCTCGAGCGCGAGCGTCAGCCGACTTGTTTGTGAATGTAACACCGTTACAGAGTCGAATGTAATAGCGTTTCCCAGCGCGGGTAGCGACTTTCGAAGGACGAGTCATGACACACACGGCGCAGCCCAGCCGCCACGCTGGGCCACAGCGTGAGGACGCCATCGGTGCGCCGCCACCGCGACCGACCATGGTTCCTGCGGAGCGTTACTACTCACCGGAGTTCGCCCGCCTCGAGGTCGAGCGGATGTGGCCCAGGGTGTGGCAGTTCGCCTGCACTGTCGACCACGTGGCCGAACCAGGTGACTACTTCGAATACCGTTGTGGGCCATACTCCGTTCTGGTCCTCCGGGATGACGACGGTGAGCTGCGGGCATTCCAGAACGTCTGTCGTCATCGTGGTAACAGCCTGTGCACCGGCGCCGGTTCCCAATTGCGCGAACTCCGGTGCGGCTATCACGGCTGGACATGGGATCTGCAGGGCGCTTTGCGGCGGGTGCCTCACCGCAAGGGTTTCGGCGCGCTCGCGATGAGTGAGTTCCCGCTGATCGCCGCGCAGGTCGACACGTGGGAGCGACTCGTGTTCGTCAATCTCGACGTCTCGGCGGTGCCGCTGCGCGACTATCTCGAGGCGGTCCCGGATGACATTGCGTGGAACCGGCTGAGCGAGTTCCGCTGCTACGCCACGATGACCATCGACGTCGACGCCAACTGGAAAACGATCGCCGACGGGTTCAGCGAGACCTACCACATCCAGACGTTGCATCCCGAACTGCACCGGTGCATGGACGACGTCTTTGCGCCACAATCCATCTGGGGGCACACGGGCAAGTCCGAACAGCTCTACGGCGTACCCAGTCCGCATCTCAAGGAGAGCGTCGACGACGCCGCGGTGTGGGATGCCTACGTGTGCACCAAGGGTGCGCTCATGGGCGTGGCCGAGGGCACTCCGTTTCCGGCCGAAGGCTCATCGGAGCTATCCGCTTCGGAGGTCATCGCAGACGGGACAAGGTCCTTCGCCGCCGACCGCGGTGTCGACCTGGCGTGGGCCACCGACGATCAGATCATGCGGCTACACCAGTACAACGTGTTCCCCAACATGTCGGTGCTGACCAACGCCGACCACCTGACAGTGCTGACCTCCCGACCGGGCGTCGATCCCGACCGCGGCGAACTGGTCATGACGCTGTGGATGAGAATGCCGCCCGAGGCGCCGCGAACCAAACCTGCGGACGTCCGGTTGACCGCCGACGAGGCCCACCCGGGCCTGGTTCTGACCCAGGACATCGCGGTGCTGCCCGGGCTTCAACGCGGGCTGCACCAACCGGGCTTGACCCATGTCGTCCTGTCGAACGAGGAGCGCCGCATCATCAACATGCACCGCAACCTCGAACGTTATCTCGATGTGCCGGAGGCGGATCGAATGACCGGGGGTGACACCGATGGCGCCCCCGCGTCGCAACCCCGCGGGTGATCCGGGCGTCACGGCGGACCTGATCCTGCAGACCGCAGCCCGGCTGATCGAGATCGACGGGGTGAAAGCTCTGACCATGCGCAGCCTCGCCGATCGACTGGGCGTGGCGGTCACGTCGATCTACTGGCACATCGGCGGGCGCGACCAACTTCTGGACAGCCTCGTCGAAAGACTGCTGGGCGAGCTGGCGAATCTGCCTGTCGATGGCGATGATCCCGTCGAACGCATTGCCTCGCTTGCCCGTTCACAGCGCAGGGTGCTCATCGAACGCCAGCACCTGCTCGGCATCGCCCACGAACGCGACCGCACACCGCAGCTGTTCCTACCCATCCAACGGGCACTGGCGGCACAACTGGCAGATCTCGGAGTGACCGGAACCGACGCTGCGCTCATCCTGCGCGCCATCCAGGTGCACGTCATCTCCTCGGCGGTCATGCAATTCTCGGCAGTGCGCGGAGCCAAGCACGACGAGGAAGATCCCTCACTCTGGGCCAACGCCTGGCCCGATCAGGCCCTCGTCGAAGCCCTGCAGGCCCCCACCGACTACGACGCGGTCTTCGAGTACGGACTCGACGCGTTGTTGGCACGCTTGCGCGCGTAGCGGAGGATCGTCCAGGGTCTTTCGGCACTTACCGCGGCGCCCGCGGGGGCGTTGAGTGGGACCAAGAGTTCGGTTTCACTCTGATGGTCCAAGCGCTCGGCCCTCTGGAAGCACTGTTCCCGAACACTTTTCTGTTGCCCACGACTATCCGATCGGAGCGCGCCATGAAGGCCGCAGTTGTTACCCACTTCCACGCCCCCCTGGAGATTCTCGACGTGCCCATCCCCGAGCCCGGTCCGGGTCAGGTGCTGGTCCGGATGGAGGCCAGCGGTCTGTGCCACACCGATATCCACGCCGCCCGCGGCGACTGGCCTGTTCAACCCTCCCTGCCCTTCACGCCGGGCCACGAAGGCGTCGGCACCGTCGACAAACTCGGCCAGGGCGTCACGACGCGACAGATCGGTGATCGGGTGGCGATCGCATGGCTGGGTTATGCCTGTGGGGAATGCGGTTACTGCATCGACGGATGGGAGACATTGTGCGAGAAGCAGCAGAACTCCGGTTACTCCGTAGACGGAACATTCGCTGAATATGCGCTCGTTCCAGCTGCTTTCGCTACGCCCGTGCCTGACGGTGTGTCGTCCCGCGATGCTGCACCTTTGACATGCGCCGGGGTCACCACCTACAAGGCGATCAAGGTCGCCAGGGTTGCCCCTGCTGAGACAGTCGCGATCTTCGGGATCGGCGGACTCGGACATCTGGCGCTTCAGTACGCAAAAATCGCCGGCGCGTTCACCGTCGCTGTCGACATCGAAGAACACAAATTGACGATGGCCACCGATCTGGGCGCCGACCACGTCGTCAACGCCGCAACCCTCGACCCAGCGGAAGCGATCCAGGCGCTGGGCGGCGCGGACGTTGCTGTCGCACTTGCCGCCTCTCCAGCCTCTTTCGACCAGGCATATCGCTCACTACGTCGCGGCGGGCGCCTGGTCTGCGTCGCGCTACCGGCCGACAACGGCGAACTGACCTTGCCGATCTTCGACACGGTCATCAACGGCAAAACCGTCATCGGGTCCATCGTCGGCAATCGCAACGACCTGGCAGACGTGTTCAAGCTTCATGCCGCTGGACGGACCAAGGTGATAGCGATCGACCGTAAACTCGACGAGGTCAACGAGTCGTTCGCCGCCGTCCTCGCGGGCACCGTGCCGGCGAGGGTCGTCTTCGAGTTCTGACCCATCCGCCGAGGCGCTCGATGACCGATCACGCCGACTTGGTCGCGACCGGCCGATCATCGGTCGCTTTCGCGAGCAGACCAGTGAGGTACACATCGATCATGTGGCCAAGAGATTCGGTGAATCCCTCGACAGTGGCGAGGGCTGGTTCGTCGCGATAGACCGCCGCCATCGCCGGAGACGGGTGGCTGTGTGTCCACATCGCTCCGACCATGACGATGGTGGTGAACGCTGCATCATGCCCAGACTCGGCGTCGAGTTCGGGTAGGACGTCGACGATCAATGCAGCGAGTCCGTCGAGGGCCGCGAGCGCGCCGCGCTTGTATCGCAGAGCCACCTCTTCGGAGACGTTGTGTTCGAGCACGGACGTCTCGGCGCTGAGCAAGTCGCAGAGCACTCGGTGCTCGGTGAACAACGCGGCGAAGATCCGCGCGAGTGCCTGAGCCCTCTGAGAGGCAGTTCCGTCGCACGAAAGATTCTGTCCCACTTGTGATGTCGCATCCGAGAGCCATTCGGCCGACATCCGGGACAGCAGGTCGAGAAGGACTGCTTCGCGTGACTCGAAGTAGCGCATGACATTGGATTTGGCAAGCCCCACCCTGCGCGCCAAGCCGTTCATCGTCACCTGACTCACGGGCATCTCGGTGAGCATCTTGTGCGCCGTGCCCAAGATCGCTTCGCGTCTGGCCTCCCGTTGCTCGGCATTGCGCGCTCGTTGAAACGTCTGCACGCGACGAGAGCCTAGCGGCCCGGTTGACAAAAAACCATCGGTCTCTTAAGTTTCAGAACAACAGACCGGTGGTTCCTTAAGAAGGGAAATTGAGCTATGCCAGGGAAAGTCGCGCTCGTCACGGGGGGATCCTCGGGGATCGGCGCAGAAACGGCCGTCGCCTTGAACCAGGCCGGCTTCACCGTCTATGCCGCTGCCCGGCGCACCGCGCACATGGCGGCGCTGAATGCCTCTGGCATCAAGACGATCTCGCTCGACATCACTGATGACGCCTCGGTCACTGCGGCGGTTGCGCAGATCATCGATGCCGAGGGCCGGATCGACGCACTGATCAACAACGCCGGCTACGGCTCGTACGGAGCCCTCGAGGACACCCCGCTGTCCGAGGCGCAGGCCCAGTTCGATGTCAATGTGTTCGGCCTGGCTCGCCTCACCCAGCTTGTGTTGCCGCACATGCGCGCCCAGGGCAGCGGCACCATCGTCAATGTCAGCTCCATGGGTGGCCGCCTCGCGACGCCACTGGGCTGCTGGTATCACGCCAGCAAGTACGCCGTCGAAGGACTCAGCGATGCCTTGCGGCTCGAGGCGGAACCGTTGGGCATCCACGTCGTCCTCGTCGAACCGGGCTCCATCCGAACCGACTGGGGCGCCATCGCCGCAGACAAACTCATCACCACGTCGGGTTCGGGCCCCTACGAACGTCAAGCCACCGTCGTCGCGGACCGGCTTCGAGCCAGCTCGCAACCCGGCGCGAGCATGACGTCGCCCCCCGCTGTCATTGCCAAGGCAATCGCCCGGGCATGCACGGCCCGACGTCCAAAGACGCGCTACGTCGTCGGCGCGGGGGCCCGCCCCCTGATCACGCTGAGCCGGCTGCTGCCCGACCGCACGTTCGACGCACTCATGCGCCGCGCCGTGAACATGCCGACGTGAAGGTCCATCACCTCAACTGCGGCACCATGCGGCCGCGTGCGACCCCCGGCGGGCTGGTATCGCACGTCCTGCTCGCCGAAACCGAAAGCGGTCTCGTCCTGATCGATTCGGGACTGGGCCTGCGCGACGCCGAAGCACCGTCGGACCGCTTCGGAACCGCCCGTCACTACTTCCGGCCGACCTTCGACAGGGACGAGGCGGCGATCAACCACGTTCGGCATCTCGGTTTCAAGCCCGAAGACGTTCGCCACATCGTGCTCACACACTTCGACGCCGACCATACTGGTGGTCTCGCCGACTTTCCCTGGGCCCATGTCCATGTCACGAACGGCGAAGCTCTTGCAGTGCGGCGCCCGCACACGCTGATGGAGCGAACGCGGTATCGGCCCACTCAGCGAGCACACCAGCCCGCCATCGTCGAACACCATCCCTCGGCGAGCGAACCGTGGCGCGGGTTTCCCGCTGCGAAGGAATTGGCCGACGTTGCAGCAGGTGTCGTCATGATCAGCCTTCCCGGACACAGCCGCGGTCACGCAGCAGTGGCCATAAATACCGGTCAGCGGTGGGTCCTCCACGTAGGAGACGCCTTCTATCACCACGGCCAGCTCGACGGATCCCAATCCGCGCCGAAAGCCCTCACGGTGTTTGAACGTCTCATCGCCCATGACTGGAAAAGAGTTCAGGAGAACCATCGGCGACTACGCGAACTGTGGCTGGCCAACGACCCCGGCATCCTCCTCGTCAACGCCCACGATCCGCATTTGCTTGATCGAGCGCGCTCAGACGGTCGATCGACGTAGCCCACATCGCAGGGGCGTCGGCTCCGCTCCAGCGCCGATCCAGGCGGATCGCCGACGAGCGGCAAGAATGGAGCGGTGGACCTACCCGTGATGCCGCCGGTGCCTCCGATGCTGTCGAAATCGGTACCGACCATCCCCGCGGGAGCCTCCTATGAGCCCAAGTGGGACGGATTCCGATCGGTCCTGTTCCGCGACGGGGACGAGGTCGAGTTGGGCAGCCGCAACGAGCGGCCGCTGACCCGGTACTTCCCGGAACTCGCCGCCGCGGCCCGCGCAGAGCTGCCGCCGCGGTGTGTCATCGACGGTGAGATCGTGATCGCCGGTGCCGACGGTTTGGACTTCGACGCGCTGCAGCTACGGATGCATCCGGCAGCCTCGCGGGTGCGGATGCTCGCCGGACAGACGCCGGCGGCGTTCATCGCGTTCGACCTGTTGGCGCTCGACGACACCGACTACACCGGGCGGCCGTTCACCGAGCGGCGCGCGGCGCTGGTCGACGCGATGGCCGGCTCAGGTCCGACATTCCACATCACGCCGGCGACCACCGACCTCGCCACCGCGCAACGGTGGTTCGACGAGTTCGAGGGGGCCGGCCTGGACGGGGTGGTCGCCAAGCCGCTCGACGGGCACTACCTCCCGGGCAAGCGGGTGATGTTCAAGATCAAGCACGCGCGGACCGCGGACTGCGTGGTCGCGGGTTACCGGCTGCACAAATCCGGTGACGATGCGATCGGATCGCTGCTGCTGGGGCTCTACACCGATGACGGCACGCTGGCCTCGGTCGGGGTCATCGGTGCGTTCCCGATGGCGACAAGGCGCCGACTGTTCACCGAACTGCAATCGCTGGCAACAACGTTCGACCACCACCCATGGAACTGGGCGGCACAGGCCGCGGCGGACCCGGAACTCGCACGCAGGTACGGCGGCGGCTCACGGTGGAACGCGGGCAAAGATCTGTCCTTCGTGCCTCTGCGGCCTGAACGTGTCGTCGAGGTCCGCTATGACCACATGGAAGGTGCGCGATTCCGGCACACCGCACAGTTCAACCGCTGGCGACCCGACCGCGATCCGCAGTCATGCACCTACGAGCAACTGGAACGCCCGGTGTTGTTCCGCCTCGGCGACATCGTCCCGGGCCTCGGATAACGCACCCGGCAGCAAAGTCGGAAGACTAGGTATACATCTCGCCGGGAGTGGGTACGCGGCGCTGATGCACCAGGCTTCGATGGGCCTTCGACGGGGCGGCGCGTTCGCCGCGCCTGCGCGCCCATTCCGTGTGGCAGCCTGATGGGCTTCCTCGAGTTCGTCTCCGACCGTTGGGCCGTGCTGTCCTTTCTGGCCTACCAGCACATGAGCCTTGTCGTGCAGACGCTCGCAGTGGCCACCGTGCTGGCGCTGGTCATCGGCGTGCTGATCTACCGGTCGCCGTGGGGTTCCACGGTCGGCAACACCATCACCGCGGTCGGTCTCACGATTCCGTCGTACGCCCTGCTCGGGGTTCTCGTCGGAATCGTCGGTATCGGGGTGCTGCCGTCGGTGATCATGCTGGTGTTCTTCGGCTTTTTCCCGATTCTGCGCAACGTCGTGGTGGGGTTGACCGGCGTGGACAAAACGCTCGTCGAATCCGCACGCGGCATGGGCATGAACAGGCTCACCACGCTGGTGAGGCTCGAACTGCCGCTGGCCTGGCCGGTGATCATGACCGGCGTCCGCGTCTCGGCGCAGATGCTGATGGGTATCGCCGCCATCGCGGCGTTTGCATTGGGGCCCGGTCTGGGCGGCTACATCTTCTCCGGGATCTCGAGGACGGGCGGCGCCAACGCGACGAACTCCATCGTCGCCGGCACCGTCGGCATCCTGATCCTCGCGGTCGTCCTCGACACCGTGCTCAACGTCCTCACCCGACTCACCACCCCAAGGGGGATCCGTGTCTGATCCGGCAACCGACGAGGCACCCTCGACAGGTCACCGCTCCGCCGGCGGCGCCCGCATCCTGCTGGAAGGTGTCAGCAAGCTGTACGAGGGGCAATCGGTGCCGGCGGTGGACAACGTCACCCTGGACATTCCCGCCGGGGAGATCGTGATGCTCGTCGGGCCTTCCGGTTGCGGCAAGACCACCACGATGAAGATGATCAACCGGCTCATCGAACCGACGTCCGGCCGCATCCTGATCGGCGACGAGGACGTGACCCGTCAGGACCCCGACCAACTCCGGCGTCACATCGGCTACGTCATCCAGGGCGCGGGCCTGTTCCCCCACCTCACCGTCGGCGACAACATCGCGCTCGTCCCCCGTCTGCTCAAGTGGGACAAGAAGCGCATCGCCGACCGGGTGGACGAGCTGCTCGACCTGGTCAGCCTCGAGCCCGGTAAGTACCGGGACCGCTACCCGCGGGAACTCTCCGGCGGTCAGCAGCAGCGCATCGGCGTGGCTCGCGCGCTGGCCGCCGACCCGCCGGTGTTGCTGATGGATGAGCCCTTCGGCGCGGTCGACCCGATCACCCGGCAGCGCCTGCAGGACGAACTGCTGCGACTTCAGGAGGAACTGCGCAAGACCATCGTGTTCGTCACCCACGACTTCGACGAGGCCGTCAAGCTCGGCGATCGCATCGCTATCCTGCAGGTCGGTTCGAGGATCGTGCAGTACGACACCCCCGAACAGATTCTCGCCAACCCCGCCGACGACTTCGTCAGCGACTTCGTCGGCCACGGTGCGGCTCTCAAGCAGCTCACGCTGACGCGGGTGCGCGATGTGGAACTCCACGAAGCCGCGGTCGCGCGGGTCGGTGGCGACGTTGCCGAGGCGGTCAGGGCCGCCCGGGCCATCGACCGCGAGCACGTCATCGTTCTCGACGATCAGGACCGACCACAGCGATGGCTGTCGATAGCCGAACTGCAGCAACCGAATTCGCTCTCCGGAGTGAGTCGTGACGAGGATCTCGAAGCAGTCAGCCTCGCGTCAACTCTCAACGATGCCCTCGACGCCATGCTCACGTCCTCGCACGGCGTCGTCGTCGTGACGGGGCGCCGCAACACCTATCGCGGGGTGATCCGGATCGAGACCATCATGGAGGCGATGTCCGGCATGCCCGGCGCGGCCGGATCCGTGGAGTCCGTGCCGTGACGGCCGTCATCCCCGAGGTCCCCGCCGAGACGGAAGCGAGTACGGACGCGCCGCGGCGTCGCGGTCTGGGCCGCTGGGTGTTTCAGCCGCTCGCGTGTGTCGTCGCCGTCGTGGGCGCGCTGGTGTATGTCAACGTCGCCGACGTATCCGACTCGGAGCAGCGCTCGCTGGGCATCCCGAACCTGTTGACGCTGCTGCGCGAGCACATGACGATCAGCCTGGCGGCAACGGTGCTGACGTGCGTGATCGCCATCCCGATCGGAATCCTGCTGACCCGCGGACCGATGCGTCGCTACTCGAAGCCGGTCATCACCGTCGCAGGTTTCGGTCAGGCCGCGCCGGCGATCGGTTTGATCGCACTCGGTGCGGTGCTATTCGGCATCGGTCAGGTCGGTGCCATCGTCGCGCTGACGGTCTACGGCGCACTGCCGATCATCGCCAACACGGTGACCGGCCTCGACGGTGTCGACCCCCGCCTGGTCGAAGCGGCCCGCGGTATGGGGATGTCCGCGTTCTCCACGCTGTTGCGCGTCGAGTTGCCGCTGGCGCTCGCCGTGATCGTGGCCGGCGTGCGGACCGCGTTGGTACTCATCGTGGGCACCGCCGCGCTGGCGTCGTTCACCGGCGGCGGCGGGTTGGGTCAGCTGATCACGACCGGGATCAAGCTGCAGCAGAACGTCACCCTGCTCGTCGGTGGCATCCTGGTGGCCGCGTTGGCATTGTTCATCGACTGGTTGGCGCGTGTGGTCGAAATCGTCGCCGCGCCAAAGGGACTCTGATGCGCACCACCAGCAAGCGCTTCTGGCCCGGAGTGGTCGCGGCCGTCGCCTGCGTCGTCCTGCTCGGTGGGTGCGGGCTGCGGTCGGCCAGCGGGGCGGTGCTGGCCGCGGAACCGGGGTCGATCCAGTACTACGAGTCGCTCGAGGGGGTGCCGATCACCGTCGCGGCCAAGGACTTCACCGAACAGCTGATCCTCGGCAACATGCTGTCGACCATCCTGAGCACAGCCGGAGCCGATGTCACCAACCTGACCAACACGCCGGGAAGTTTCGGTGTGCGGCAGGCCATGCTCAACGGTGATGCCAACATCTCACCGGAGTACACCGGGACCGGGTGGATCAACTACCTGGGCAACGAGCAACCGATCAAAGGTGAGATCGCGCAGTGGCAGGCGGTGAACGACGCGGATCAGGTCAACGGACTGACCTGGCTCCCGCCGGCCCCGATGAACAACACCTACGCCTTCGCCATCCGCGAGGACGCCGCCGAGCGCCTCGGGGTGACCTCGCTCTCCGATCTGAAGAACCTCGACAGATCAGAGCTGACCTTCTGCGTGGAAAGCGAATTCGCCAGTCGCAACGACGGGTTCGTCCCGATGCTGCAGACCTACGGGCTGACCCGGGCGGACCTCGGCAACGTCATCACGCTCGACACCGGCGTCATCTACACCGCCACCGCCGACGGGGTGTGCAACTTCGGCGAGGTGTTCACCACCGATGGGCGCATCCCCGCACTGAACCTCAGGGTCCTCGAGGACGACAAGTCGTTCTTCCCGCTGTACAACCTCACCGAGGTCGTCGCCACCGATCTGCTCGAAGCCCATCCCGAACTCGAGGAGATCTTCGCGCAGCTGAACCCGAAGCTCACCAACGAGACGATGCTCGAGTTGAACGCCAAGGTGGACAACGACGGTGACGATCCCGCACTGGTGGCTCGCGAATGGCTGATCGAGCAGGGTCTGGTGTCGTAGCCAGTTCGGAGAACCCCCTTGACCTCAACCATTGTTGAGGTAGCAGCCTGGGTTGCATGAAGAAAGTACTGAGCGATCTCTGGGAGACGCAGACGGATTCACCGTTCCCCGGCCTGACCACCCATGCGTACCTGTGGACGGGGCCGCATGCGCTGTTCTACTCGACGGCCACCGACGCCGAGTTCGGCGAGCTCATCGAACTCGGCGGCATCGAGCACCAGTACCTCTCACACCGAGACGAGGCTGGGCCGATGCTCAAAAGCATTGCACACCAATTTCGTTCGACTCTGCACGCACCCGCGGCCGAGCTCGCCGAGATCAGCGAGCACCACCCTGTCGACGTCCCCCTCGACGGACGTCACACCGACGACAACGGCGTCGAGGTCATCCCGACACCGGGGCATTCGCCGGGCAGCACCTCATACCTGGTCGCCGGCACGGAAGGCACCTACCTGTTCACCGGCGACACCCTGATCCGCAACCCCGAGGGGCGATGGTGGGCCGGCTACATCGAGGGCATCAGCGACGCGCAGTCGCTGGCCGACAGCCTGCGGGTGCTCGCCGAACTCGAACCCGACATGGTCATATCCAGCGCCTTCCAGGGTGACTCGGCAGTGCACCGAATCAACCCGGGCGAATGGCGGGATCACGTCGCACACGCGCTCGACGGACTTCCTGCGCCCGCGGGGAATGCCCACCGCCACTGACGCCTTGCAAAGGTCATGGACCTTGGATTCCACGTACCCATTTTCGACATCGACGGCGGAACCACCGCGATCGCGGGCGAACTGGCGGAGGTCGGCGCCGCCGCCGAGGCCGCCGGCGCGACCTGGCTGTCCTTCATGGATCACTTCTTCCAGATCGAGCCGACCGGTTTACCCGCCGAATCGAACATGCTGGAGGGTTACACCACCCTCGGTTACCTGGCGGCGCACACGTCGTCGGTCACGCTGGGACTTCTCGTCACCGGCGTCACCTACCGCCACCCGGGACTGCTCGCCAAGACGGTGACGACACTCGACGTGCTCTCGGGTGGCCGCGCAGCTCTCGGTATCGGCGCCGCGTGGTTCGATCGGGAGCATCACGGCCTCGGCGTCCCGTTCCCGCCGTTGTCCGAGCGGTTCGAGCGCCTCGAGGAGGCGCTGCAGATCTGCAACCAGATGTGGGATCCGGACAACAACGGCCCGTTCGTGGGCAAGCACTATCAGCTCGAGGAGACTCTGTGCTCCCCGCAGCCCATCACCAAGCCCACCGTGTTGATCGGCGGGGGCGGCGAGCGCAAGACGCTGCGGCTCGTGGCGCGGTACGCCGACGCGTGCAACCTGGTCGCGACGACTCCCGAGGAGGTCGGACACAAACTCGAGGTGCTCCGCCGCCACTGCGATGACGCCGGCCGAGACTACGACCGCATCCGCAAGACCTTGATGGTCCACAAACCCGATGTCACGCCCGAGCGCATCGACGAATTCGTCGCGGCGATGGCCGAGTACGCACGGTTGGGTGTGCACACCGCGATCATCACCCCGAGCACCGGTTCGCCTGCGGCCTGGATCGACGCGATGTCACCCGCGGTTCCCCGGCTGGCCGAGCTCGGCTGACTCTCAGTCGTAGCGCATCCAGGCCGGGTCGCTGAGGTACCGCTGCGCCAGGTCCACGGTGCCCGGGGCGTAACCATCGGTGAAGGCGATGGCTGCGTCGGCATCGGCGTGCGACGCCACCCACGCGGTGAGCATCAGCCGGCGCAGCATCACGAAGGTCGGGATCATGTCCAAGTGGTCGACGGGGATATCCCGGACCTCGCGGTAGCCGCGCAGCCAATCGGCGATCATGTGTTCGGCTTCCGGGGTGTGCTCGATGAACGACACCACGGCACCGAGGTCGGCGAGGTGCCAGGACCAGCCGCAGTCGTCGAAGTCGATCACGGTGATGCCGGCTGGTCCACCGGGATCGATCATCAGGTTGGCCATGCGCAGATCGGCGTGGATCAGCCCGAATCGGTCGGGTTCCTGCCCGAACGCCGTCAGCGCCGACGCCACCCGGGCCGCTGCCCCCTCGACGACCGCAGAACCGGAGGGAGTCAATCCGGGAGCCTCTCGCCAGTTGCCCCACCGGGCCTGCGGCCCCAGGGTGGCGTCCACATCCCAGCGGAACCGGCTGAAGTACTCCGGCGTGGTCCAGCCCTCGACGTGCGAGTGCATGTGCCCGCAGAGCCTGCCGAGCTCGTCGAAACCGACCGCTTCCGGCTGCTCCTCCGCAGTGCACCCCTCGATGAACGTCACGGCGTCCACGTAGAGCGTGTCGTCCCCGACGACCGCGGCCACCACGTCTGCGCCGTCGGCGGCGCGGATCAACTCCGGCGTCGCCACCGGCGTCTCTGCACGCAGCGCCGCCATCCAGCTCAACTCTGAGCGGATGCCGTCGAGCGAGTGGTAGCCGGGACGGTGTACCCGCAGCACCATCGGCTCGTCGCCGACCACCAGATAGGTGGCGTTCTCCGACAGGCTGAGCAGCCGGAGGTCCGAATCCGGGTCGCGGCCGTAGGCCGGCAGCACGGCGCGGGCGTAGCTCTCGTGGTCGGGCGGCAGTCCGGACATTCCCACAATTCTGACGGAGAACCCGCGATGCAGCAGACTGGGGCGCGTGGTGGGTTTCTCCAACATCATGGACTCGAACAGTTTCCGGGGGCAGCCGCCCGCGGACGACACTGCGCCGCTCATCGCTGCGCGCGAACGACTGCTCGGACCGGCGAACCGGCTGTTCTACGAACGGCCCGTGCACCTCGTTCGCGGCGAGGGCGCTCATCTGTACGACGCCGACGGCCTGCAGTACCTCGACGCCTACAACAACGTCGTCAGCGTCGGGCACTGTGAGCCGCGGGTCGTCGACGCCGTCACCCGGCAGATGTCGACGCTGAACACCCATACCCGCTACCTGCACGAGGGCATCGTCGACTACTCCGCGCGGTTGCTCGCCACCCTCGCCGACGGCGGCCCCGGGTCCCCGGACCAGGTGATGTACGCCTGCACCGGCTCCGAGGCCAACGACCTCGCGCTGCGGGTCGCCGAAATGTACACCGGCGCAACCGGAGTCATCGTCACCAGCGAGGCCTACCACGGCAACACCACCGCCGTCACCGCGATCTCCCCGTCCCTCGGGGGCGCGGCGACCCTGGGTTCCCACGTCCGTG
>NZ_JBAUJR010000350.1:0-3051 GCF_049683935.1 Mycobacterium sp. | reverse complement strand
GTACCGCACTCTCGATGACCTCGACGCGATCCGCGCCGACGCCGCGCGGGTGTGCCGGTCCAGTGCGACGCCCGTCGGCGTCGTGATCGGCGGTGGCCTGCTCGGGTTGGAGGCCGCCAACGCGCTGCGCGCATTCGGGCTGCAACCGCACGTCGTCGAGATGGCGCCCCGGTTGATGGCGCAGCAACTCGACGAAGCGGGCGGCGCTCTGCTGGGCAGAATGGTCACCGAGTTGGGCATCACCGTGCACACCGGCGTCGGGACGGAGTCGATTCAGCCGGCCCAGCGCAATCGGCCGCTGCGCCGGTCGGCCGACGACGACTCGATGCGGGTGACGTTGAGTGACGGCTCGTTCATCGACGCCGGACTCGTGGTCTTCGCTGCAGGCGTGCGCCCGCGCGACGAGCTGGCCCGTGACGCCGGCCTCGAGCTCGCCGACCGAGGTGGCGTGCTGACCGACCGTTCCTGCACCACAAGCGATTCCAGTGTCTACGCGATCGGGGAGGTCGCTGCGATCGAGGGTCGGTGTTACGGACTGGTGGGCCCCGGATACACCAGCGCCGAAGTCGTCGCCGACCGACTACTGGGCGGGCAAGCCGAATTCGGTGAGGCCGACATGTCCACCAAGCTCAAGTTGCTCGGTGTCGACGTCGCCAGTTTCGGTGACGCGATGGGCGCCGCGCCGGAGTGCCTCGAGGTCGCCGTCAACGACGCCGTCAACCAGACCTACGCCAAGCTGGTGCTCTCCGACGACGCGAAGACGTTGCTCGGCGGCATCCTGGTGGGCGACGCGACGTCGTACGGGGTGTTGCGGCCCATGGTCGGAGAGTTGTTGCCCGGCGATCCGCTCGCACTCATCGCCCCGGCGGGGTCCGAGGGTGGCGGCTCCGGACTCGGCGTGGGGGCGTTGCCGGCGGGCGCGCAGATCTGTTCGTGCAACAACGTCACCAAGGGCGACCTGACCGAGGCCATCGGCTCGGGCTGCTGCGACGTCGCCGGGTTGAAGAAGTGCACGCTGGCCGGCACGTCGTGTGGCTCGTGTGTGCCCCTGCTCAAGCAACTGCTCGAGGCCGAAGGGGTGGAACAGTCCAAGGCGCTGTGTGAACACTTCGGCCAGTCGCGGGCCGAGCTGTTCGAGATCGTCAGCGCCACCGACATCCGGACGTTCTCGGCGCTGATCGAGCGGTTCGGCACCGGCAGGGGGTGCGACATCTGCAAGCCGGTGGTGGCGTCGATCCTGGCGTCGACCAGCTCGGAGCACATTCTCGACGGCGAGCAGGCGTCCCTGCAGGACTCCAACGACCACTTCCTGGCCAACATCCAGAAGAACGGCAGCTACTCCATCGTGCCGCGGGTCCCCGGCGGTGACATCACGCCCGAGCACCTCATCCTGATCGGCGAGATCGCCCGCGACTTCGACCTGTACACCAAGATCACCGGCGGCCAGCGCATCGACATGTTCGGCGCCCGGGTCGACCAACTGCCCGACATCTGGCGCCGGCTGGTCGACGGCGGGATGGAATCCGGGCATGCCTACGGCAAGGCGCTGCGCACCGTGAAGAGTTGTGTCGGCAGTGACTGGTGCCGCTACGGGCAACAGGATTCGGTGCAGATGGCCATCAACCTCGAGCTGCGCTACCGCGGGCTGCGGGCACCACACAAGATCAAGATGGGTGTCTCCGGATGCGCACGCGAATGCGCCGAGGCCCGCGGCAAGGATGTCGGCGTCATCGCCACCGAAACCGGCTGGAACCTCTATGTCGGCGGCAACGGCGGAGCGACGCCGCGGCACGCCGAACTGCTGGCAAGCGATCTCGATGACGACACCCTGGTGCGCTACATCGACCGGTTCCTGATGTTCTACGTCCGTACCGCAGATCGCCTGCAGCGCACCGCGCCCTGGGTGGAGGAACGGGGACTCGAGCACCTGCGTGAGGTGGTGTGTGACGACTCCCTGGGCCTGGCCGACGAGTTCGAGGCGGCGATCGCCCGGCACGTCGAGAACTACGCCTGCGAGTGGAAGGGGGTGCTCGAGGATCCGGACAAGCTGTCGAGGTTCGTGTCGTTCGTCAACGCGCCGGACATCCCCGATCCCACTGTCGAGTTCACCCAGCGCTCGGGCCGCAAGGTGCCGATCGGCATGCCGAAGGTCGGAGGGTAGCCCGCGATGACGCTGCTCGACGACATCCAGGTGTGGACCACTGCGTGCGCCCTCGACTTGCTGCAACCGTGCCGCGGGGTGGGGGTGCTGCTGCCCGGGGGTGTACAGGCCGCGCTGTTCCGACTCGACGACGGAACCCTGCATGCGATCGGCAACATCGATCCGTT
This sequence comes from Mycobacterium sp., assembly GCF_049683935.1. Taxonomy (GTDB): domain Bacteria; phylum Actinomycetota; class Actinomycetes; order Mycobacteriales; family Mycobacteriaceae; genus Mycobacterium. The sequence goes on along the minus strand of NZ_JBAUJR010000350.1, from coordinate 723 downwards.
CTCCGGTGCCGCGGTGATGTCGCGGGGTATCGTCGGCGACCGCGGCGGTCGGGCCACGGTGCAGTCGCCGCTGAAGAAGCAGGCCTTCGCCCTCGACGACGGCATATGTCTCGACAACCCCGAGGTCTCGCTGCCGGTCTACGCGACGCGGGTCACCCCCGACGGTCACGTGCAAATCGGCTCCTGACTGCCCGCGGAATAGCATTCCTGGCTGCGGTGCAGGCCTCAACCACGACCCGGAATGCTATTCCGCGGTCAAGAATTAGGGACTTTTGGCCCCTGACGGCGGCCGGGTGTGCCGAATACCGTCGTGGCCATGACCTACGTGATCGGTAGTGCGTGCGTGGACATCGTCGACAAGTCCTGCATGCAGGAATGCCCGGCCGACTGCATCTACGAGGGTGATCGGGCGATGTACATCAACCCCAACGAGTGCGTGGACTGCGGTGCCTGCCGCATCGCGTGCCGGGTGGACGCCATCTACTACGACGTCGACCTGCCCGAGGAAGAGGCGCAGTTCCTCGAGGACAACGCCGCGTTCTTCACGCTGACGCTTCCGGGTCGTGACGCGCCGCTGGGCGACCCGGGCGGCGCGCTGAAGGTGGGACGCGTCGGAGCCGACACCCCACTGGTCGCGGCACTACCGCCGTCGACGACCCAGCACCCCTAGGGACTATCGCCGGAATTGCATTCCAGCAGCCGAACTTCGAGAGAGGCCCTGCT
>NZ_JBAUJR010000349.1:0-8703 GCF_049683935.1 Mycobacterium sp. | reverse complement strand
TCATCATCCGCACCACCCTGCAAGACCTCGAGAGCAGAGCCGGGGTCGGTGTCACCGGCGGTGGCACCGTCATGCCGATCAACGACGTGATCCGCCTCGGCGCCCACGCCCACCACAGCCTCGCGGTGTTCGACCGCGCCACCGGATCCGCGCTGGACCTGTTCCGCACCAAACGCGTCGCCTCGATCGCCCAACGGCTCATGCTCGCCGCCCGCGACGGCGGCTGCACCAAACCCGGCTGCACCGTCGGCATCTACGGCACCCAGGTCCACCACGCCACCGCCGACTGGAACGACGGCGGCAACACCAACATCGACGACCTCGGCCTCGCGTGCGGCCCCGACAACAGAATGGTCAACACCAACGGCGGCTGGACCACCTCCATCAACGACCGCCACGAAGTCGAATGGACCCCACCACCACCACTGGACACCGGCCAAGCACGGATCAACTACTACCACCGCCCCGAAGCCCTACTACGCCCGCCAGAGGAACCGGGGGTGCCCGAACCCCGGCCCAGCGACGGCGACGGCGACGGCGAACCGATCGCATCGGAGCCGATCGACCCTGAACCGATCGTCGCCGCGCGGGTTGCCCCCGAACCCATCACCCCCGAGGAACTCGACCCCGAACCGAGCGACCACACCGACGAACCCGGCGGACCCGCACCACCCGACGAACAAGCAGCCTGAGCGCTGGGTTCAGCTCGGGCTAAACCACTTTCGCCAACTCTGCCATCCAGGCATGCCATTTCGGCTGCTCGACTGTGGCGGTGTCGGCTGCGGTCTCACCGTAGAAGTAGATGCTGACCATCAACCGGCTCTGGTCGCCCATGCCGAAACCGCCGATCACCGCGACCCCGGGAGCGGGCGCGCTTACGCGCAGCATCATCTCGCGGGTCTGAGCGTCCTGGTGCACTCGCTCCACGACACCGGCCAGTTGCGGTGCCCCGGAAGGTGATTGGACGTGACTACCGACGTCGAGACCGGACACCCCGAGCGCCGCGGCGAGCGTCGACCAGGCTTCGGTCGCACCACCAGGGTGCACGGTCATCACACGGGCCGACGCTGCGGGCTGGCCCGCAAAATGTGCGAGGTAGACGCGGAGGACCTCGAAGAATCCTGGCCAGCCCGACTCGAAGCTCTCCAGTTCGTCGTCCCAGTCGTCGCGGTCGGTGAACAGGCTGTGCACCATCCGCACCACACAGCGGTCGCCCGATCTACTCCTCACCACGACCTCGGTCGCCACCGGCGGAGCATCGCCGCTCCAGCCGTGCTCCTCGTACCCGAACCGCACCGGCGGCTCCCATTCGGTCACCACTCCCGGGCTATCCGAGCCGTCACCGAAGTCGAATTCGATTGCGCCGCCCACTCGTTCGTCAACGGAGGTCGGGGTGAACCAGGCGCTCATCCCGGGGCCCGTGGCGATCGCATGCCACACCTGCTCAGGGGTTCCCGGTACCAGGAACTCCATCTCGACCCAGCGCCTGCCGTCGGCGTCCTTGTTCAGTGGCATCGTCACTCTCCCTGTGGCTCAGTAATTTTCATGGGCATCGGGTAGGCCGCCAACACCACGCGATGACTACGGCCGCGTGGATTCGTCTCGTCGTGATAGCGCGCCACCAAAGCGGTGACCGCACCGGCCAGTTCGTCGGTGAAGGCAGCACGGTCGGCAGCGGAACCGAAGGTGACCGCCGTGTCGATCGACAGCGTCGCCAGGCGCTTGTGCTTGGTCCTCGCAGTCCGCCACAGCTCGCCGACCTCCCGGACCGTGCGGGCGGCCACCGCGATCAGATAGCTCGCCGACAAGCGGTCCGCTGCCCTGTCGGGGTCGACGGCCACCGGCCCCAGCGCAGCGGGCGACACGACGTACGACGACGCGGTGGCCACCAGCAGACGCTCGGTCAGTCCGCCCCAACGCCGTTCGCCGGCCACCTCGACGAGATGGTGCTGTTCCAGGGCGCGCAGATGGTAGTTGACCTTCTGCCTGGTGATGCCGACCCGCGACGCGAGCGAGGCTGCCGATGCGGGCTCGGCCAGCTCGGCCAGCAGCCTGCCGCGGATCGGGTCGAGCGCGCTGACCGCCGCCGCCCTATCGGCAATGACCTCGACATCGAGCATGGAACACATCGTGACCCTTGACAATAAATTTTGTCAAGGAACGGTTACCGCTAAGTTGGCGGCATGGACCTGCTGCCTGTGCTTCGTCGTCATCGCGGAATTCGTCAGATCGGCGAGGGCCTGGGCACTCTGGACCGTGAGGTGTTCGAGGCCGTCGCGGAGTCGCCCAGCCCGCTCATCGATTCCGTCATGCCGCGGCTGACCAAAGCCGCCGACCACTCCAAGCTGTGGTTCGGCATCGGCGCCGCGCTGATGGCGTTCGGCTCGCCGTCGGCGAAGCGCGGGGCGGCGCGCGGGCTCGCCACCCTGGCGTTGACGAGCCTGGTCACCAACCAGGGGGCGAAGCGGGTTTGGCGGCGCGAACGCCCGAGCCGTCTGCTCGTACCGCTGGCGCGCCAGACCCGACGATTCCCGACGTCGAACTCGCTGCCGTCGGGTCACTCCGCCAGCGCCGCGGCCTTCGCGGTCGGGGTCGGGCTGGAGAACCCGCCGGTCGGGCTGGGCCTGGCACTGCTCGCGGGTCTGGTCGGGATGTCCCGGGTGGCGACCGGCGCGCATTACCCGGGTGATGTGCTGGCCGGCTTCGGCATCGGAGCGAGCCTTGCCGTTCTGGGCGCCAAGGTGGTCCCGCCCATCGTGGAAGCACGGTTGCCCGCCTCCGCCGCACCGCTGCGAGTGGAGACCCCGCAGCGTCCCGAAGGTGAGGGCGTCACGCTCGTCGTGAACCCCGCGTCGGGAAGCGGCACCGGGGCCCGGGTGCTCGATGAGGTCCGCGAAGCCCTCCCGAAGATGAAGATCATCGAATTGGGCGAGGACGACGACGTCGCGGAGGTGCTCCGGACGGCGGCGCAGGGCGCTGAGGCGCTGGCCATCGGCGGCGGCGACGGAACCGTCGCGGCCGCCGCGGCGGTCGCGATGGAGCACGGGCTCTCGCTGGCGGTGTTCCCCGCGGGGACCTTCAACCACTTCGCCAAGGACATCGGGTGTGACACCACCGCCAAAACCGTGGAGGCGATCCAGACCGGCTACGTGTCCTGTGTCGACATGGTGTGTCTGAACGAACGTCAGATGGTGGTCAACACCGCCAGTATCGGCGCCTACCCACAGTTCGTGCAGACACGCGAGAAGTTCGAGCACAAGATCGGCAAACCGCTGGCGGGCATCTACGCGATGTTCCACACGTTGCGGCGCGAACAACCGGTCCGCATCAGCTTCGACAACCAGACCATTCAGACATCGCTGTTCTTCCTCGGCAACTCGGTCTACCTGCCGTCGGGTTTTGCACCGTCGCGGCGAACCCGGATGGACGACGGGCTCATCGACATACGGATGCTGGAGACGGGTCGGCGACTGAGCAGGCTGCGGATCGTGACGTCGCTCGCGTTGGGCCGCCTGGAACGCAGCCCGCTCTATCACGAGTTGCGGGTGCCGGAGTTCGCGTTCGAGGCAGTGGACGGCCCGACAGTGCTCGCGCTCGACGGTGAGGTCGGCACCGAGCTGAGCGAGGCCAGCTTCAGTGTGCGTTATCGAGCTCTGCCGGTGTTTCGTCCGGCTGTGTGACGGGCTGCAGCGGGGAGACCAGCAACAAGCACAGAACGAAGTAGGCGTATCCCAGGCCCCATCCGGCGATCACGTCCGACGGGTGGTGGACGTTGAGGACCACCCGGCCGCCGCCGACCGCGAGGATCACCACAACACCGAGCGCGACCAGCCACCCGCGCCGGGAGGCCCGGACCAGGGGAAGCGCGACGGTGACCAGCGCCAGCACGGCGACGATCCCGCCGAGCGCGTGACCGGACGGGAACGATGTCGAGTGAGCCGTCACCAACGCGGTATCAGGCCGCGGCCGGTCCACCAGATTCTTGGCGATCTGAGTCACCAGGCCGACCAGCTCCACGCTGATCACCAGGAACAACCCGACACGGACATTGCGCCGGACGAACGCCACGACGATCACGACGATCGTCACCAGCCGGAACACCGTCGGACCCAGCACCGTGCAGAACACATCCCACGCCGTCACCCAACCCGGATTCGACTCACCGATCCGGTACATGGGCTCCAGCGCCCACGCGTCGGCGCGCGCCAGCCACTCCCAGTTCTGCACGTAACCCAGCCACATCAGCACGTAGACGCCCACCCCGACCAGGGCAGAGCTGATCAACCAGCCACGGTGCGCTCTCACCTGACAATCTGTACCACCCCGTTAGCTGAGCAAGGCCACGGAAGGCGACGAGGCCGACCGCCGCGGCCCGGAGTTCATCCACAGCTTCCCCGGGGTGCCAGGCGGCTGGGCTACCGTTTCTGCATGGCCGTATTACTTCGGAAGCTCTTCCGTATCGGCAAGCTCCCCAGCGCGTTGCGTGCTGAGGTCGACGCCGAGGAGCTGCTGTTCATCGCCGAGTACGTGCCCGTCACTCGCCGCTTTCACGGCGTGGTACCCGGGCTGCGTTCCTCCGGCAGCATCGCCGGCTACGTCGGTGCACTGGTCCTCACCGACGAGCGGGTGCTGGGCACACTGTCCTCGGTGCCCAAGCTGGCGGGTCGCATGATCGACGTGCGTTGGGATGCTGAGCAATCCGGTCCGGTGAGGGCCGAGCTGTCTGCGACGGGCCTGACCCTCGACGTCGACGTCGCCGCCGTGGATCCGCGGTGCTCCGGCGAACTGTCGCTGCACTACAAGGACAACATTCCCGACGATGTCCTCAACCGGCTGCCACGCACGTCGCTGGCGTTCGAGGCGCCACCGGAGTTCATCTTCCGCGCGGTGGGCGTGCCGTATCACCCGTAGTGCGTCGGCACGGTCCTCTCCGTCAGCGGACCTGAGCCGCCACGAAGATCCGGCGGAACGGGAAGAAGGTTCGTCCGTCGGGACGCATCGGATAGGCCGCATCCAGAGCGGGGATGAGTTCGCTCCGGAACCGCTGCCACTGCGTGTCGTCGAGGGCGCTGCGGACCGGACGCAACGCAGTACCGGTGATCCACTCCAGCACCGGATTCTCACCGGTCAGTTCGTGCACGTAGGTGGTCTCCCACGCGTCCACCGAGCACCCGGCGTCGGTCAACAACCCGGCGTAGCCATCGGCGGTCTTCACCACATCGGAATCGCGGAACGGGAAGTCCCGCAACAGCTCCGCCCACTGCGGCCGGCGAGCGAGGTCGCGGACCGCCTGATGTGACGGCGCGTCGAAGTTCCCCGGCACCTGGAACGCGATCCACGATCCGGCGGCCAGCCGGCCGGCCCACCGCACCACCAGTTCCGGATGGCCGGGGACCCACTGCAGCGTCGCGTTGCTGACCACCACGTCGGTGTCCGGCGCGGGCGTCCAGTCCTGCACGTCGCCCACCTGTGCGGCGACCCCGCGCGCCCGCGCCGCGTCGACCATTTCCGGGGAGGAGTCCCAGGCCTCGATCGTCGCGCCGGGCCACCGCCCCGCCAGAGTCTCGGTGAGGTTGCCGGGGCCACATCCGAGGTCGACGACCCGGCGGGGTTCGGCTGCTGCGACCCGCGACAGCAGATCGAAGAACGGCCTGCCCCGGTGGTCGGCGAAGGCCAGGTAGACGTCCGGATTCCACATGCGGTCAGTGTGGCACCGCGCCCCGCCGCCCGCGTTAGCATTCCAGACGTGGAGTCCGACGGCGCACCCCAGCTCACCCCCGACGAGGACGAACTTCCCATCCCGGTTCCGGACGTTCCCGGTGCCGATGCGACGGTGCGCGGGTTGCCGCGCCGCACAGACCTCACGCGCCGCGAGCGGTTGATCGTGGACACCTCGGCCATCGCCGATCTGGCGTTGCGCACGTCCATCGCGTCTTTGATCGGCGCCACGATGGTGCCGACGGTGGCCGGCGCACTGGGCCGGTCACAGTCGCGGACCGAGGAGGAGCACCTGCGGTTCTACGCCGAGCTCGCGGCGGCGAAAAATCCGGATCTGTCATTTCCCGCTCCGGAGTCGTTGCCGCGGGTCGCGTCCCGGCCCGCGAACCCTGTCGCCGAGTGGATCGCGCACGGCAACGTCCGAAACATCCGATTCAACAGCAGCTTTCAGGCTGTCAATCCCGCGCTGCGTGACCAGTGCGGAGCCTTTGAGCGCAACAACGTCGTCCATGCCCAGCATTGGCGCCACGACGACGGGCCGCGGCCGACGTTGTGCGTGATCCACGGTTTCATGGGGTCGGCCTATCTGTTCAACGGGTTGTTCTTCTCACTGCCCTGGTTCTACCGGTCCGGGTACGACGTGATGCTCTACACGCTGCCGTTCCACGGGCGGCGCGCCGAAAAGTACTCCCCCTACAGCGGATACGGCTACTTCGCCCACGGTTTCGCGGGTTTCGCCGAGGCGATGGCGCAGGCGGTGCACGACTTCCGCTCGGTGCTCGACTACCTGGAGTACACCGGGGTGGATCGCATAGCGTTGACCGGAATGTCGTTGGGTGGCTACACGTCGGCATTGATCGCCAGCGTCGACGACAGGATCCAGGGGGTCATCCCCAACGTTCCTGTCGTCACCCCGGACAAGACGGTGGACGAATGGTTCCCGGCGAACAAGATCGTCGCGCTGCGGGAGCGGATCGCCGGCACCGACCGCCAACTGTCGGACGCGGCGACGATGTACTCCTCACCGCTGAACTACCGCCCGCTGCCCGCCAGGGACAGACGGTTGATCATCGCCGGGCTGGGTGACCGGCTGGCACCACCGGAGCAAGCCGAGATCCTCTGGAACCATTGGGACCAGTGCGCATTCCACTGGTTCCCGGGCAACCACGTGCTGCACGTCAGCCAGCCGGACTACCTGCGCCGAATGACCCGGTTCCTGAGCGGGTTCATGTTCGACTGAGCGCGGTCCCGGTGGGCCACCGCAGGTGGGAGAGCAGATCGGCGGGCGCCGGGGTGGGTGCTGCCGACAACCGGCGGTCCGAATCGGTCGCCAGGGCCGCGAGCGCGGGCCGGTGCTCTCCGCGCTCCGGGGTCAGCCCGGCCAGCGGGGCTCGAGACCCCGGACGCTCGGCTGTTCGGATGGCGCAGGCGGCGGCGATCTCCGGATGTGCTCTGCTGCCGGTGAATTCAAGCGCCGTCCAGGTCTCGCCCTGATCCGACGCCGACAGCGCGGCAAGCGTGTCAGCAAGCCGCTCGTCAGTACGGATCCGGTAAGCGGCCAGATACCCCCGGCCGTCGCGGATACCGCGCCAGGTTTCCCTACCCTGCTCGGGCACCGGTGTGGCGGCCGCGTCGTCGGTGCTGACCTCCCAGCCGGTCTCCCGCAGGTGGTCGGCCAACCGCCTGGCAGCCACCTCGACCGTGTCCTGCAGCGGCATTCGTGTCGAGCGCGCGGCCAGTGCCGCGAGATTATCCGCTGCTCCCAGGGTCAGACCGACCCAGGTCGTCCGTGTCCCGCCGACATCACGACTGGTGACCCGGACCTTGTCGAAGTGGATGCCGTAGCGGTCGACATAGCCCGCGATCACCCCCAGCGGGAGGTCCGTCTGATCGCGGGGTTCGACACGCAACACCGCGGTGGCGAACTCCGAGGACTGGTGGCTGCCGCCGACGTGATTTCGGCGGCGCAGCATCGCGATTCGTCGGGCCACCATCGTCGTCACGAACAGTCCACGCCACCAGGCGAACACGACGACCACCACTGCGACGGCGACGCCGAGCACCCATCGGTCTGACGTCGACTGCCACGGGTAGGCCATCGCCGCCGGGATGGCGAACAACAGCGCGAGGGTGAGGCGGATGATCATGAGGACGGGTCCTTCCGTTTTGCGCGCGCCACCAACACGGCGAGCACCAGAGCCGCAAGCAGTCCGACGCCGGTGAAGGCGACGGCCCGGGGCAGCGGGTTCTCCGGCGCAGGGGCGGGGGGTGCCGCGGTCTGCCGGACAGCGGCCGGGTCGACGTCGACCTCGGCGGGTACCTGCCAGGTCAGGGCGGCCACGGCATCCACCGTTCCGGCACCCACCAGATTCGACGGCGCTCTCGCCGCGGTGTGTGCTGTCCCGGTGATCCGCCCCACCACCTGCTGCGCGGTCAGTTCGGGAAACCTGCTGCGCACCAACGCCGCAACTCCCGATACGTAGGCCGCCGCGTAGCTGGTGCCGCCGATCGGCGACATCTCCCGGTCGCTGTTGGGCATCCCGTTGGCCAGGCCACCGTCGGCGTCGTTGCTCACCGACGTGATGTTCTCACCGGGCGCCGCGATGCCGAGCCACGGACCCGCCATCGTGGACCGCGCCGGCCGGCCGTCGGGTGACAGCGCGCCGACCGACAGCACATAGGGCTGCCACCATGACGGGATCGACACCGACGTCACGCTCGACCAGTTGCGCGGATCGGACGGTCGGGCAGGGTCGGTGAGCGGGTTCGATTCGCAGGCCGCACCGGCGGTTGCGCCGCCCTCGGTGTCGCCGGCCGCGGCGACGATCACCACGTCCTTCTCGACCGCGGCATATCTCAGGGCCGCACCCAGCTCGCTCTGATCGACGTCCATGTTCGCCGGAATGCAGGTCACCGCAGAGATGTTGATGATCCGCGCGCCGAGGTCCGCCGCGCGCACGACAGCCCGAGCCATCGTCGCGACGT
>NZ_JBAUJR010000348.1:0-14208 GCF_049683935.1 Mycobacterium sp. | reverse complement strand
CCGCACTCCGGCAGCGCGCAGCGGTTCGATCGCCGTGATGCCGCGCGGCGTGGCGGCCGGTTGGCCGCGGCCCTGCAGGTACAGGTTGGTGATCGGGTTGGCCACCACGCCCATCCCGGCGCCGGCGATCCGCGGCACCAGGACATCGAGTTCATCCCGTGTCATCGTGCCGAGCCTGGTGCAGTGGCTCGCGGTTCGGTTCCGCTCAGGCGGCCACAGTCCCGCCCGATCCGCGTACGCGCCGACAGTGTGGTGGTCGCCATAGAGGAACTCATCGGTGTGCAGGTCGGTGCCCACACCTCGCGCTTCGGCGACTCCCAGCAGCCGCTCGAGTTCGGCGTACGGATCGGGCGCGCTGTGGGGGGACCCACCGACCAGGTCGGCACCGGCATCCAATGCGGCGTGCAGCAGATCGGCCGACGAGTAGGTCTTGATCAGCGCGACGATCTCGATGTCGATGAGTTCGCGCAGTTCCCGCCGTACCGCGGCGACGGCCCGGATTCCCCGCAGCGGGTCGTCCCCTGCGAGTATGTCGACGTGGGTTCGCACCGCCGTCGTGCCGTTGCGGACCAGCGCGAGGGCTGCGGCGTGCGCCCGGCACCGGAAAGATTCCTCGTCGAACTGGGCTGACCCTCGCTTCCACGCGGCGATCGCGTCATGCAGGTCGCCCAGTGGCGGCTGCAGCGTGTCCCACGACATCGCCTTGTCCAGATGCGCATGCGGTTCGGCGGGCGCTGTGATGAGCAGATACCCACTCAGGTCAACGACGTCGTCGGCCGTGGGTGGGCTCCCGATCGCTCCGGCTGGGTCGACGGCGGTCACCACCGCGTGGTCGCCATTGCGCCCGATCTTGACGTCGACCACCGAACCGTCGGCCAGCGTCGCTCCGATCAGCGTGGACACCGGCCGCGCCGCCGACGATGTATGCCTCACCGACCTAGATCCGTCGGGTCCGCACATAGAGCCCGGCAACGTGGGCACACGCTGCCGAGCGGGCGCCCTCGGCGTCGCCGGCTTCGATCGCCGCCACGATGCGCTCGTGCTCCCCGACGGCAAGACGGCGATTGAGCTCGGTGGACCACATGTCGGACCGGTACAGGTGGGACTGACCGTCCAGCCGGGCCAGCGCATCACTGAGCGGACGATTCCGGGCGCTGTCCCGGATCAGGGTGTGGAACTGCAGGTCCAGCTTGGCGTCACGATGCCGGTCGGCGGGCTCGTCGAGAAGTTCCTGCTGGACGTGCACCATCTTGCGCAACTGCTCGACGGTCGCGCGGGTGGCTATCAGCGTGGCGTTGTGCGCCGCGAGTCCGTCGAGCACTTCGCGGACCTCGAAGACCGCCTTCACTGCGTCGTCGTCGAGGTGGGTCACCCGCGCACCGGCGTTTCGGGTGTGAGTCGCCAACCCCTCGTAGATGAGCTGCTGGACCGCTTCCCGCACCGGGGTACGGCTGACGTTGAGCCGGGCGGCCAGGGCGGGCACGCTCAGTGGGCTGCCGGGCGCGAGTTCGCCGTTGAAGATCAGCTCCTGCAGGGAGTTGTGCACAGACTCGGTGAGAAGAGCACCGTCGGACACGGTCATGATGGCCTCCCCTACTCGGCGGCAGCGGCCACCCGCGCCGCCTCTCGCAACGTGGCCTCTGGTGCCACACCGGCACGCAGACCCGCAACCTTCATCGCGATGTTCTCGGCAACGGTAATCGGTTCGTATCCGACTTCTCCGTCGGCGAGGGTGCCCGGCAGCGCCTCCAGCACCGCGTCGTAGTTCCCGTCGAAGAAGAAGGCCGCCGAACGACGCCGACGAATCCGGCCGTTCACCACCGGAGGATCAACCCGGTGCACCGTCGACATCCATCGATCATTGGTCCACCGCGCCATCGCGTCCCCGAGGTTGATGAGCAACGCGCCGTCCGCAGGGGCCACGTCATGCCAGCTGCCGTCGCGGTCGAGCACCTGCAGGCCCGGCACCTGGTCGGCCCACAGGATCGTCAGAATGCCGAAGTCGGTGTGGGCCCCCATCCCCTGGAACTCACCGGTGATCTCGGTGTCCCCTTCCGGCAGCGCGAAGTTGTTCATCTTCAACACCTCGATGGAGTGATCGGTCATCGGATCGAAGTAGTGGCGCGGCAGGGCGAGGGCGTCGGTGACCGCGGTCATCAGCGTGCGGGCCAACTGCTGGGCCTCGGCGAAGTAACGCTCGATCCGCGGCCGGAAGCCCGCGGCGGCGTCCGGCCAGTTGTTCGGCGCGTAGCTTGCTTCCGGGAGATCCAGCCCGGCGAAGGACGCCCGCTCGGTGCCGACTGTGAAGGCCTCGTAGTAGTCGTGGAGTCGGTTGGCACCGATGCCCAGGCTCATGCTCAGCGATTCGCTCTTCGGCGGCGAGTAGCCGCGGTTGGCAGCGGGATCACGGCGGTACTGCTTCTTCACGGCGAGGGGCAGTGCGAAGAATTCGTCCAGCGCGTCCCCGAGGCCGGTGAGGGCCGCGGTATCGATCCCGTGCCCGACGATCTGGACGAACCCGACCTCCCGACAGGCCCGGTCCAGCGCGGCGGCCACCCGTGCGCAGTCAGGATCGGTGGCGGAGTCACCGCCGGCCACATAGCGGCTCACGTCCAGCACGGGCACGTCGAATGAATTCCCGGACATCGAGTTACTTCCTCTCATGGTTCAGAGTTGGCGGCCGGATTCGTGCCAGCGACCGACAGCAAGCCGGGTCACCACACCCATGATCGCGAAGACCACCACACCGAAGATCGACGCGAGCACGATCGCGGCGATCAGGTCGTCGGACTGCAATCTTCCTCGGTAGACGTCGAGCAACGTGCCGATTCCCGGTTGGCCCTTCGCGAAGAACATGTCGCCGATGATGGCGCCCACGACAACCAGACCGGCGGCGGTACGGACGCCGGTCAGGATCGCCGGCAGCGCCGCGCGCAGTTCGAGTTTGACCAGTCGGTCCCAGCGCGACGCCCCGGAGATGGTGAACAGTTCGTGCATGCCACGGTCCACCGACCGGATTCCGAAGTGGGTGTTGGTGATGATGGGGAACACCGCGATGAGCACACACACGAGCGTGCGGGCGGCCATCCCGTAGCCGAGCCACAGCCCGATGAGGGGGACGATCGCGAGGATCGGAATGACCTGGATGACAACCGCATACGGGTAGATGATCTTCTCCAGCCAGCGAGCCTGGCACATCACCACACCCGTGCCGATACCCACGACAACGGCGACCACGAACCCGACGAGGGTGACCTGGGCGGTGACCGAGAGCGCTGTCAGCATCGGCTGCAGGTGTGTCCAGTCCAGCAACGAGTTGCGCAGGACATCGGCCGGTGGCGGCAGCATGAACCGTCGATGCGGTTCGAGCACAAGGTAGCTGACGATCGACCACACCACCAGACCGGCGGCCAGCGACAGCATCGGATAGAAGATTGCGCTACCGATGCGTTTGGCTCGCAACGACTCTCGGGCTTCCGACGCCGCGTCATCGTCGGCGGCGCGACTGAACAGTCTCGCCGGGGCCTGCAGGGCGGTGCCGAGCACGGTCATGACGTTCTCCCGTGCAGCAGCGCCGACACCTCGGCCACGTAATCGGTGAACCGCGGCTCGAACCGCAGCATCTCCGGGCGTGGGTAGTCGAAGTCGATGTCGATGATCCCGGCGATCCGGCCCGGACGCGGAGTCATCACGACGACCCGGTTGGCCAGGTAGACGGCTTCCGATACCGAGTGCGTGACGAACATCGAGGTGAACCGCCGCTCCGTGTACAGGCGCTGCAATTCGACCTGCATGTCCAGACGGGTCATCTCGTCGAGCGCACCGAACGGTTCGTCGAGGAGCAGTACGTCAGGGGACATGGTCAGTGCGCGGGCGATCGACACCCGCATCTTCATCCCGCCCGACAGTGCGTTCGGCAGTTGTTCGGCGAACTGCCCCAGCCCGACGGCCGAAATCGATTCGCCGGCAATTCTCTTCGTGTGAGCCCGGTCAGCGCCGCTGAGTTCGGCGCACAGTTCGACGTTGGCTCGCACAGTCCGCCACGGAAGCAGGGTGGGCTCCTGGAAGATGAAGCCTACCGACGCGGTGTCGAGGCGGACGGTACCCGCACTCGGCTTCTCCAGACCCGCTGCCATCCGCAGCAGTGTCGACTTGCCGCAGCCGGAAGGGCCGACGACGGCGATGAAGTCGCCGGGTGCGACCTGGAGGTCGGTGCGCTGCACGGCAACGGTTCCGGTCTCGAAACGCTTTGATACGTCGGCGAACTCGATCTGTGGTGGTCGGCCGCGGCCGCGCGGGCCGGCGTCACGGATGGTCTGGGACGGTTCCACTGTGGACTCCCCGGTAGATCGATCGGCGGTATTACATGCAGTAGCACTTCAATAGTGTGACCACCAGAGTTGATTACATGTATTACGTAGGTGTTTCCGTGCGTGAACCGCAGGTAATAACTTTGCCTCCGATCGCGCATTTCCCCAGCAGCGGGGCGCTCTCGGGAAAGTGCGCGACCGAGTTAACACAGCCGCAATCCGCATCGTGATTGCATGTAATCACCGGTCGATGACCCGCACCCAGACCCTTCAAGATTACCGAGGAGCCCCATGTACCGTTCAGTCCTGTGGAAGGCGGCAGCCGTCACCACCGTCGCAGCCGTGTTGAGCGCGTGCGCATACGGTGGCGAGGAGCCCACCGAGCAGGCTTCACTCGAACCCGCCACCGCCGCTCAGCAGCTCGCCGACGTCTGCCCGGCGAACGTCGGCATTCAGCTGCAATGGCAGCCGCAGTCGGACATGGGTGCGGTGTTCGGGATGCTCGGTTCCGGCTACCAGGTGAACACCGAGGAGAAGTCGGTGACCGGCCCGCTGGTCGCAGGCGGCAAGGACACCGGTGTCGACCTGACGCTCAAGGCCGGCGGACCGGCGATCGGATTCCAGTCGGTCCCGTCGCAGCTGTACGTCGATGACTCGCTGACCATGAGGATCGTGCACGGCGACCAGCTGATCGCCGCGGCCGCCGACCAGCCGGTGATCGGCGTGACTCCCCTGCTCAAATACAGCCCAGCCATCCTGATGTGGGATCCGCAGTCCCACCCGCAGTGGTCGACGGTCGCCGACATCGGCAAGACGGACGCCACCGTCGTCGTGTCCCAGGATCAGATCTTCCCGCAGTGGATGGTGCAGAAGGGCCTGCTCAAGGAGTCACAGATCGACACCGGCTACGACGGCGCACCGTCGCGATTCGTCGGAGATCCCACGTTGGCGCAGCAGGGTTTCGCCAACTCCGAGCCCTACACCTACGAACACGACACTCCGGCCTGGAACAAGCCGGTGGCCTACGGCCTGATCAAGGACGTGGGCTACGACATCTACGCGTCGAACATGTCGGTTCGCGCCGACAAGCTCGCCGAACTCTCGCCGTGCCTGGAGAAGCTGGTGCCCATCATCCAGCAGTCGGGTGTCGACTACGCCGCGGCGCCGGAAGCGGTCAACGACGTCATCGTCGATGTGGTGTCCCAGGACAACACCTACTCGCCGTACTCGCAGGGTGAGGCGGCGTTCAGCGCCGCACTGCTGGTCGACAGAGGACTGCTGGCCGCCGAGGACGACGGGTCATTCGGCGTCTACGACGAAGCCCGCACCGCCCGCAATGTCGAGGACCTCCGTGGTGTCCTCGCCGCCACCGGCAACATGGTGCCCGCAGACATGACCGGGGCGGACCTGTTCACCAACCAGTTCAGCGATCCATCGATCGCCGCCAACTGAATACCCTGAGGACAACACCAGCATGACTGACATGACCGAACTGCAGCGCGAGCGGGCCATGGGCGCCCTTGGTACCGAAAGCGACCGGGAGGTGCGGCGCATCTCGTTGGCCGACATCGACTCCCGCCGGTCGCAGGTGGCCGACGAGATATGGCGTGCGGCAACTGATATCGGCTTCTTCCAGGTGGTCGACCACGGCATCGACCTCGGCGACGTGCGGGCCGCGTTCGAGATGGCCGAAGCGTTCTTCGCACTGCCGGAGGACGTGAAAGCGCGACGGCCCAAGCGGTTCAACTCCGGCTGGGAACAGCTGACCCAGGTGCGCCCCTCGGTCGGAGTCCCGGATCAGAAGGAGTCCTACCAGGTCACGTTGTCGAACATGGACGGGCTATGGCCGTCGGAGGACGAGCTCGCGGGCTTCCGCGCAACCGTTCTGGACTTCGAGAGCAAGTGCTGGGCGCTGGCCATGGAGTTGCTGTCGCTGTTCGCGGACAAGCTGGGCTTCGAGCGTGACTTCTTCACGCGTGCACACGACCCCGCGTCGTCGACCTACCAGAGCACACTGCGGTTGCTGCACTACTTCCCGCTGCCCACCGAGGCAGACTTGACCGGGGTGTGGCGCGCAGGCGCCCACACCGACTTCGACTGCCTCACCCTGCTGTTCCAACGCGACGGGCAAGGTGGACTGCAGGTCTGTCCGGGCAAGGAGCGCGACGCCCAGCAATGGACCTCGGTGCATCCCTCCGAAGACGCGATCACCTGCAATATCGGGGACATGCTCATGCGCTGGAGTGACGATCTGCTGCCCTCGAACTTCCACCGCGTCAGAAGCCCGGGAACGTCCGACCATCGCGGCGCCCGCTACAGCATCGCCTTCTTCGCACAGGCCAACAGTGAGGTGACCATCGCCGGGCCGACGCGCAAGTATCCGCCGATCAGCGCAAAGAACTATCTGCAGCAGAGGATCAACGCGAACTTCACCCGGTAGCCATGACTGTTCGCCGCACCGCTGACCTGGCAGCGCAGGCCATGCGGCACGCTGGACCCCACGATGTCCCATCTCGAAGCTGCTCCCCTGCTCGACGACCCGGGCGACCTGTCGGCGCTGCGCGCCCAGAAGGCCGACCCCGACGAGCTGTTCGCATCGTTCGCCGGGTGGGCCGAAGCGAACGGCACTGTGTTGTATCCGGCGCAGGAGGAGGCGCTGATCGAACTGGTCAGCGGGGCGAACGTGATACTCGCGACGCCGACCGGTTCGGGCAAGTCGCTGGTAGCCACCGGCGGGTTGTACGCGACGCTGGCGGCGGCGGGCACGAGCTACTACACGGCCCCGATCAAGGCGCTCGTCAGCGAGAAGTTCTTCGCTCTCTGCGAAGTCTTCGGTGCGGTCAATGTCGGCATGCTCACCGGCGACGCCTCGGTCAATGCCGACGCACCGATCATCGCCTGCACTGCGGAGGTGCTCGCCAACATCGCGTTGCGCGAAGGCGCCGATGCCGACATCGACTTCGTGGTGATGGACGAGTTCCACTTCTACGGCGACCCGGATCGCGGCTGGGCCTGGCAGGTGCCGCTGCTGGAACTGCCGAGGGCTCAGTTCCTGCTGATGTCGGCCACGCTCGGTGATGTCACGTTTCTCCGTGAGGACCTCACCCGTCGCACCGGACGGCCGACGGCCCTGGTCGCCAACGCCGAGCGTCCCGTCCCCCTGTTCCACAGTTATGCGACGACGCCGATGCACGAGACGATCCAGGAACTCCTCGACACCAGGCAGGCGCCGATCTACGTCGTGCACTTCACCCAGGCTTCAGCATTGGAGCGGGCGCAGGCGCTGATGAGCATCAACGTCAGCACCAAGGACGAGAAGGCCGCGATCGCCGAACTCATCGGCGCATTCCGGTTCTCCACAGCCTTCGGTTCCACGCTGTCACGGCTCGTCAGGCACGGGATCGGCGTGCACCACGCCGGCATGCTGCCCAAGTATCGGCGGCTGGTCGAACAGCTGGCGCAGGCGGGCCTGCTCAAGGTGATCTGCGGCACCGACACCCTCGGCGTCGGCATCAACGTACCGATCCGGACGGTCGTCTTCTCGGCGCTGTCGAAGTACGACGGCATCCGCACCCGCCTGCTGCAAGCGCGCGAGTTCCACCAGATCGCCGGGCGCGCCGGCCGTGCCGGCTACGACACCGCGGGCACCGTCGTGGTCGAGGCACCTGATCACGAAGTCGAGAACCTCAAACAGTTCGCCAAGGTCGCCGATGATCCGAAGAAGCGTCGAAAGCTGGTGCGTCGCAAAGTTCCCGAGGGCATGGTGCCGTGGAGCGAATCGACCATGACCCGGCTTGTCGACGCCACACCGGAGCCGCTGACGAGCAACATGCGGGTGTCGACGGCGATGATTCTCGACGTCGTCGATCGTCCGGGTGACCCCTTTGTCGCGATGCGGCGACTGCTCCTGGAGAACCACGAGCCCCGCAAGCGCCAACTCCAGCACGTCCGCGAGGCGGTCGGCATCGCCCGCTCCCTGCTGCAGGCCGGCGTTGTGGAAAGACTGGAAGAACCCGACGCCGACGGAGGCCGCTACCGGCTCACCGTCGACCTACCACCCGACTTCGCCCTCAACCAGCCGCTGTCGACCTTCGCGCTCGCCGCGGTCGGCGTACTCGATCCCGCGGCGGAAACGTATGCGCTGGACATCGTCTCGGTGATCGAGGCGACGCTGGAGGATCCGCGTCAGATCCTGGCGGCGCAGCTCAACAAGGCCAGGGGCGAGGCCGTCGCCGCGATGAAGGCCGAGGGAATCGAGTACGACGAACGCATCGAGCTCCTCGACGACGTCACCTACCCCAAGCCGCTCGACGAACTACTCCACCACACCTACGAGCTGTACCTGCAGAGCAACCCCTGGGCGGCCGACGCGCGGTTGTCACCGAAGTCCGTGGTGCGAGAGATGTGGGAGCGGGCCTTCACCTTCCGGGAGTACGTCAGCGTCTACGGCCTGACCCGCTCGGAGGGCGCGGTGCTGCGCTACCTGTCCGATGCGTTCAAGGCGCTGCGGTCCGGTGTGCCGGCGGCCGCGCGCACAGAGGAGCTCACCGACATCGTGGAGTGGCTCGGTGAGCTTGTGCGCCAGGTCGATTCGAGCCTGCTCGACGAATGGGAACAGCTGACCAGCCCAGATCAGCCGCTGGATGCGCCGGTGACGGTACCTGCCCGCCCGCGACCGTTGACGGGAAACGAGCGGGCCTTCACCGCGATGGTGCGCAACGCGCTGTTCCGTCGTGTCGAGTTGTTCGCGCGACGCCGCTGGCACGACCTCGGCCAGTTGGACGCCGACGCCGGCTGGACTGCCGAGCGCTGGGAGGACGTGGTGCGGGACTACTTCGAGGAGCACGACGACGTGGGCACCGGCGCCGACGCCCGTGGCCCGGCGCTGTTGATCATCGATCGGCAGCCTGCTGTGTGGCGGATCCGGCAGATCCTGGATGACCCTGCAGGCGATCATGACTGGGGCTTCGACGTCGAAGTGGACCTGGAGGCCTCCGACGAGGAAGGGACGGCGGTGATCCGCGTCGTCGACGCCGGCCGGATGGGCTAGGAGCGACTGCGGTCAGCCGACGAACGCGGTCAGGGCGTCGGCGAACTTCTCGGGCTGGTCCTCTGGGATCAACGTCAGCGAATCGTCCACCAGCACAAGGGTGGAGTCCGTGAAGGTAGCCGCGAGCCGTTCGGCGTGTTCTAGCGGGAACATCAGGTCCTCACGCGCCCAGAGAACCAAGACGGGTCTGGTGAACGCCGGCAGTCGATCCGCCCACTCCAGCAGCACCCGGCGCGGGGGTGCCCCGGTGCAGAACTTGACCATGTCGCGCCGAATATCCCTGTTCTCGGTCGCAGGACGGAACCACTGGTCGTACACCTCGTCGGGTACCCCCCGCTTGCTCAACACGCCGTAGGCCTTGCGATTGTGCCGAAAGAAGCTGGTGCCCATCATCTTCGTGAACAACCAGCCGCCGCCGGGTATCCGGCACAGCATCACCGCGGGACGCGCCGGCTTGGGCGGGAAGTTGTCGAATGCTTCGCACGACGCGAGCACCAGGCGCCCGACACGGTCCGCGCGACCGTCTGAGATGACGAACTGCCCACCACCCCAATCGTTGAGCACCAGGGTCACATCGTCGAGGTCGAGCGCGTCGAGGAAGTCCGCCAGGATCCGGGCGACGCCGAGTTGGGTGAGGTCGGCATCCGGTTTCATCGCCACGGTGTGCGCTCCGAGGGGCAGCGTCGGGGTGATGCAGCGGTACCCGGAGAGCAACGGCAGTACCTTGCGCCATTGCAGCCCGTCCATCAGCAGACCGTGGCAGAAGACCAGCACCGGTCCGGTGCCGCCGGTGTCCCCGTACGAGACCGGCCCGCTGCTCAGTTCCACAGTCGGCATGCCCACTCCTAGATAGATCGTTCTACTTAGGGGTGAGAATATACGTGCCTCCCGACGGGCCGCAAGACGCCGGCCGCCTGATATTTCGGGTTCAGCCGGCCTTGCCGACGAGCCCATCGACGTCGACGAGATCGATTCCTGCGTAGAGGATGGTGATGAGGCCCTGGCGCTCGAACTCTTTCAGGATCTTGTTCAGCGAGGGCCGCTGGACGCCGAGCATCGCCGCGAGGGTGCGCTGGGCAAGCGGAACAGAACCGTCCAACGATTCGTCGAGCAGCAGTTGGGCGACCTGGGATGAGAGCGGCCGGCCGAGCATGCCGACGAGGCGCTGTTGGCCGGCCGAAACCCGCTGCGCGACAGATGACAACCAGCGGCGAGAAATGTTCGGACGAGTGGCGAGCAGGTGTTCGAAGGCAGGTCGGTCCAGGTACAGGCAGGTGCATTCGGTGAGGGCGCGCGCGGTGTAGGCCATGGGCATCGCCAGCAGCAGGGGGATGTCCCCGTCGACATCGCCGGTGCGCAGCACATCGACGATCACCCGTCGCCGTCCCGAACCCACCGCGAGCTCGATGCGCCCCTGCCGAACGATCCACACCCCCGCCGGCTGCTCTCCTTCCGCGAAGAGCACGTCCCCGGGGGTGAACTGTCGTGCCGCCAGGGTCCCGGCCAGCGCGCTGACGTCGTCACGCTGTAGCGGCGCGGCCGGACCACGGCCGACGCACCGGGCCACCCATGCCGCATGGCGCACCTGCATGTCCTGGGGGCTTTCGCCTCCGGCCATGGCGCGCATGGCCTGTCGGATCGGGCCGCGACGATTGGCCATGGACTCCCCTTCGGTCGTGTTGTCGATCCTGTCAGCACGCTGACATTCGTGATCGATCTCTGTCAGCGTGCTGACACTGATCACGGTCCAGCGCCCGCTCGAGGTTCTCCTCAGAGTGCAACCACGGACCGCTCTTCAGAAGGAGTTCACAATGACCAGAGCATCGGGCGTCACCAATGCAGACGAAGGCGTGGAAAGCAGGGGCATCGCCGCGGGCGCGGCGTGGGGCGCGGCCGCCGGTATCGCCGCATCGCTGGTGATGGCGATGTTCGCGATGCTCGCGGCATTGACATATCAGCACACCGGCTTCTTCGCGCCGCTCTATCACATCGCATCAGCGCTGGCCCCGGGCGACACCATGATGCAGTCCATGCAGTCCGCGATGGCCGGCAACGCGTTCACGTTCGTGTTCGGGCCGGCTGCGTTGGGCGCAATGATCCACACGGTCGTGGGTGCGGCCTACGGCGCGGTCTTCGGGGTCGCGGCGCGCCTCCTGCGCTGGCGCGGGCCCGTGCTGATCGCTGCGGCGACGGCGTGGGGGTTCGTGGTGTTCGTGATCAGCGCCTGGGTCGGCCTGCCGCTGGCGGCGTCGCTCCTGGGCGGCGGCGATCCCATCAGCAACATGGCCACGATGGTCGGCTACCCGACGTTCATCGGTGAACACCTGCTCTACGGTGCCGTGCTGGGTCTGCTTCTCGCTGCTGCGCGCCGCCGCGGCGTGCTTCACTGACATCATGGCAACCATCGAGGTCGGCGCACGGATCCCGCCCCACCAACTGCACGCCATCGATGGCACCACGACCTCGGTGCCCGACGCCGACCGTTTGGTGCACCTGCAGTTCCGTCGATTCGCGGGATGCCCGATCTGCCACCTGCATCTGCGGTCCATCGTTGCCCACCACGACCAGATCACGGCGGCCGGCATCGTCGAAGTGGTGGTGTTCCACTCCTCGCCCGACACGCTGATCGCCTACCAGTCCGATCTGCCCTTCGCGGTGATCGCCGATCCCCAGCGCAAGCTCTATCGGGAGTTCGGGGTGGAATCCTCGGTGGCTTCGGTGGCCCATCCCCGCGCGTGGCTGGCCGGCGCGCGTGGTGCCATGAGCCAACGGTCCCTCGCGGCGGGCCTGGGTCGCGGCGAGGACCACTTCGGGAGACCCGCCGACTTCCTGATCGCCCCCGATAGTCGCGTGCTGGCACAGAAATACGGCGCCCATGCCGATGACCAGTGGTCGGTCGCCGAAATCGTCCGTCTCGGAGCTGAATTCAGCTAGAGATGACCCCTCGGGGATCAGTCCCCTGCGGCCACCAGCGATCGCAGCTGCAAGGACGGGTTGTCCCGCTGAACGTTCTCGAGGCGCCACTTCGTCGAGAAGACCGCGAGGACCACACCGTCGGTGCGGGTGAACACCTCGACTGACGCCTGCTTCTGGAGCACCTCGACGTCGTCGGGGTCGGCGGCGCGGGCCACCGTGTACGGCAGCGGCTCGAGTTCGATCGGCGCACCGTATTCGGCCGCCATGCGATGGCTGGCCACCTCGAACTGCATCGGACCGACGGCGGCGAAGACCGGCGCCTGATCACCACGCCGGTCCGAGCGCAGCACCTGGATCACGCCTTCCTGGTCCAGCTGCTCGATCCCCTTGCGGAACTGCTTGTGTTTGCTCGGATCGGTGCCCCTGGCCACGGCGAAATGCTCCGGGGAGAAGCTCGGAATCGGCGGGTACTGCACGGCGATGTCCCGGTACAGGGTGTCGCCCGGGCGCAGCGCGGCGGCGTTGGCCAGGCCGATGACATCACCCGGCCACGCGGTGTCCAGCGTCGACCGCTGCTGGCCGAACACCGACTGCGCGTACTTGGTGACGAAGGGCTTGCCT
Organism: Mycobacterium sp.; assembly: GCF_049683935.1. Classification (GTDB taxonomy): domain Bacteria; phylum Actinomycetota; class Actinomycetes; order Mycobacteriales; family Mycobacteriaceae; genus Mycobacterium. The sequence continues at coordinate 1,311 of NZ_JBAUJR010000348.1, read as the reverse complement.
GTGGAGCCGTGGGTCAGCACATCGCCGCGTTCGAACGTGCCCGAGCAGACCCGGGCGTACGCGATCCGGTCGCGGTGGGCGGAGTCCATGCCCGCCTGAACCTTGAACACGAAAGCGCTGAAGGGGGCGGTCGCGTCCCGCCGGTTGCCGTCGATGTCGAGTTGACCGCTCGGCGACGGGGCGAGCTGGGCGAGGACATCGAGGAGTTGGTTGACACCGAAGTTGAGGATGGCCGAGGTGAACAGGACCGGTGTCGATGTACAGCGCAGGAACGAGTCCCGGTCGAAATCGGCGCCGTCGGCGGACAGCAGCTCGGACTCCTCGATCGCGTTGTCCCAGTCGCTTCCCGCGACCTCATGGGCGCGGGAGGCATCGATGTGTTCCTCGGGAGCGGCGGTGGCGCCGCCAGCCGTACGGGTGTACTTGATGTACTTGCCGGTTCGCCGGTCCAGGACGCCCTTGAAGTCACCGGCGATGCCGACCGGCCAGGTCAACGGCGTGGTCTGCAGCTGGATGCGCTCGTGGATCTCGTCCATCAACTCCAGCGCGTCGCGACCCGGCCGGTCCCACTTGTTGACCACCGTGATGATCGGGATGCCGCGATGTCGGCAGACCTGGAAGAGCTTGAGCGTCTGCGGTTCCAGCCCCTTCGCGGCGTCGATGAGCATCACCGCGCAGTCGACGGCGGTCAGGACGCGGTAGGTGTCTTCGGAGAAGTCTGCGTGCCCGGGGGTGTCGAGCAGGTTGATGACGCAGGTCTGCCCGGTCTGGGTCTTGTAGGGGAACTGGAGAGCTGTCGAGGTGATGGAGATGCCGCGGGCCTTCTCCATCTCCATCCAGTCGGAGACCGTGGCGCGGCGGCCGGCCTTGCCGTGGATGGCGCCCGCCTCGGTGATGGCGTTCGCATGAAGCACCAGCGCCTCGGTCAAGGTGGACTTGCCGGCGTCCGGATGGCTGATCACAGCGAATGTTCGGCGCCGTCGCGCTTCGGCGGAGATGCGGTCTGCCTGAGGCCCGTCAGCCTTGTGCACACCTGTGGCGGTTTCGGTCATTGCGGGGTCGATTTTATTGGCTACGACGCCGAAACGATAATCGCGTCGCGTTCAGCTGCAGGTCACTCGCAGGGCGTCGCCGGCAAACGGTTCCGTGGCGGTGCGTTTTGTTTGATCATTGGGCGGTAACACTGCACCGCACGCATCGGGGCCCAATCAGCCCTTCGCGGTCGTCACCGAGACGCCCGAAGTCGGCACCGATGCAGGTGCGACCGATGGAAGGAACACCATGGCACTCGACGACAACGACATCACCACC
>NZ_JBAUJR010000347.1:0-4329 GCF_049683935.1 Mycobacterium sp. | reverse complement strand
GGGTATATGCGTCTCCCGTACGAGGCACAGCGAACCGATCGGTGCACTTCAGGCACCATCTGCTGCGTTCTCGGGTGGTGAAGCTCCGCGGCTAGGGGCTACCCGCGGCGGATGCTGACCCGGCGCTCGTGCCAGCGCAGCCGCAACAGCAGCAGGCCGCGGTGGGCGCGCCACCCCGCCGACAGCGGGTCACGCCAGGCGGGCATGACCGCGCGTGATTCGAGATCACTGTCCATGGCCACCATTGTGCAGCGAAGATCGGCGATCGGCTCGTCGACGTGAACAGCGACACCATGTCGAGACCGTGAACGTTGTGTGAGCGAGATGTCGCCTAGTGCTTGACGTAACGGTCGACCAGAGAGGTCAGCGTCGATTCGATGCCCTTGGCGTTCTGCTTCTGCATCCCCAGCAGTTCGATCATGAACGGCAGCTTCGCCGTCGAGTAGTCGAATGTCTCGGTCACCTTCGTGGTCCCCGGGCTGACCTCGGCCAACTCCCAGCGCCACCGGTGTCCGAGGGGGTGCTGCCATTCCACGACCCGATTCTCCTCGATCGTCGTGGCGGTCGAGGTGATCTTGTAGGGCAACCCGTACTGCGTCATCCCCACCGTGAACTTGTCGCCCTCGCTGAGCCGATGTGGACCCTTGACCTCGATGTCCCGCACGGTCCCCGACCCGTCGATGTCGGAATGGCGGTGTGGATCGACGACCATCGCGAAAATCTCTGCGACCGGTGCGCCCACCTGCACGCTGCGGCTGACGGTGCGCGGGCCGGCATCTTCTGTCTTCAGACTTGACGTAGTCATGGCTGAGCTATACCCGAGGGCCCCGCCGACCAATCGGTCGACGGGGCCCTCGGGTGCGATTGTCAGTTCTTCGCGGATCGCAACTCGTGCGACAGCGCCTCGAGCTCGTCACCTCCGGCCATCTGCTGTGTCAGATGCTCCAGGGTGATCTCGTCATAGGTGCAGTCCAGCTTCTGCCGGCCACGATTGAGCAGGACGAAGTGGTCACCCACCAAATGCGCGTGGTGCGGGTTGTGGGTGATGAACACCACACCGAAGCCGGCATCCTTGGCCGCGGTGATGTACTTGAGCACCACACCGGACTGCTTGACACCCAAAGCGGCGGTCGGCTCATCGAGGATCAGCACCCGCGCCCCGAAGTACACAGCGCGCGCGATGGCCACGCACTGTTTCTGACCACCCGACAGCGAGCCGATGGGCACATCGACGTCGGGCAGGTCAATGCCCATCTTCGAGAGCTCGGTCAACGTGGTGGCACGCATCGCGTTGGCATCCAAGGAGAACGGGAACGACTTCTTTCGCAGTTCCTGGCCGAGGAAGAAGTTCCGCCACACCGGCATCAGCGGTACGACCGCGAGATTCTGGTACACCGTGGCGATGCCCTTGTCGAGCGCGTCGGCCGGCGAACCGAAGGTGATCGCCTCGCCGTCGACGAGCAACTCCCCGTCGGTCTGCTGATGTAGCCCCGAGATGATCTTGATCAGCGTGGATTTACCTGCGCCGTTGTCACCCAGGATGCCCGTCACCTCACCGGCGTGCACTCGAAGACAGATGTCCTTGAGCGCGGTGATGTTGCCGTACGACTTGCCGACGTTCTTCAGCTCGACCAACGGCACCTTGCCGCCCGAAGGAGTATCGCTGCTTGGCTTTTCGACTGTTGCGGTCATCGGGTCACCTCTTCGCTGCGTAGTTACGGAAGGCGTTGTTGGCGATCACCGCGAACAACAGCATCGCGCCCAGGAAGAACTTGAACCAGTCGGGGTCCCAGCCTGCGTAGACGATGCCCTGGTTGGTCATACCGAAGATGAATGCACCGATCGCGGCTCCGATCGCGGTGCCGTAGCCACCGGTGAGCAGACATCCGCCGATGACCGCAGCGATGATGTAGAAGAACTCGTTGCCGATGCCCTGGCCGGACTGCACGGTGTTGAACGAGAACAGCAGGTGCATACCGACGAACCAGGCGCAGAAGCCGACGAACATGAACAGTCCGATCTTGACCGCAGTGACCGGAACACCCACCGCACGAGCGCTTTCCGCGTCTCCACCCACTGCGAAGATCCAGTTGCCGATTTTGGTCTTGAACAGTACCCAGGTCGCCACCGCGGTGAAGATCAGCCACCATACGACCGTGATGCGGATACTCACCCCGAACACCGTGAACGACGAGGCGAACACCGTCCGCGCCGACTCCCAGCCCTGCATGTCGCTGACACTCTGGGTGGCCACCTGACCGGCGACCAGCTTGGTCACCGCAAGGTTGATACCGGCCAGCATGAAGAACGTGCTCAGCGTGATCAGGAAGCTGGGGATCCTGGTCTTCATCACCAGGAAGCCGTTGAAGAAGCCGACCGCGAGCGCCAGAACGAGCGCCAGTGCCGCACCGGCCCACAGGTTGAGGTGCAGGTTGTAGGCCAGCATCGACGCCGCCAGCGAGCTGAACGTCACCGCCACGCCGGTCGACAGGTCGAACTCGCCACCGATCATCAGGACCGCGACACCGCAGGCCATGATGCCGATGGTGGAGCTGGCGTAGAGCACGGTGGCCAGCGAGGCGGCCTCGCGGAACGGTTCCGCCACGACCAGGAACAGCACGAAGATGCCGATCGCGCCGATGGCTGCGCCCACCTCGGGCCGGATCAACAGTCGCTGCGCCCGGTTTCGCTCTTTGACACGTTCGTCTCTGGCCGCTTTGGGCGTGGATTCCAGGTCTGTCTGCGTAGTCATCGTGCTGCTCCGTTCTGTGCCCGATCACTCATCATCGCGTGCCGCCCTTCGCGTACTCGGCGACTGCATCGATGTTCGTCGAGTCGATGAACGCGGGCCCGGTCAGCGTGGGCTGGCCACCACCGAGGACGTTGCCGTTGCTCAGGTACAGCCAAAGGGAATCGACGGCGAGATAGCCCTGCAGGTATGGCTGCTGATCCACGGCCCACTGCACATCTCCGGACTCGATGGCGCCGACCAGCGCAGCATTGGTGTCGAAGGTGCCGATCTTGGTTTCACTGCCGGCCCTCGAGGCCGACTGAACAGCGGTGAGAGCAAACGGGGCTCCGAGGGTCACGACGTAGTCGACGCTGGGATCCTGCTGCAACTTGGCGGTCATGGTGGACTCCACCGATGGCATGTCCTTGCCGTTGACATTCAGGACCTCGGTGGCCGGGAAGGTGTCCCTGACACCGGCACAGCGGGCTTCGAGGTCGACGTGGCCCTGTTCCTGAATGACGCAGAGCGCCTTGGTCGCACCTTCCGACCGCAGTCGGTCGCCGACTCCCTGTCCGGCAATGAAGCCATCCTGGCCGAAGTACTCCTTGACGCCCAGTTCCTGCCACGAGTCCATCCCCGCATTGAAGGCCACCACTGGAATACCCTTGGCTGCAGCGGCATCCACCGCTGCTCGCATCGCGTCCGGCTTGGCGAGAGTGACGGCGATTCCGTCGACACCACTGTCCACCGCGCTCTGGACCAGGTTGGCTTGGTTGGGCGCCTCCGGGTCGTTGGAGTACCGCAGTTCGATGTTGTCCTTCTTCGCAGCAGTCTCGGCGCCTTTGCGGACGAGATCCCAGAATGAGTCACCCGGAACTTCATGGGTGATCATCGCGATGGTCATTCGGGGGGTGTCGACGGTGCCGCCACCGGAGCCCTCTCCGGACCCCTCGGGTGCTCCGCCGGTCGACGAGCACGACACAATCCCCAACACCAGGGCGCCTGCTCCGGCGAACGCCGCGAGTCGCTTGAACGTCATTGCTTCTCCTTGTCTTCGAGACCGCCGCGACGCCCTCATCGACCCCCGCGGGCCTGTGCCGGGCGACACGCCTCACAACTGATGTAATACGGCTCACACCCGAAAGTCAAGACTTTGTCCTGACATTAGGACTGCAAGTCATATGCGCTTCGGATTCGCGCTGTTCAGCGACGCGGGACGGTCGAGCCACGCATCACGAGGGCCGGCTCACAGACGACGTCGACGACATCCGCCTGCTCGACAGTGCCCTCCAGGCGCGCCACCAGCCTCTCCACCGCCGCACCCGCCAGAGCGGCGCAGTCCTGACGGATCGTCGTGAGGCTGATGTGGGCCAGCCCCGCCAGCGGGCTGTCGTCGAAGCCCATCACCGAGACCTGTTGCGGTACCGCCACTCCCGAGCGGATCAACACATCCATCACACCGAGCGCGCAGCGGTCGTTGAAGGCGAAGACCGCGTCCGGAAGCGCGTCGGCGGCCAGCAGGGACGATGCCGCGGCGGCCCCCTCCCGCTCAGTCAGGCCGCCCGCCTGGATCAGTTCATCCAGGCCCGCAGCCCGGA
>NZ_JBAUJR010000346.1:0-1716 GCF_049683935.1 Mycobacterium sp. | reverse complement strand
GTTCCCCGGCTGGTGGTCGTCGACGAGCTCCCCACCCGGACCTCGGGCAAGGTCGACCGCGACGCGCTGCCGTGGCCGGTCGGCGGGGCCGCGGACGACGCACCCGAGTTCGGCGGGACCCTGGGCTGGCTGGCCGGGCACTGGCGTGACGTGCTGGGCGCGCCGGTCGACGGGCCCGAGGCGGACTTCTTCGCACTCGGCGGCGGATCGCTGTCGGCGGCTCAACTGATCGCGGCGCTTCGGCAGCGGTACCCGCAGATGACGGTCGCCGAGCTGTACGACCATCCCCGATTGGGCTCGCTGGCGGGCTACCTCGACGAACTCGCTCCCCCGCCGGCGGTCGAGACCCGCGTCGTGAAGCCGGTCCCGCGCCTCACCCAGGCGGTCCAAGTCGCGCTGACGGTGCCACTGGCGACCTTGACCGGCCTGCAGTGGGTGGTCTGGCTGGCGATCGCCAACAACGTCGCCGACGCGCTGTCGCTGGTGCCGTGGACGAAGCCCATCGGCTGGTGGTGGATCGTGGCAGGCTTCCTGCTGTTCGTCACCCCCTTCGGCCGGATGGGCATCGCCGTGTTCGGGGCACGCACCCTGGTCGGCAACCTGGCACCGGGCACCTACCGCCGGGGTGGCTCGGTTCACCTGCGGGTGTGGCTTGCCGAGCGGCTGGCCGAGGCCAGCGGCGCCGAGAACATGTCCGGAGCGCCGTGGCTGGTCTACTACGCCCGCGCGCTGGGAAACAGCGTCGGCAACGGGGTGGACCTGCACTCCTCACCGCCGGTGACCGGAATGCTGACGCTGGGCCACCGCTGTTCCATCGAGCCCGAGGTCGACCTGAGCGGCCACTGGATCGACGGGGACCAGTTCCACGTCGGCCCCGTCACCGTCGGCAACGACGCCACTGTCGGTGCCCGGACGACGTTGCTCCCCGGTTCGGTCGTCGGCAAGAACGCCGACGTGGCGCCCGGCTCCGGCGTCGTGGGGAAGGTGAAGAACAGGCAGTACTGGAAGGGCTCACCGGCGGTCAAGTCCGGCAAGGCCAAGCATCCGTGGCCCGACCACCGGCCACCCAGTGCGCCGGCGTGGGTCGCGATGTACGGCCTGACCTCGATGCTGCTGGGCGCGTTGCCGCTGGCCGCGCTGGCGACCGGGCTCGCGGTCATCGGCTGGGGGGTGCGCGACACCCCCTCGGTGAGCGCCGCGGTGCTTCCGGCGTTGGCATGGACTGTGCCCGCCACGCTGGCGGCGGTGCTGGTCTACGCGGCGCTGACGGTGGTGGGGGTGCGAGTGCTCGCCATCGGCCTGCATGAGGGCTACCACCCCGTCCGCAGCCGATCGGGCTGGCAGTTGTGGGCCACCGAACGCCTCATGGACGCCGCCCGCAATTACCTGTTCCCGCTGTATGCCAGCCTGCTCACCCCGTGGTGGCTGCGCGTGCTCGGAGCGCAGGTGGGCAGCGGCACCGAGATCTCGACCGCGCTGCTGATCCCGAAGTTCACCGTCATCGAGGACGGCGCGTTCCTCGCCGACGACACGATGGTGGCGTCCTACGAACTCGGCGGCGGCTGGATCCACGTCGCTCGCGCGACGGTCGGCAAGCGGGCGTTCCTGGGCAATTCGGGAATCACCCAGCCCGGACGGCGGGTCCCCGACGACGGACTGGTGGCCGTCCTGTCGGCGACACCGCACAAGGCCAAGGCCGGCTCGTCGTGGCTGGGC
>NZ_JBAUJR010000345.1:0-16588 GCF_049683935.1 Mycobacterium sp. | reverse complement strand
CCGCGGAGGGGGTGCGCTACGAGGACTCCCGGCGGCTGCGGGCGCGCCGCTTGCCCTCGTGCATCGCCGCCACCCGCGCGACGGGAAGCGTGCGGCCGAACTCGATCAGCTCGGGTGGAAGCCGCTGCGGCTCGGGCATCGACTGCGTCCACGACGGGCGGCCGTCGAGAGCGTCCAGCGCTGTGTGGACGGTGAAGTCGGTTGGTGTGATGTCCCCGAGTTCGTCCCAGTCGAGCGGGAACGACACCGGGGTACCCGCACGGAGCCGGGGGCTGTAGGCGGCGGCAACGGTGGCACCGCCGGCTCGGGTGGAGTCGACGAACACCTTGCCGCCGCGGTCGGCAACGATGAACGCCGTCGTCGCGATCGACGGGTCGAGGGCCTCGGCGCGGGCGGCCAGCGCCCGCGTCGCCGCCGCTACGTCATCGACGGGGGCGTTGTCGTCGATGGGCACGAAGACGTGAATGCCTTTGGCGCCGCTGGTCTTCGGCGCACCGCTCAAGCCGTTGTCGGCCAGCGCCTGCCGCACCAGGTGGGCGACGGCCACCACCTTGGAGAAGTCCTCGTCGGGCGGGTCGAGGTCAAGCACCAGGTGGGTGGGCCGGTAGACGTCGCCGGCCAGTCCGAGTGTCGGGTGGTACTCCACGGCACGTTGATTGGCCAACCACAGCAGCGTGCGCCGGTCGTCGCACAGCGCGTAGTGCACTTCGCGTTTGGAGGCCTCCGCCCACATCGGCACGGTCCGTACCCAGTCCGGCGTGTACTTGGGCACGTTCTTCTGCATGAACGGCTTCTGGCCGCGTAGCACCCGCAGCACCGTGAGCGGCCGCCCCGCGAGAGCGGGCAGTAGGCGGTCGGCGACCGCGTCGAGGTAGTCGACGAGGTCGCGTTTGGTGGCCCCGGCCTCAGGGCTCAACGGCTCATCGAGGTTGGTCAGGTCGACGCCGGCGCGCTGTTCGCTGACGGCCACAGGTCATCCGGCGGTCGTGAAGATGCCACCGTCGACCGGGATGATCGCCCCGGTGAGGTACGAGCCCGCTCTGCTGGCGAGGAACACGGCGATGCCGGCCATGTCGTCGTCGCGCCCGATCCGGCGCAGTGGCGCCGCCTCGGCGATCGCATCGCCGTAGGTCTCGAGGGTGGCCGCCATCATCTTCGACGGAAATGGCCCTGGTGCAACGGCATTGACGGTGACATGCTGCGGGCCGAGTTCGCGGGCGAGCACCCGGGTCAGCTGATGCAGCGCCGCCTTGCTGCTGGCATAGGAGTAGGTCGGCATGGAGCTGACGCGCAGGCCGTCGATGCTGCCGATGTTGATGATCCTGGCGGGATCCTCTGCGGTGCCCGCGGCCCTCAGCGCGGGAAGAAGGGCCTGGACCATCCAGAACGGCGACTTGACGTTGAGGTCGAGCACCTTGTCCCAGGCCGAGTCGGGAAAGCTCTCGATGGGCTCGCCCCAGGTGGCTCCGGCGTTGTTGACCAGGATGTGCAGTTCGCCGTCGGCGGTGACCAGGTCGGCCAGCCTCGTGCATTCGTCATGTCGGGACAGGTCGGCGGCGATGGCCTGCACGTCGCCGAAGGCGGACAGGTCCGCCTGTGCCTGTTCGCAGGCGTCCGCCTTGCGGGAGCTCACCACCACACGGGCGCCGGCCTGCAGCAGCCCGCGGGCCATCATCAGGCCGATGCCGCGGGTACCTCCGGTCACCAGCGCCCGTTTGCCGGTGAGGTCAAAAAGCTCGACGTGGGAGCTGAATTCAGCAGTGGTCATCAGGCGGCTGTCTCCGCGTCCGGTGGCGGTGTGCCGACCAGCACCGCGCTGAGCCGGCAGCCGTCGGCCCCGGCTCGCCACGCGTGGTCGACGCCGGTCAGCACCACCAGGTCGCCCTGCCCGAGTCGGTGGGCGCCGTCGTCGAGCACCAGGTCGACGCTGCCAGACAACACGGTCTGCAGGTCGAGGGTGTCGGTGTGATGCATCGGTGTCTCGGAGTCGGGCCCGAGCTCGACCACCATCCACCTGACGTGACCGGGGGCGATGCCCTGGTCGATCAGGGGTGCGGTACCTGTGGGACGGCCCGGGGGCGGGCTCGTCGTCGTCGCGTACGGGATGCCCATCGCGAAGCCGGGCGCCAACTGGTCCAGCGCCAGCCCGTCCTGGCTGACGACGCAGGACCTGCCGTCGGCGTCGACTCCGGTGATCACGGTTCTCACTGCTGTCGGCTCCCTCTGCCTGTCGGATTGTGCCCGCCCTGCATCATGCGCCAACACAGCGCCGCCGTGAGGTACCGGGGTGAGATCAGGGGGATCACGCGGTCGTCACGTGTCGTTCGGGATTTGTGCCTACGATCTGCACTGAGCGCTCCAGGAGGCGGGCGCTCGGCCGGCCGGCGTGGGCCTCCCAGCGCGGAAGGCGCACCGACCATGACCGAAGCGCAGAAGCCGGACACCGTGCGACGCGACATTCTCCCGATGCCCGATGTGGCACATGTCGGGTTGACGACGTACGACGCCAAGGATCCGGACACCAGTTATCCTCCGATCAAGGACGTCCGACCGCCGGCGGCGGCCCCGAACGTCGTGGTCATCCTGATCGACGATGTGGGTTTCGGCGCCAGCAGCGCATTCGGTGGACCGTGCCGGACGCCGAACTTCGAGAAGCTCGCGGCGGGCGGCCTGAAGTACAACCGCTTCCACACCACTGCGTTGTGTTCGCCGACTCGGCAGGCGTTGCTGACCGGACGCAACCATCACTCGGTGGGCATGGGCAACATCACCGAGACCGCGACCGCTGCACCGGGTTACACCTCGGTACTGCCCAACACCAAAGCGCCTCTGGCGCAGACGTTGAAGCTCAACGGCTACTCCACGGCACAGTTCGGCAAGTGTCACGAGGTCCCGGTGTGGCAGACCAGCCCGGCAGGGCCGTTCACCGCATGGCCGACCGGCGGTGGTGGATTCGAGTACTTCTACGGCTTCATCGGCGGGGAGAACAACCAGTGGGATCCCGCGCTCTACGAGGGAACCACCCCAATCGAGCCGCCCAAGACCGCAGCCGAGGGTTATCACCTGACAGAAGACCTGGCGGACAAGGCGATCAACTGGGTGCGCCAGCAGAAAGCGCTGCTGCCGGACAAACCGTTCTTCATGTACTTCGCGCCGGGCGCCACCCACGCGCCGCACCAGGTGCCCCGGGAGTGGATCGACAAATATAGAGGCAAATTCGCCCACGGCTGGGACCGCCAGCGCGAGATCACCTTTGAGCAACAGAAGGAACTGGGAGTCATCCCCCCGGATGCCGTGCTGACACCGCGGGACCCCGAGATCCCGGCATGGGACGACATGGATCCGGCACTCAAGCCGGCACTCGAGCGTCAGATGGAGGTGTATGCCGCCTTCATGGAACACACCGATCATCACGTCGGCCGCCTGCTCGATGCGCTGGAACCGGTGATCGAGGACACGCTCATCTACCTGATCGTCGGCGACAACGGCGCCTCGGCAGAGGGCACGCTGCAAGGTGCGTTCAACGAGATGGCCAACTTCAACGGTATGGCGGACATCGAGACACCCGAATTCCTGATCTCCAAACTCGACGAGTTCGGTGGCGAGGGCTCCTACGGCCACTTCGCGGTCGGCTGGGCCTGGGCGATGGACTCCCCCTACCAGTGGACCAAACAGGTGGCCTCGCACTGGGGCGGCACCCGCAACGGCACGATCGTGCACTGGCCCAAGGGAATCAAGGACAAGGGTGGCCACCGCAATCAGTTCAGCCACGTCATCGATTTCGCGCCGACGGTGCTCGAGGCGGCGGGCATCCCGGCGCCGACGATGGTCAACGGGGTGATGCAGAGCCCATACGAGGGGACCAGCATGGTCTACAGCTTCAACGACGCCGATGCCCCCGAGCGTCACGAGACCCAGTACTTCGAAATGTTCTGCAACCGCGGCATTTACCACAAAGGCTGGAGCGCGGTGACGAAACACCGCACGCCGTGGGCGATGGGCGGACAGGCGATGCCCGCTTTCGACGACGACGTCTGGGAACTCTATGACGGCAACACCGATTGGACGCAGTCCGACGACCTTTCCGAAAAGCATCCGGACAAACTGCATGAGCTGCAACGCCTGTGGCTTATCGAAGCCGTCAAATACAATGTTCTCCCGCTCGACGACCGACAGATCGAACGCATCAACCCCGCCACCGCCGGACGTCCGTCGTTGATCAAAGGCAATAGTCAGTTGTTGTTCTCGGGGATGGGCCGACTGTCGGAGAACAGCGTGCTGAACATAAAAAACAAGTCCTTCGCGGTCACCTCCGAGGTGGACGTGCCGAGCAATGGCGCCGAAGGCGTGATCATCGCCCAAGGCGGAAGGTTCGGTGGGTGGAGTCTCTACACCAAGGGCGGGCATGCCAAGTTCCATTACAACGTGCTCGGAATCAAGTCCTATGAGATCGAGGCGTCCGAGCCTGTTGCCGTGGGCACCTCTCAGGTGCGAATGGAATTCGAATACGACGGCGGTGGAATGGGCCGTGGCGGCACCGTATCGCTCTACTACGACGGCAGGGAAGTGGGCAGGGGCCGGGTCGACCAGACCCAGGGTTTCATCTTCTCCGCAGACGAGACCACCGATGTGGGTTATGAATCCGGTACCACGGTAAGTCCCGACTACACGGCCCACAGCAGCAGATTCACCGGCAAGATCGACTGGGTGCGCATCGATCTCGGAGACGATGCCAAAGAAGCCGACCACTACATCGACCCCGACGAGAGGTTCCGGATCGCGATGGCGCGGCAGTAATCCTTTGAATGGCGTAACCCCGGCGAACTTCTGTAAGGCCATTGCCGAAATTACTGGTAGTGTTACTGGCCAGTAATTGAGTTCGACGAGGAGCTGTTATGGCCGAGGTAATTGTCCGCCAACTGATCGACGATATTGACGGTTCTGAAATACGCGATGGTGGAGGCGAACGGGTTGAATTCTCGTTTCGCGGCATCGACTACCACATTGATCTTTCCGACGCTAATATCGCCAAACTCGAAAAGGCGCTGAAGCCCTACATCGACGCGTCTGCCAAGGTGCGCAGTGGTGGTCGTGCTCGCCGGGCCAAGACCAACGGCCACGGCAAGTCCTCCCCGGAGCAGTTGGCGGCGATTCGAGACTGGGCTCGCAAGAATGGGCACGAGGTCGCCGATCGCGGTCGCATAAAAGCCGAGATCGTCGAAGCTTTCGACGCGGCGCATTAGCCGTCACACCGGGGCGTCGATTCGCGGTCACTATTCCTCAACTGCGGTCTCGACTTCGCCACGCGGTCTGATGTGGTGCCGGGACAGCCGTCCGGGGGCCGCATCACGGTTCCTTGCCCGTTTGTGCACGTCGCCGTAGCCTCGTGACGTGTCCGGCCTGACCGTCGTCCGAGCCGACGATCTCGTCGGCTTGGAGGTCTTCGCGGGTACCGATGTGGAGGCGCTGACCCCGCTTGCCGCGCAACTGCGGCCGCTGACAGCGGCCGCCGGTCAGGTGTTGATGCACCAGGGCGAGATGGCGGTCTCGTTCCTGTTGATCGGGTCCGGCAGTGCCGAAGTCACCCACACCGGCGCGGACGGTCACGACACCGTCGTCGCAGTGACACCCGGCCTCATCATCGGTGAGATCGCACTGCTGCGCGACGCGTCACGGACCGCGACGGTGATGGCCACTGAACCGCTGACCGGCTGGGTCGGCGGTCGCGAAGCGTTCGCGACCATGCTCGAGGTGCCGGGCGTCATGGACAGGCTGGTGCGAACCGCCCGTCAACGCCTGGCCGCGTTCATCACCCCCATCCCGGTTCCGGTGCGCGACGGATCGATCCTGTATCTGCGTCCGGTGCTCCCGGGGGACATCGAGCGAACCACCAACGGCCCCGTCGAATTCTCCGGCGAGACCCTCTACCGCCGCTTCCAGTCGATCAGGGTGCCGTCGAAGACGTTGATGGCCTACCTGTTCGAGGTCGACTACCTCGAACACTTCGTGTTCGTGCTGACCGACGGACCCGATGGCCCGGTGGTGGCCGACGCCCGGTTCGTCCGCGACGAGGCCAACCCCGCCGAGGCCGAGATCGCCTTCATCGTCGGAGATGCCTATCAGGGCAAGGGCATCGGCACGCTTCTGATGGGCGCCATCTCGGTGGCGGCCGGGTACGACGGCGTGCAGCGCTTCACCGCACGGGTGCTCAGCGACAATCAGCCCATGCGCGCAATTCTCGACCACTTCGGTGCCAGGTGGCATCGCGACGATCTCGGCGTCGTGGTGACCGAGATCGACGTGCCCCGACCCGAAGAGCTGCCGTTCCCGCCGGAGCTGACCAGACAGATCCGCGATGTCGCCCGCCAGGTCATCCGGGCGGTCGGATGACCCGGGAACCGGTGGGCGAACGTGGCCGGCGGCCTGCCTTGAGCAAAGACACCCGTCTGTGCATTTCGCTGGCGGGGCGGCCCAGCAACATCGGCACCCGCTTCCACAATCATCTCTACGACGTGCTCGGCCTCGACTTCCTCTACAAGGCGTTCACCACCACCGACATCGACGCGGCGATCGGTGGGGTGCGAGCGTTGGGGATCCGCGGATGTTCGGTGTCGATGCCGTTCAAGGAAGCCGTGTTGAGCCTCGTCGACGCTGTCGAACCCTCGGCAATGGCCATCCGTTCGGTCAACACGATCGTCAACGACGACGGCCGGCTCACCGCCTCCAATACCGATTACCTTGCGGTGCAACAACTCATCGACGAGCACGGATTGCGGCCGCAGCAGACGGTGCTGATCCGCGGAAGCGGAGGCATGGCCGGCGCGGTGGGCGCGGCGTTCGTCGACCGGGGATTCGGCGACGGCGTCGTCGTCGCACGCAACTCGGTGGCTGGGTCGGCGTTGGCTGATCGGCTCGGCTACGAATACGCCGCCGAGGTCGGCGCCCGCAGCGCCGATGTCGTCGTCAACGTCACCCCGATCGGCATGGCCGGCGGGGATGAAGAACACGATCTGGCGTTCGAGGAGGCCACGATCGCCCGAGCGGGCACCGTGTTCGACGTGGTCGCGCTGCCTTCGGAGACCCCGTTGATCAGCGCGGCGCGGCGCGCGGGGATCGACGTCATCACCGGCGCAGAGGTGATCGCGCTGCAGGCTGCTGAACAGTTCGAGCGGTACACCGGGGTGCGACCCAGCCCCTCCCAGATCGCCGAGGCCTCGGCGGTGTCGCGGGCCTGACCGGTGGTCAGGGGGTGATCGTCGCCTCGTCGTCGATGGCCGCGGTGGCGTCCATCAACGGCATCGCCTGATCCTCGGTGCCGTCCGCGTTGAGCTGCAGCACGTAGAGGCCGTCCTGGCCCGGGATCACCACCGTCTTCTGCGCGATCATCCGGGTCACGCCGTCCCTGACGTACATGCCGCCGATCTGGGTCGCCTCGAATCCGCTCAACGTGCCCGGCTGACCGGTGGTGGGGCCTTCGAATTCGGGCAGGTTCTGCAGTTCACCGGGGGCGTACTCGAGGATCTTGGCCGGGTCGACGTTGCCGGTGAGCTTGGAGACGATCGCGATGATCGTCGGCGGATCCTCGGCCATGGCGGGATCGCCGGTGAATACGATGGCGCCGTAGGCCCATTCGGGGGTGTTGGCTCCGGCGTCTTCCCAGCCCGCGGGCGTGGGCAGGTCGATGGTCGGGGCGCCGGGATCGCCACGCTTCACCGGGGCTTCGGTGATGTTGTTCTGCTGGATGTAGTCGACGATGGTCATCGCGGGCCCTGCAGCCTCGGCCGACGTGGTGGGCGCGGCCTCGCTGGTGGTGGTCTCTTCGGATTCCGTCGCCGAGGTGGTGGTGGTCTCCTCGGTCGAGGTGTCCGAGCCGCAACCTGCGAGTCCGATTCCGAGTGCGACGGCCGCGATGGCGATGACGCCGGCCCGCATGGGGATGGTCATGTCGTCTCCTGATTTTTCTGGGCCTCGTGGCGTCGAGCGGTGTACGCGCGACGAAGGCCGGATCGCTGCGCAGCATAACCGCCCGCGCCCTGGTTCTCAGGAAAAGGCACGCGAATTTGCTCGGTCCGGGAACCCCAGTTGTCGATTCCGGCACGCACATGACCTCCATGGGTGCATGATTCCTTTGCTACATCTGCGGAAGTGGGTCGGGAATGCAGTCGGTAGTCCGTTCCGTCGTGTCGATTTTCCTCGCGCTGGGCGCTGTGGTGGTGATGTCGGCGTGGTGGGCGACCGCCACGGCGATTCCGTTGCTGGCAGCCCACACCACCGCCCTGATCATGGGCGGCACGTTCCATCCGCTGACGGGTCCGCGGGACAAGCCCGACTTCGTCACGTCCTACCTCGACAACGCGGTGATCGCTCATCTGGACGCTGCCTTCGCGGGTCCGGTGACCAATGCCGTCGCCGTGTTCACGCCGGAGGAGTTCTTCCCCCTCGGTCCGCTCACCCTCGACAGATCGGTGGCCGAAGGGCGGGCGAATCTGCACCGGTGCGTGGCGGCCACGCCGGACTGTGTGTACAACGACGACGTCGCGGTGACACCGGGTGTCGGCTCGGTGGCGCCGCAGCCTGGGGATTCGTTTCGGGTGTTCGGTTACTCGCAGAGTGCGGTGATCGCCTCGCTGCTCAAACAAGATCTGATCGCCGACTACGCGACCGGCGACCCGGTGATGCCGTTCATGCTGGTGGCCAACCCGATGCGGCCCAACGGTGGCGTGCTGATGCGCGGTAGTGGCCTGCCGACCATTCCGATCCTGGGCATCACGTTCACCGGCGCCTCGCCGACGGACAGCATGATGCTGCCGGACGGCAGCTACGCATACCCCACGGTTGATATCGCCAGGCAGTACGACGGCCTCGGTGGGGATTTTCCGGTCCGCCCGCTGAATCTCCTCGCGACGCTCAATGCGCTGTTGGGATACGGACTCCTGCACGGCGAAACCGTCGACGTTCCTTTCGGCGAGGCGCGGTATCAGGGACGCGAGGGCGACACGAGCTACTACCTCATCGAGACCGACATCGTCCCGCTCCTGCAACCCCTCGCGTTCTTCATCCCGAAAGCGATCCTCAAGGCGATCGACGCACCCCTTCGGGTGATCATCGAGGACGCGTACGACCGTGACATCAACCCGGGCGTGCCGACTGTCGCCGGTTGGTGGCCGACCAACGACCTGTTCGGTCTGATCGCAGATGTGATCAGGGCCATCCCCGTGGCGGTGGACAATCTCCTCGAGGGCTTCGGCCTGCCCCGGGTTCTGCGCACCGAGGCGCCCGGCACCTTCGGCGTGGCCGGCCCGGAACTGCCGGAAGATCCTGCCGCGGTGACTGCGCCGTCGCATCGGACGGTTCTCACATCGGACGGAACGGGCTCCGAAGATGGGCAACGCGACGTCGATTCGATGACCGGGTCCATCGGCGAGAGTGAGAAGCGTAGCGAGTTCACCGCGACCGGCAACGAGGAGCCGGCGGCCGTAGCGGAGTCCGGCCCCGAGGAGTCGCCGGCGCCCGAAGCCGAACCTGAACCCGACTTGGCGGCCGAAAACGAATCCGACGCCGAACCCGAGCTGGCACCCGAACCCGAGCCGGCACCCGAACCCGAGCCGGCACCCGAACCCGGTGAGGCCGACACCGACACGGATGCGTCCACAGCGACGGACCCGGCCGATGGAGATGGCGAAGCTTCCGACAACAACGCCGCCGCGGCGTGAGAGTCGCGACCAACACACGGGCGTGAGCGTGGTATCAACAGGGCCGTGAGGCTGTTGGGCGTCTTCGCGCTGGCGCTGCTGAGCGCCGCCTGCGCCAAGCCCTCGGAACCGCCGAACCCCGCCCCGTCGTCGACGACACCGGACACCGTGACGATCAACCCGGCGAGGATCGATCGGGCCCGCGACGGACTTCCGGAGGGGTACGAGGTCGCCGGATACGCCGGACCGCCCACCCCGATCACCTTGTGGGGCTTCGCCGACGCCGCGGTGTCCGAACCGCAGCAGTGCCTGACGTTGGCTACTCCCGCCGTCGATCACGAGACGACCCAGGGCTGGTCGGCCTCGGGACCGGGCGGGATCGTCTACGCGGTGGTGGCCCGGTCGTTGCACCCGCAGGCGCCCGACCCCGCTCTGCTCGCCGAGTGCGCGCAGTGGACGTTGAACTCCGGGCGGACCGAGGGGACCGTCGCCACAGTCCCCGGGCCGGTAGTCGACGCGGCCCAGACTGCTGGGATGACCACCGCTGCCACCACCGTGGTCGAAGGTGGCACACAAACACGTTCGGGTGCAGACACATTCGTTGCCTACCTGGGCGACTATGTCTGTTTCATCACCCTGGTGACCGACCCCGGATCGCCCAGCCCCGGCCTCGACGCGGGGTTCGCAGCCGACCTCCTGGTCGAAACGGTGTCGGCGCTGCGCGGTTGAGCGGGGCCGCGCGGGTACATTGGCGGCGATGTCGAAACCCACGGTGGCCCTTGCTGTCGCGTCGGCGGGGCTGTTGGTGGCGTGTGGCTCAGGGCAACCCGAGGATCTCTCGCAGGCTGATATCGCCAACGTCGCCGACGTGAAGTCCTCTTTCGGGCCGCCGTTCACGGTGAACACCGTCGGTCCCGCCGCCATCGACCCGCGCCTCCTCGGCCCGCAGACGCTGCCCCCGGGCGTGACGTTCGCGCCCCCGGAATGCGGCGAATCGGCGAGTCGCCAGGCCGTGCCCGAAGGGGTGAAGGGCAACATGGCGGCCACCACGGCCGAAGGCGAAGGCGTCCGCTACATCGTGATCGCCGTCGAGACCTCCGAACCGGTCCCGGTCAGCACGCCGTCGGAGCAGTGCCGCACGGTGTCGTTCGACGGTCCGGGCGTCCGCGGCCTGGTGGAGGTCGTCGACGCGCCACAGATCGACGGCACCCACGTCGTCGGCACCCATCGTGTCCTGCAGACCACGGCGGAGGGCGAGCAGCGCACCGGCGAGCTCTACAACTACGTCGCCAACTTCGGTGAGTTCATCGTGATCGTCACCGCAAACCCGTTGGTGCTGCCCGACGCTCCGGTTGTGCCCGTCGACACCGAGCGCGCCCGCGAGCTCGTCACTCAAGCGGTCAACCTGGTCAAGGGATGACTCACCGCACGTCGTAGGGCCGGAACTGGATGCTGATGCGCGGTCCGGTGGGTCGAGTGGTCTTCGGGATCGAATGCTCCCAGGTGCGCTGGCACGACCCGCCCATCACCAGCAGATCGCCGTGGCCGTGCCGCAGTCGCAACGAGGGACCGCCGCCGCGGGGCCGCAGTGCAAAAACTCTCGTCGCGCCCAGGCTGACGATCGCGACCATGGTGTCGTCGGTGCGGCTTCGCCCGATGTTGTCCCCGTGCCAGGCCACGCTGTCGGTGCCGTCGCGGTAGAGGCACAGCCCCGCCGTCACGAACGGCTCGCCGAGTTCACCGGCGTAGGCGTCGTTGAGCCGCCTCCTGAGTTGTTTGAGGCGTGGATGCGGCGGCGGGTCGTCGACCAGGTTGTGAAAGCTGACCAGCCGTGGGACATCGAGCACGCGGTCGTACATCTGGCGGCGCTCGGCCCGCCAGGGAATCGCATCGCGTAGTTCGCCGAACAGTGATTCGTCGCGGCCGTCGTCCAGAGGCAGCCACCCGGAGCGCACCTCGAGCCACGCGCCGTTGCCGAGATCGCGGCGATCGGTCTGATCGAACAGAGAGCTTTGCAGAGCCGGCTCCATGCGGCGCAGTCTATCGCACAGGCGTTCGAAGTCACGCTGCGGACGCGTGGCGCACTCTCAGAGCCGGACGGCGCCCGGTCCGTGCGCGGCGAGCGCGTCACCGGGGTTGGCGAGCGTACAGATCTTCAGGCTCAGGCAACCGCAACCGATGCAGCCGGTCAGGTTGTCACGCAGCCGTTGCAGGTGCACGATGCGTTCGTCGAGATCCGCGCGCCAACCCGCGGACAAGCGTGCCCAATCCTTGCTGGTGGGTACACGATCCGTCGGCAGAGTCGACAGTGCCTCACGGATGCGGGCCAGCGGGATGCCGAGTCGCTGCGACATCCGGATGAAGGCGACCCGGCGCAGAGTTTCGCGACTGTACCGGCGCTGGTTCCCACTGGTGCGTCTGCTGTGGATCAGGCCTTCCCGCTCGTAGAAGTGCAACGCGGAGATCGCGACCCCGCTGCGGACCGCCATGTCGCTGGGCGTGAGCTCGGTAGCCGTGTCCATGACCTCAACCATAGTTGAGGTGACGTTTGGCGTTACGGTGCTAGGTGTGACGAACGCTGTGTTGGGGTGCAATTCGGAGGTGGGCACGCTGCGTGTGGTCATCCTGCACCGGCCGGGGCCCGAACTGCAGCGGTTGACGCCACGCAACAACGACACCCTGCTGTTCGACGGTCTGCCGTGGGTGGCCAAAGCCCAGGAGGAGCACGACGCGTTCGCCGCACTGCTGCGCTCGCGTGGGGTCGAGGTGCTGCTGCTCGGCGACCTGTTGACCGAAGCGCTGGCCAACAGTGGGGCGGCCCGGATGCACGGCATCTCGGCGGCGGTCGATTCCCGCAGACTCGGTGTGCCGCTGGCCCAAGAGCTCTCGGCGTACCTGCGCACTCTCGGTGCCGATGCGTTGGCGCACGTGCTGATGGCCGGGTTGACGTTCGACGAGTTGTCGTTCGGGGAGAACGAACTCTCGCTGGTGCGGCGGATGCACCACGGCGGGGACTTCGTCATCGACCCGCTGCCGAACCTGCTGTTCGCCAGGGACTCGTCGTTCTGGATCGGTCCGCGGGTCGCCATCACATCGCTGGCGCTGCCGGCCAGGGCTCGCGAGACGTCGCTGACCGACGTCATCTATGCCCACCATCCGCGGTTCCTCGGGGTGCGCCGCGCCTATGAGTCGCGATCGGCGCCCGTCGAAGGCGGCGACGTGTTGTTGCTTGCGCCGGGGGTGGTGGCAGTGGGTGTGGGAGAGCGGACCACGCCTGCGGGCGCGGAGGCATTGGCGCGCAGTCTCTTCGACGATGACCTGGCGCACACGGTGCTGGCTGTACCGATCGCGCAGGAGCGGGCGCAGATGCACCTCGACACCGTCTGCACGATGGTCGACACCGACGCGGTGGTGATGTACCCGAACATCGTGGACTCGTTGACGGCCTTCACGATTCGGCGTGCGGCCTCCGGTGTGAAGATCGACGGCGCCGCGCCTTTTGTCGAAGCGGCGGCCGACGCGATGGGCATCGGCAAGCTTCGTGTCATCGACACCGGCTTGGATCCCGTCACCGCAGAGCGTGAGCAATGGGACGACGGCAACAACACCCTCGCGCTTGCCCCAGGCGTGGTGGTCGCCTATGAGCGCAACACCGAAACCAATGCCCGGCTGACCGATTCGGGTATCGAGGTGCTGCCGATCGCCGCGTCGGAACTGGGAACCGGCCGCGGCGGGCCCCGCTGTATGTCGTGCCCCGCGGGCCGCGATCCGCTCTAGCCTCCGTCCGGCCGCGGAATAGCATTCCTGGCTGTGATTTCGTGCCCGGCAGCGACCCGGAATGCTATTCCGCGGGAAAAAGGCGCGAGCCGCGCTACCGCCAGGAGGGCAACCAGATGTGCAGATTCCAGGTGGTCTGCGAAATCGGCAGGCCCGTGAGAATCGGATACAGCCACGCGAAGTTCGTGATCACCAGCGCGACATAACAACACACCACGACCAGTCCGAGCGTTCGTCGCTCGGCGTTCTGCCCCGGTTTGTAGAGGATGTCGCCGAGGATCATCGCGATCATCATCACCAGGAACGGCGCCATCGTCGCGGCGTAGAAGAAGTACATCTGCCGATCGATATCGGCGAACCAAGGCAGGAAACCCGCGCTGTAACCCACCAGTAGCACCGCATATCGCCAGTCCCGCTTGACGAATGCCCGCCACACCGCCCACGCCAGCACCGGCACGGCGAGGAACCACATGGCCGGTGTGCCGACCAGCATCACGGCCTTGACACAGGACTGCGCCCCGCAGCCGGGGATGTTCTCGGTGTCGATCGCATACAGCACCGGCCGCAGCGACATCGGCCAGGTCCACGGCTTGGACTCCCACGGGTGATGGTTGCCGTCGGCGTTGGTCAGCCCGGAGTGGAAGCGAAAAGCCGCGTAGGTGTAGTGCCACAGCGACCGCACGGCGTCGGGTATCGGCAGCACGCTGTCGGCTCCGATGGAACGGCCGACCTGATAACGGTTGACCGCCGTCTCGGACGCGAACCACGCCGAGTACGACGCCAGGTATACGCCGAAGGGGATGAGCACCAGCGCGTAGAGCGACGGCCCGACGTCTCGGCGGAACACCCCGAGCCAGGGGCGCGGAACCCGGTACTGGCGGCGCGCGACGACGTCCAGAATTACCGTCATCACGCCGAAGAACATCACGAAGTACAGGCCCGACCATTTGGTCGCGCAGGCCAGCCCGAGCAGCACGCCCGCGCCGAAGCGCCACCACCGGATCCCGAGGCGCGGACCCCACGGTGTCTCGCCGATGCGGCCTTCGAGCAGAGCGATGTGCATCCGCTCGCGCACCTGGTCGCGGTCGACGATCAGGCACCCGAACGCTGCGACGACGAACACCGTCAGGAACCCGTCGAGCAGCGCGGTGCGTGCGGTGACGAAGCTGACCCCGTCGGCGATCAGCAGCAGCCCCGCGATACCTCCGACCAGGGTGGATCTGCTGATCCGCCGGGCGATGCGCACCACCAGCAGCACGAGGACGACGCCGCACACCGCGCCGGAGAACCGCCAGCCCAGCCCGTTGTAGCCGAACAGCGCCTCGCCGATCGCGATCAACTGCTTGCCGACCGGCGGGTGCACGACGAGCCCGTAACCGGGGTTGTCCTCGACACCGTTGTTGTGCAACATCTGCCAGGCCTGCGGCGCATAGTGCTTCTCGTCGAAGATCGGCGTGCCCGCGTCGGTCGGCGACCCGAGGTTCAGGAAGCGCGTCACCGCAGCCAGCGCGGTGATCACCGCCGTCATCGCCCACCCCTGCAGGCGATCGATCGGACCGAAATCCGCGACGGGCACGAGGGGCCCCGGGCTGATCACGGGAGCCGTCCGCGGGCGAACGACACGTTCGGCGGACGGGGCACTCACGCCTGCGATCGTAGGCTGTCAGGCATGACCACCGGCCGACTGCTCGTCGCAGCCACGCCGCTGGGCCAGCCGTCGGACGCGTCCGCCCGGCTGGTTCGGGCGCTGGGCAGCGCCGACGTGATCGCTGCCGAGGACACCCGCAGGGTGCGGACGCTGGCGCAGTCGCTCGAAGTACGTCTGGCCGGCAAGGTCGTCAGCCTCTTCGACCAGAACGAGGCGTCCCGGATACCCGCACTGCTCGAGGACATCCGCGGCGGGGCCACGGTGCTACTGGTCAGTGACGCCGGGATGCCGTTGATCAGCGATCCCGGCTACCGGCTGGTGTCGGCCTGCATCGACAACGAGCTTGTGGTGCAGTGCCTTCCCGGCCCGTCGGCTGTGACGACAGCGCTGGCCGTCGCGGGACTTCCCTCCGAGCGGTTCTGCTTCGAGGGCTTCGCGCCGCGCAAACAGGCGGCCCGGACGTCGTGGCTTCGGTCACTGGCCGCCGAACCCCGCACGTGTGTGTTCTTCGAGTCGCCGCGACGGCTGGCCGACTGCCTGCGCGACGCCGTCGCCGTGTTCGGGCCCGAGCGCCGCGCGGTGGTCTGCCGGGAGTTGACCAAGACCCACGAGGAAATCAAGCGGGGTGGCATCGGCGAGCTCGCCGCCTGGGCGGCCGACGGAGTGCTCGGTGAGATCACCGTGGTGCTCGCCGGGGCGACGCCGAAGGCGGACCCCGACGCCCTGGTGGCCGAGGTGAACCGGCTCGTCGCGGCGGGCATGCGGGTCAAGGATGCGTGCGCAGAGGTGATCGCCGCGAATCCGGGCTCGCCGTCTCGACGCGACCTCTACGACGCGGTGCTACGCGCGCGTGACTGATGCCGGCGAACCGATGATCGGCCGGGCTTTGTGCAGGCATTCGTCCCATTCGCGGGCCGGCTCGGAGTCCGCGGTGATCCCGCCGCCGACACCGAGCACCGCGGATCCGTCCGCAGCGAACTCGACCGTACGAATCGCCACATTGAGTTCGCAGCCCGCCACCGGTGACGCCAGACCGACTGTGCCGCAATAGACTCCGCGCCGACGCTGCTCCCACCCGGTCAGCAGCTCGCGGGCCCGCGCCTTGGGTGTCCCGGTCACCGACGCCGGCGGGAACGTCGCATCGAGCACCGCCGCCATCGGCAGGTCCGCCGCAACCCGCGCTGTCACCGTCGACACCAGGTGCCACACTCCCGGTGCCGGACGCACCGCCAGGAGTTCGGTGACCGCCACCGACCCGGTGTGCGCGATCCGTCCCAGATCGTTGCGGACCAGATCGACGATCATGATGTTCTCCGCGACGTCCTTGACCGAGTCCCGCAGGGCGGCCGGATCGGCGTCGGCGGGCAGCGTGCCCTTGATCGGACTCGACGTGACCGCCTCGCCGCGACGGCGGAGGAACAACTCGGGTGACAGCGACGCCACCGCGCCCCAGTCGCCTGCGACGTAGGCC
>NZ_JBAUJR010000344.1:0-15657 GCF_049683935.1 Mycobacterium sp. | reverse complement strand
CCAGCGCGACGATGGCGACCGCGTAGGCGGCGATCGTCACCAGTCCCGGGCCGATCCCGGCGATCAGGAGTTGGCCGATGCTCTCCTCGGTGACCACGCCGTAGAGGACGAGAACGATCGACGGCGGGATCAGCACTCCCAGCGTCCCGCCGGCGCAGACGACGCCCGCCGCGAGGCGGATGCTGTACCCGGCGCGGACGATCGCGTCGGTGGAGACCCGCGCCATGGTGGCCACTGTGGCCACGCTCGATCCGGTGACCGCGGCGAACATGCCGGATCCGGCCAGTGACGCGAGTGCGGGCCCGCCGGGAAGTCGGCGCAACAGCGCTGAGGCCAGGTCGAAACCGGCCTGGGCCAGACCGGCTCGGACCGCGAAGATGCCCATCACGATGAACAGCGGGATGATCGTCAGCGAGTAGTCGGCTGCCGTGGAGAAGGGCTGATTGGCGACCGTGCTGACTCCGGCTCCGGTGCCACGCAGCAACAGCACACCGACGAACGCCGAGGCCATCAGCGACAAGCCCACGTGAAGACGGATCGCCAGGAGACCGAAGAACAGCACCAGGACGACGAGCAGGATCAATCCCGTAGTGGCGGTCATCGGTGCCCTCCGCTCGGCTCGGCACGCAGGGCGGCGAGGGTGAGCACTTCCTTCCAGATGGCGACGACGAAGAACACGACGAACGAGGCGAGCAACACCACCTTCGCCGGCCAGGTGGGCAGTCGGAGAATGTCGTTCGTCGTCTCACCGCGGTCGACGGCGCTGAGCAGGACCTCGGTCAGCCCCCATGCGAGGAGAAGTCCGAGCCCGATCAGCAGCAGCGTGCGCAGGACCGAGAACACCATCCGGGTTCGCACCCCGAAACGACTCTCGAACAACTCGACCACCACGTGTCGGCCGTCGGCCTCCGCGGACGCCAGACCGAGAAAGGCCACGGCGACCAGCAGCATCGAGGCGATCTCAACGGTGCCGACGATCGAGCGGTCACGGGCGTTGCGGCTGATGACGTCGGCGATGGTCAGCAGGATGAGCCCGAGCAGCAGAATGCCGGCCACCACGCTCAGGGTGCGCGCGACCATCAGCACCGGCCGCGGAAGCGTCACGTCCTCGGTCATCGGATCTCGCCCTCGAGACACGCATAAAACGGATCGACATACGTTGAGCGCGCCGACTCTTCAGCGATGATCCGGCGGTAGTCGGCCAGCACACCTTCGGCGTCGTAGCCGCGCTCGGCGTAGCGGTCGACCCACTGCTGGGCGATCCCGGCTCGGTCCTTCCACGCCTGGACATCCCCGGGCGGCATCGTCGCCAACTGCGCGCCGGTCGCGCGCAGGTCGGTGCAGGCTTGAACGCCGAGTTTGTCCATCTCCTCCAACCCGTTGGCGATGGCATTGCCGGACGCTTCACCGATCGCGTCCTGATACTCCGAGGGCATCGACTCCAGCAGTTCGGCGTTGATCACCACGATCGAGGACGCGTAGGCGCCGATCCCGGGGTCGACCAGATACGGCGTGGTCGAAGCCAATCCAAACGTGGGAAGGTTGGCGATCGCCAGCGAGGTGTACCCGTCGATGACGCCCCGCTCCATGGACTCGTAGACGTCGGTCGCGGTCATCGCCACCGGGTTGGCGCCGACGGTGAGCAGCGCCTCGGAGGTGAGGCCGCCGGACCGAATGCTGCGCCCCGCCAGTGCCATTGGGTTCGGTGCGGGCTCCTCGAGACCGATCAGATTGATTCCGAGCGGGAGAGGGAACAGCAGTTGCGCGCCCTGGCGGTCGAAATCCCTCCGGTAGGTGTCGTTCTCCTCGTAGAGCCGCTCGATCGCGGTCATCTGGACTTCGGGGTTGTTGGTCTCGAACGGCAACTCGATCACGGTGAACATGGACAGGTCCGACGCCGAGTACAGCGAGCCGACCTGAGCCAGATCGGCACGGCCATCCAGCGTCGCCTGAAGCGCCTCATCGGCGTCGACGAGGCTCTGCGAGTAGTGGAACTTGACCTGCACCCCACCATCGGTGAGCTCCTCGACCTCCTCGGCCCACCGCTGCATGGTCAGGGACTGATCCGACGTCTGCGACGAGTAGGTCGTGTAGTGCAGGACGTAGCTTCCGTCGTCGACGGCGCAGGACGAGAGCGCGGCAACGCACACGGCTGCGGCGACGACCGCGACGGCGGTGCGCAGGCGCTTTGTGGCCCTGGTCATGTCACCTCACCTCCGGCTGGACCCGGTAGCGCCGGAGCGTGAGTGCCGGGTTGACGGTCCGCACGCTGTCGAGTCGGCTGCGCTCGAGGCGGGCCACGCCGATGCCGGCGGCCTCACCGAGTGCGGCCAGTGGAATGCCCATCGGATCGAGGATGGCGCTGTTGCCCGACCCCGCCGGCGCGATCTGGTCGGCGGCCAGGACGTAGACGGTGTTCTCGATCGCCCGCGCCCGCAGCAGGGTGTTCCAGTGGTACTCCTTGAGCGGTCCGGGGACCCATTCGGCGGGCAGCGCGATCACGTCGGCGCCCGCATCGACCAGCGCCCGCGACGTCTCCGGGAAGCGCAGGTCGTAGCAGGTTTGCATCCCGACGGTGAATCCGTTGACCCGCAACAGCTCCGGGGTCGACGGGTCGGCAGCGAGCACCCGGTCGGACTCCTTGAAACCGAAGGCGTCGTAGAGGTGGACCTTGCGGTAGACGGCGGCGATATCGCCATCCTGAATTCCCAGGAGGGTGTTGTGGATCCTTCCCTCCTCGGCCGTTTCGTTGACCCCGACGATGATGGTCACGCCTCGCTCGGCGGCGGCGTGCGCCAATCGGGTGACCGACGGACCGTCCAGTGCCTCGGCGGAGTGCACGAACCGGTCGTCCATCGTGGGGACGGTGAACACCGCGTACTCGGGGAACACCACGAGTTCGGCGCCGAGGTCGGCGGCTTGGCCGAGCAGGTCGACCATCGTCTCGACGTTGGCCGGCTTGTCCTCGGTGGGGGCGAATTGTGCAACTGCGGCAGTCAGATTCACCTTGTTGTCCTCACATCGGCGTTGATCTTCTGAAGGTTCTGCATGGTCGCGGTGAACCCCGCCAGCATGGCGCCGTACTGCATGGTGGCGACGACGGTGTGCGCGCCTTCCTCCACGGCCAGGCGCTGTTCGGCTTCGCTCCAGGCCGGGAGCAGCCACGGTTTCCCAGCGGCATTGGCGGCGCGAGCCAGGTGGCGGATGTCGGCCAGGTCTGCCTCGGTCACACCGTAGGCACCGCGTTCCCGGCGCAGCGACAGGTCCGAGGGGCCGATGAAGATCCCGTCGACGACGGGCAGATTCAGGATCTGGTGGATGTCGTCGAACGCGGAGGCGTCCTCGATCATCGGATAACACTGGGTCTTGCGGTCCTGGGCGCTCACCCAGTCGTCGGTGAAGCCCCGGTACTCGGAGGTGCGGCCGCCGGCGAAGGACCGGTCACCCAGCGGCGGGAACTTCGCGAACCCACAGATTTGCGCCGCGTGCTCGGCGGAGGTGATGTGGGGAATCGCGACGGCGTCGGCGCCGAAGTCGAGTGCCTGCTGAATCGGACCGCGCTCCGGGCCGAGCACCTTGGCGATCACCCGCATGCCCTTGGCCCGGATCAACGGAATGATCCAGTCCAGCGCGCGCAGGTCGAACAGGCCGTGCTCGATGTCGAGCACCACGGTGTCGTATCCGGCCAGGCTGCCCATCTCGACAGCCGCCGCCGAGGGTTCGGTGAGCCAGATCGAGACCGACGGCCGGTCCGGCGGGGAGCTGTGTTCGGGTGGGGAGGTCAACGCTTTGCCTCTTCTCGGTGACTCGACTCTCACTGAACGCGCCGCGCACGCTGCAACACACTCTGTACACAAGTTGTATACACGAAGAATGCACGTCGTGTAAATGGTTGAATGGGCGTCATGTCCACCATCGGAGCCCCCACCGGAGCGGACGCGGTCAAGACGTCCGCCAGCCAGCGTGCGTACGGGTGGATCCGCGATGCGATCCTCAGCGGCGAGTTCGCCGAGGGTGAGTTCATCGACGAAGTGGCCCTCGCCGCCCGTGTGAGCACGTCGCGCACCCCCGTCCGCGAAGCTCTGCAGCGGCTCCAGGTGGAGAGATACGTCGACCTCCTCCCCCGTCGTGGAGCGCAGGTGCGGGTGGTCACCGCGTTGGAGATGCGCGAGATCTACCAGGCGCGATTTGTCCTCGAATCCGACGCGCTGCGCACGATCTGCCAGCGTCAGGCCGGTGTGCCCGACAGCGCCCGCGCGCTCGTCGGGAAGATGGAACAGGCTGGCCAGTCACACGATTGGAACGGCTTCGCCCAACTGGACCAGATGTTCCACGCAGAGATCGTCCGCCACCGACGCAATGCGGTGATCGCCGAGCTCTACGACTCGCTGCAGCCCCGTCAGGTGCGGCTCGGAACTCGGACGCTCGTCGAGGCTCCTGCCCGCCTGACCACCATCGAGCACGAGCATCGTGAACTCATCGCCGCCCTCGACCGCCACGACGCCGACGCCAGCGTCGAGGTGCTGCGCCGGCATCTGCGCGAGATCCCCGAGCTGGTCGATGCATTCTCTGCGTCTAGAGGCGCGGCACCCGCGTAGCGCTGGCAGCACAGCGGGTACTCCTTACTACTTTGGCGGCGGGATCAGAACGGTCCACAGGTCGGTCACCAGGTTGTCCTGGATCAGCGCAGTGTCGAAGCCGGTCATCTGAACCTGCCCGTGGGTGGGATCGACCAGTCGCCACGCAAGGTGAGCGAAGCCGGGCAGTTCGTGGACCGGGCCTACCGCCTCGAATTGCAGGTCACCGATTCCTGCCTGCAGGCCAACGCATTTGGCTTCAAGTGCCGCATGACCGGTGGTGACGCCCTCAGCGTCGGTCCAACGTACGTTCGCGGCGTAGGTGTCTTGGATGGCCGCTTTGCGCTTGGTCTCGTCGCGTTCGTTGAAGACGCCGAGCAGGTTGTCGCGCATCAGCTTCTCGATGGCAGCGGACATGTGAATTCTCCTTCTTGAGGTTCAGCGCGACGCTTATAGAACCGAGAGTACGTATTGGTCGAGACCAGCATGACGTGGTGACGATCGCCGTCACGCCGGTCAGCACGCAAACCGCGTCGGAAGGCGAGTGCTCGGATCTTTCAGAGGTCGAGCACGACAGTGTCGCAGGGTTGTGCACAGCAGATCAGGATGTTGCCCTCGGCGGGCGGTTCCAAGGGCTCCGGGTCGTAGCGGACGGTGCCCGAGAGCAGCGCGGTCTCGCAGTTGTGACATACCCCGGTTCGGCACGACCAGCGGGTAGGGACGTCACACGTTTCGGCGAACTCGAGCAAGCTGGTACTGGGCGGGCCCCAAGGTGCGGAGAGGCCGCTGCGTGCGAACTGAACTTCAGGTCCAGGTCCGGGCGGCCCCACAGGTGCGTGCGGAGGGATCGACGTCGCAGCGATTCCGGGCGTGAGAGCGGCTGCGGCGCCGAAGAGTTCGGAGTGCACGCGCGAGGGATCCAGTCCGTAGGTCGCAAGGCCGGAGCTCAGCTCGTTCATGAACGCCGATGGCCCGCACAGATAGGCGTCTGCTTCGCGAGGCAGGCCGAGTTCGTCGATCGCTGCGCGGGTCAGTCGGCCCTGCGCGGTGAAGTCGACTCCGACTCGGTCGGCCGCTGTTGGTTGACTGTAGAAGACAAGGGAATGACTGTTAGGCAACTGATTCAACAGATCGCGGCTCTCCTCGGCGAACGGGTGTTCTTCACCGTTGCGGGCACCGTGCAGCCACCAAAGCGGACGCTCAGAGTGGATCGCAGCGAGCCAGTGCAGCATCGAGAGCACGGGGGTGGCACCAACCCCGGCGGAGAGCAGGATCAGCGGCGCGGCCGCATCGGTCAGGAAGAAGGTGCCGCGGGGTGCGGCGACGTCGACGAGGTCACCGGGGTGGACGCGACCGTGTACGTATCCGCTGGCCGATCCGTGGGGTTCACGTTTGACGCTGATCCGGTAATCCGCGGACCCCGGCTGATTGGACAACGAGTAATTCCGGATCAGCGGCGCGCCGTTCGTGTCGGGATGGAG
This sequence comes from Mycobacterium sp., assembly GCF_049683935.1. Classification (GTDB taxonomy): domain Bacteria; phylum Actinomycetota; class Actinomycetes; order Mycobacteriales; family Mycobacteriaceae; genus Mycobacterium. The sequence goes on along the minus strand of NZ_JBAUJR010000344.1, from coordinate 9,599 downwards.
CCGCACCGTGATCGACTGGCCAGGAAGCCATCCCGGCAGGGGTGCGCCGTCGGGGTCGGCCAGCGAGACTGAGCGGACCTGGCGGCTCTCGTCGTGAACAGCGCTGACTTTCAGTGCGCGAAATCCAGTCCATGCCGGCGGTGGGCTACCCGCCGCGGCTGTCAGGCCGAGGTTGCCTGCGGAGCCCGCCGGATTCTCGGCCTGCTCGGCCAGGCTCCGTAGCGACGTTTGCCAGCCGGGGCTCAGTGCCGGGATACGCAGTGCGCGTTGCAGAGCGTCGCGGGGGTGCCCAGGCAGGTAGAGCAGCGCATCGATCTCGGCGACCGACACGCTCTCAGGACCGGAGCTGACCTTGACGATCTCCTGGCCGGCTTCGACCTCACCTTCGGTGATCACCCGGCAGTAGAAGCCAGGTCGCCCGTGTGCGACCAGCAATGCCGCCATCCGGGGTTCGCCGATGCGCATGCCGGCGCGGTAGCAGGTGACCCGCGGTTGGGTGACCTCCAAGACCGCCTGCCCAATCCGGTAGCGGTCGCCGATGCACACCTCGTCGTCCGGCAGCCCGTCGACGGTGAGGTTCTCCCCCAACAGCCCTGGCGCCAGGTCGTCACGGTCGAACACCCGGGCCCAGTGCCGGTAGGAGTCGAGTTGGTAGACCAGGACGGCGCGGTTCTCTCCTCCGTGACCGCCGAGGTCACCTTGGCCGTCTCCGTCGACGTTGAGCCGACGCACCATCCGCGGCCCGGTCACCGGTTGTTTCCACGCACCCGTGTACACGGTGCGCTGGTTCCATTCGACATCTCTGGGCATGCCGACGTTCACCGACGTCAGTGTCGCCATCACGGTCTCCTCTCTCGGCGAACTACTCACCGCGGGCGAGCTTCTCGCGTAGCTGAGCGTTCTCGGCGTGCAGCGCGGCGAGTTGACCGCGCAGCGGAGCGAGGTATGTGTCGAGTTCTTCCACGGTGAACCGCTCGGTGATGTGTTGGGGACAGTTCCAGTCGAAGGCCTCAACGGTGACCAGAACGACGCGCTCGACGACGGCGTCGTAAGCGGGATCGGCGAAGCTCCCGACCAGGGTGGGATCCTGATCGGCGGCGACGATGCGGGCGTGGCCGTAGATCTTCAGTCGGCGCCGGTGGAGGTAGTCCATGGCGATCAGGGCGACCCGGTTGTCGCCGGCGACATTGCCGGTGCTGATGTACTGCAGGTTGCCGCGGAAGTCGGCCCAGCCGACGGTGTGGTCGTCGACGACGCGCAGGAAACCGATTGGACCGCCACGGAATTGGACGTAGGGCCAGCCGGTTTCGCTGACGGTCGCCAGGTAGAAGCTGTCCCGCTCGGCGAGGTAGTCCTTCTCGTCCTCGGTGAGCGCGTCAGTGCCTGGCACTGCCGTGCCTTGAACGCGTTTGCGGTCGTAGAAGGCGTGGCTGCCGTGGTCTCGCTGGACGTCGCGGACCGCTTCGGTGAACGCGATGGCGCCGTAATGCTTGCTCACCAGGATGCTCCTTCAGTGTGCGAGGGTCTCTGCCGACCGGGTTCAGGGGCGAGGAACGCCAGTAGATCGCGGTTGATGTCCTCGGCGTAGGTCCAGAGCAAACCGTGGGGCGCACCGGGGATCTCGACGTATTCGGCACGGGGAAGCAGTGCGTGCAACGGGCGCGCTGTGGCGTCGATCGGCAGGATCCGGTCGTGGGTTCCGTGGACGATCAAGATGTCGATGTCGTATCCGGCGATCTTGGCGACATCGGTCCGAAAGTCGGTGGTCCACGTGATCATCGCGGCGACCGACGCGTACGCCGACCCCGAACACGCCACCTGCCAGGAGCTTTCGACGACATCGAAGCTGATGCGGGTGCCCAGTGTCTGGTCGGTGTTGTAGACGTCGGCATAGAACTGATGAAGGAAGGCATAGCGGTCTTTCACCGCGGCTGCCAGCGCCGAGGCGAAGACCCTGCCGTCCAGGCCTTCCGGGTTGGTGTCGGTTCGCAGCAGGTAAGGCTGCACGGCAGCGATGAAAACCGCCTTGTCGACCCTGGCCGGCCCATAGGTAGCCAGGTAGCGGCCGACTTCCCCGGTGCCCATCGAGAATCCGACCAGTGCCACGTCGGTCACGTCGAGGACTTCGATCAAGGTGTTGAGGTCCGCGGCGAACGTGTCGTAGTCATAGCCGAAGGTTGCGTCTCCGGAGCGGCCGAATCCGCGGCGGTCGTAGGTGATCACGCGATATCCGGCGGCCAGCAATACGGAAACCTGCTTCTCCCACGCATGCCCGTCGAGGGGAAAGCCATCGACCAGGACGACGGCCTGTCCGTCGCCGCGGTCTTCGTAGTAGAGATCGATGTCTCCTGTGTTCTCGACGTCGACGGAGATGAAGGGCATGGCGATCGCCTTTCAACACGATGGGGGTTGCCGGGGCGCCGGCCGCCGCGCACAGCGCGGGGTTCCGCCAGCACAGCACAGCGCCGTCGCCGGCGAATCCTGGGAAGACCCCAGTCAGTCACTCGGGTGACGCTGACGTGATGCCGCCGGCATGCCCCACCAGGCCGCCGGCGAGGGCGGACGCGAGTTGGCGTCGCGACGTCACGCCCAGTTTTCGGAAGACCTTGCTGAGGTGGTACTCCACGGTGGATGTCGTGATGAACAGTCGACTGGCGATCTCGGCGTTGGTCGCACCCGCGCCAGCCTGGCGTGCCACCTTAGCCTCCTGCGGTGTCAGGCCGAACGGGTTGTCTGCTCGCAGAGCATCAGCCGTCGTCTCGCCGGCGGCACGCCGCTCGGCACCTGTGCGGCCGGCGAACGCGGCGGCTCCCATCGCGGTGAACATGTCATAGGCCGTGCGCAACTGCACCTGTGCGTCGCGGCGACGTTTCCTACGGCGTAGCCACTCGCCGTAGAGCAGATGCGCACGCGCGAGTTCGGTGCGCACCGCGGTACCGGCCAGCTGCGTGATGGCCTCCAGGTAGTACATCTCGGCGTCAGAGTCGGCCGCCATCAACGCCCGTGACCTCGCCAACAGACCCAGCGCCCACGGGGTGGCCGCGATGGTGGCGCGTTCGGTCAGCCGCGCCAGCGCCACCTCGGCGGCACCTCGGTCTCCACCGCGCACGCCGGCCTCGACGACCTCGGGCAGCACTCGGTTCCCGAAGCCCGGCGGGTCATCGTGGAGTATCTGCAATCCGCATCGGAGCGCCTCCGGGTAGCGGCCCAGCCCGAGTTCCAGCACGGTCAGACCCATCAGCGCGAAGATCTCCAGAATCGAGGCTCCTTTCTGACGACCCCAATCGGCGGTCGACGCTGCCACCGCGCGGCTCTCGGTTTCGCGTCCCTGCCAGGCGCGCACTTCCAGCAGCACCCCGGTCGTCGCCCCCGGCGGCACCCCGATCAGCGCCGAGATCTCGGCGGCCTCGCCGTAGCTGTTCTCGGCATCGGTCATCTGTCCTGCCCAGGCCTGGCTCGTCGACAGCCCAGCAAGGGTGATCCGCATCGCGGCCAGCGCCCCCTGACGGCGCTCGATGGCTTGGGCGCGTTCGAACATCGCCCGGCGACCGTCGTCGTCCCATACGTCGTCGGCAGCGAACCATCCCAGAATCGCTGACGGGATGTCGACGTGAGCGGCGGCCTCGTCGGTGAACATCATCGCCACCGCGGAACGCAGCAGCGGGACCGCATCGGCGTAATCCCGGGCGATTCGAATGGCGAACCCGTCCAGAAGCAGGTCGTTGCCGCCTGGCGGCCGCCGCGGGTCCCGCTGCGCACCCAGCACCGCGTGCGCCACCTCGGTGAGGGTCGTGCCGGCGGTGTATTGGCGGGCGACGATCGCGGCCTGCATGGCATCGAACAGAATCTGTCGGACCAGGGACACGTCGGTCGGGGCGACCTTCGTCGCCGCATCCAAAAGGATGGCCGGGGCGTCTTTGTGCCGGGAGAAGAACACCGCGATCGCTGCGCGCAGTCGTTGCACCGCAACGTGCATGCCGGCGTTGTCGAGTCCCGGAGTCGCCAGATCCAGCATTGCCTCGGCCAGTGGGCCGTCACCGCCCGCCAGGTACGCGTGCGCTGCAGCCAGGTACCGCAGCGCACGGTCTCTGGTGTCGGGTGTCAACTCAGCGGCGCGGGTCAAGAACGCCGCCTGCATGGTGTAGCCGCCCCGGCGCTGGGCGCGCTCCGCCGAGGCCTGCAGGTCGGCGGCGACCGTCTCTTCCGGAGTCGTCACAGCCGCCGCTCGGTGCCAGGCAGCCTGGTCGTCCTCGCCGTCACGATGGGCCACCGTGGCGAGCGCGTCATGCACACGCTGGCGCTCCTGGGGGGTCGCACCGTCGTACACCGCCGAACGGATGAGGGGATGGCGGAATGCGATGCGCGGCTCCAGGGTCACGATCCCCTGCTGCACAGCGTGATTGGCCGCCGCCGCGGCTACGCCCAGCAGTGCCCCGGCGCGCCACACCGTCGATGGCTTCTCGTCGACGCAGGCCGCAGCCACGAGGAGAACGGTGCGCGCCTCCGGTGGCAGCGTGGCGACCTGGGCCAGGAAATGGACGTCGACCCGATGTCCGACCGGAAGGCGGCGCGGCAAGGGGAACCGTCCGGCCAACTGTTCGGCGCTGAGTTCGCCGAGTAGTTCCAGCATCGCCAGGGGGTTGCCGCCCGTCTCGTCGATCACGCGCGCTGAAACTCGCGGATCCAGTGGTCCGGACACGGACTCGTCGAGGAGGGTGCGGGCCGAGCCCGGATCCAGTGCAGCGATCCGTCGGGTCGTCAAGCCCTCCAGCGCTGTCAGGTCTCCGGCATGTTCTCGGGCGCTGAACACCATGCCGATGGGGTCGGCGTACAGGCGTCGCCCGATGAATCCCAGCACTGCCAGCGATTCCTGGTCCAACCATTGGGCATCGTCGATCAGGCAGACCACCGGGCGTTCCGCGGCGACGTCGGACACCAGCGCCAAGGCGGCCAGGCTCACCACGAAGCGGTCCGGTGTCGGCCCCTCGGTGAGGCCGAACGTCACCTCCAGCGCGGTGCGGTGCGGGCCCGACAGCCTGTCCAGACGATCGAGATGGGGCAGGAGCAGCCGGTGCAGTGCCGCGAAGCCCAACCGCAACTCCGATTGCGCGCCGACTATCCACAGGATCGTGACTTCGGTGGCCGATTCCGCCATGTACTGCAAAAGCCGGGTCTTGCCGACGCCGGGTTCACCGATGTAGACCAACGCGCCGCTGAAGCCGTCTCGGATGTCGGCCGCGAGCTTGTCGAGCATCGCGCACTCCGCGGCCCGGCCGACGAGGGCACCGGCTACGCCGGGAGGGTCCGTCCGAATTTCGGTCAACGCGTTTCCCTACGCCCATCACTGATGCAGACCGCCGAGAGGCCCACTCCGCGGTGTCGCCTGCTGAGCAATGACACTAGATCCGTCCAGCGCATCGCGACAGCGGTACGCCGGACTCTCCGCTCCCAACAACTGGGGTTCATCCAGGATTCGCGCCGGCCTGGCTACGTGGTCAGCTCTTGTGAGTCGGCGACGCCGACACGCACACCACGCACACTGCCTTGCAGGCCCGAGCACGTGACGGCAGCTTCCGAATAGGTGACCCCCATGAGTCCATTTGCCACCCGGTACCGCACAGTCAAGATCGACGGACTCGAGGTGTTCTACCGAGAGGCCGGCGATCCGAACAAGCCGACGTTGCTGTTGTTGCACGGCTTTCCGTCCAGCTCCCACATGTTCCGCAACCTGATCAACTCCCTGGCTGACGAGTACCACCTGGTGGCGCCCGATCACATCGGTTTCGGCCGCTCGGCGATGCCGACGACGACCCAGTTCACCTACAGCTTCGACCGTCTCACCGAGATCACCGAAGGACTGATCGATCACCTCGGTCTCGGCCGGTTCGCCCTGTACATCCACGACTACGGCGCCCCCATCGGTCTTCAAATCGCCAGTCGTCGACCCGAACGGATCACCGCGCTGATCACCCAGAGCGGCAACGCCTACATGGAGGGCTTCACGCCGTTCTGGGACATCCTGTTCGCCCACGCCAAGGACCGCGCCGCCAACGAAGAAGAGGTTCGCGAGAAGTTCACCCCGGAAACCACGTACTGGCAGTACACCCACGGCGTGCCGGCCGATCGGCTCGACCGGATCGCACCCGAGACCTGGCAGCTCGACCAACTAGGCCTGGACCGCAAGGACAACGACGCCATCCAGCTACAGCTGTTCTGGGACTACCAGTTCAACCTCGACGGCTACCCCGCCTTCCAGGAGTACTTCCGCACCCACCAGCCTCCGCTGCTGGTCACCTGGGGCAAGAACGACGAAATCTTCGGCGCCCCCGGCGCGGAAGCATTCCGCCGCGACTTCCCCAACGGCGAATTCCACCTCCTCGACGCCGGCCACTTCGCGCTGGAGACCCACGGTGAAGAGATCAGCGGGTACATCCGCGATTTCATGCCGCGGGCCCTGGCCGCCGCGACGTCGAACTGACCCGGCCCGTGGCCGCCAGACCGCCCCAGCCTCCCTTCACTATCGAGACCGCCGCACTGAAAGTGCGCATGGCTGAGGACAGTTGGAACTCGCGGAACCCTGCAACGGTCGCACAGGCTTACACCGAGAACAGCTGGTGGCGCAACAGGTCCACGTTCATCGAAGGCCGTGTCGGAATCATCGCGTTTCTCACCGACAAGTGGGAGCGCGAACTGGATTACCGATTGATCAAGGAACTGTGGTCACACGACGGGAACCGGATCGCCGTGCGGTTCTGCTACGAGTATCACGACGCACACCATCGATGGTTCCGTGCCTACGGCAATGAGAACTGGCGGTTCGACGACAGCGGTCTGATGAGATGGCGACACGCCAGCATCAACGACCTGCCGATCGAAGAATCCGACCGAAAGTTCCACTGGGCCATCAGCGGCGTCCGGCCGGCCGATCACCCAGGACTCAGTGAGCTCGGCCTCTGATCTCCCGAACTTGCTGTCACCGTCCACTCGGCGGGAGTCGGCTGCTTTACATCTACGACAGGACCGAGCGCGATGCAGAAGATAACGACGCCATTCGGGTTCGAGTCGACGGCCGACGAAGTGATCCACGGTGTCGACCTCACCGGGAAGCGGGCTGTGGTCACAGGCGCAACCAGCGGACTGGGTGTGGAGACCGCCCGCGCACTGGCAGCGGCCGGTGCAGAGGTTGTGCTGGGGGTCCGTCGACTCGATGCAGGCAAAAGGGTCTCCGAGGAGCTACGGCAAACCACCGGAAGCAACGCCATCGCGACTGCGCCGCTGGACCTTTCGGATCTGGAGTCGGTCTCTGCCTTCGCCCGGGCGTGGCACGGGCCGCTTCACATCCTGGTCAACAACGCCGGAGTCATGGCGCTGCCCGAGTTGCAGCGCAATGCACTGGGATGTGAGATGCAATTCGCGAGCAACTTCCTCGGCCACTTCGCGCTCGTCGTGGGACTCCGGGAGGCTCTCGGCTCGGCCGGCGGCGCTCGCGTGGTGTCGGTCAGCTCCACGGGACACCTGTTCTCGCCAGTCGTGTTCGACGACCTTCATTACCGGTTTCGACCCTACGATCCGATGACCGCGTACGGTCAGTCGAAGACGTCGACCGTACTACTGGCTGTCGAGGTCACTACACGGTGGGCAGATGACGGAATCGTCTCCAACGCACTCAATCCGGGCGCGATAGCCACCGGCCTCCAAAAGCACACCGGCGGGTTACGCACTCCTGAAGAGTTTCAGAAATCTGTGCACCAGGGTGCGGCGACATCGGTTCTGCTGGCAGCGTCACCGCTGCTCGAGGGGATCGGAGGCAGATACTTCGAGAACAACAACGAAGCCGACGTGGTGACCGAACGCCCCGAGAACCTCGGTCGTGCCAGTGGAGTCGCACAATATGCGCTTGACGATGACAACGCGAGCCGACTCTGGCGTGCGGCATCCTCTCTGACATCGACCGACGAGTACTGACGCACAGGGCGGTCGGCGGGGAACGATGTCGGCACGGAATTCAGAATTCCAGCGGGACCCCGGCGCAGAGTATCCAGCCCTCCTCTGATCTTGCGGTTTGTGAGCTGCGCGCCTAATCTGACCAGACAGATGCGATCTGTCTATACAGATATGGGGAGCTAAATGGCTGCCGCGAAGTACCGCCAGATCGCGAGCGCGCTTGCCGAGCGGATCCGCCTCGGTGAGATACCGCCGAGTGGCCGGCTGCCGGGTGAGATGGAGCTAGCGCAGGAATTCGAGGTGAGCCGCGGAACGATCCGGCAGGCGTTGTCGAGGTTGCAGCAGGACGGTCTGATCGAGACACTGACTGGTTCGGGTTCGTTCGTTAACTTCGACGGGGACCCGCTCAGTGACGCGTCGAGCTGGTCGCGGGCCTTCGCCACGAAGGGTGTCTCGACGTCGGCCCGGTTATTGGCGCTGGGCAAAGTGGAAATGCCTGCGTTGGCCGCGCGGCTGTCGTTGCCGAGCGCTGAGTTCCTCGTCGTCGATCGGGTTCGCATGACAGCTGCGGGTGAGTCCATCTCCCTGGAGCGCAGTCGGGTGCCGTGGCGCTCGTCTCTGGAAACCGTGGTGGCAACCGGGCTGGTCGACGAATCCCTGGCTGCCACAATGGAAGCGCATGGTTTGGTAGCGGCCGGTGGACGGGAGTCGATCGGTGTCGCGGTACTGGGGACCGAGGACGCCGAACTGCTCGGCCGTTCCGCTGGCGAGGCCTTCCTCAAGACCGAGCACACCATTTACGACGCCTCAGGTGCGGTAATCGAGTTCGTGACCAGTTTGCTTCAGCCCACACACTTTCGAATCGAACACAGCTACGGAACGGCCCCGTGAGCGCGTCGGCGTCACCCGCCGCAGCGTGTGATCGCGCGCACGGGGTCCTGGTCGGCTTGGCGGTGGGTGACGCGATGGGGATGCCGACTCAGTACCTTCCGCGGGAGGTGGTACGGGCGCGCTACGGGGTGCTGACGGGTTTCGAGCCGGGTCCGCCGGACAACGAGATCAGCGCCGGGCTGCCGGCCGGCCGGGTCACCGACGACACCGATCAGGCGGTCATCGTCGGGCGCCTGCTGGTCGAAGGTGGCGGGCGGGTCGATCCGCAGCTGCTGGCCGAGCGACTCCTGGCATGGCAGGAGCGCATGGCGGCCAGCGGTTCGCTCGACCTCCTCGGGCCGTCGACGCTGAAAGCCCTCGAGCGGTTTGAAACGGGTTCGGCGACGAATCGATCAGGTCGGTGGGGTGACACCAACGGGGCCGCCATGCGGATTGCTCCTGTCGGGATCGCCACTCCCGCTGCCGATCTGGGCCGCCTGGTCGACGCTGTGGAGGCGGTCAGCTTCGTCACTCACAACACCGGGATCGCGATTGCCGGGGCCGCTGCGATTGCGGCCGCGGTGAGTTCGGGTATCGACGGCAACACGCTCGCGGCGTCGCTGGATCGTGCGGTCGGCGCCGCCGAGATGGGTGCGCATCGCGGGTTCTACGTGGCCGGTGCGGACGTGGCGGCCCGCATCCGGTGGGCGCTGAACCTGGTTGCCGGTACCGCACCCGAGGACGCCGCCGACACCGTCAGCACGCTCATCGGCACCGGTGTGGCC
>NZ_JBAUJR010000343.1:0-19785 GCF_049683935.1 Mycobacterium sp. | reverse complement strand
GGGTTGGGGTCCGCCGCCCCCGCCACCTGGCAGCGGCGGTTCCAAAGCCCCACTGATCGTGCTCCTCTCGGTGGCAGCCGTGTTCGTCGTCGCCGTGAGCGGACTCGGCATCTGGTGGATGCTCAAGCCGGACGACGCGGCACCTCAACCGATGGCCACCCCCACCAGTAGCCCGTCGGGGCCCACCACCTCCAGTGAACCGACCCGTCGCACCAGGACCACCACCGCAGCACCGCCACCGCCGACCGCCTCCTACGACGGCCAGTTGATGGCGCTGTTGTCGGCCGGCCACGACAGCTCGAACTGCGAGCCGATCAGTCCCCCGGCCGGCACGGCACTGGCCACGGTGGACTGCGGTCCGGCAACCACTCCGGGCGGCCCGCAGAGCACCAGGTACTCGCTGTTCGGGGACCCATCCGCACTCGACGCAGGCTTCGGCGAAGCCGTCAGGGTGAACTCCGAGTTGTTGGAGTGCCCGGGAAGCGGTGTCGACTCCCCGACGACATGGCACTACACCGAGACCCCCGATCAAGTTGCCGGCCAGATCGCCTGCGGCACCTACAACGACAGACCCGACGTCGTCTGGACCAACGACGAGAACCTGTTGCTCGCCGACGCCCAGGGGCCGGACCTCGAGGAGCTGCACAACTGGTGGCTGCAGTACGGCTGATCTGGCGCGGTACGGTGATGGACCGCAGAGCAGCGAAGGTAGGGGACACCCATGGGCAACGCCAGAAATCGAGTGTTCGTCGTCGGCGTCGGCATGACGAAATTCGAGAAGCCGGGTCGACGCGAGGGCTGGGACTACCCCCAGATGGCCAACGAATCGGGCACCAAGGCGTTGCAGGACGCCGGCATCGACTACAGCGAGATCCAGCAGGGCTACGTCGGGTACTGCTCGGGCGATTCGACGTCGGGACAACGGGCGCTCTACGAACTCGGGATGACGGGCATCCCGATCGTCAACGTCAACAACAACTGTTCGACCGGATCGACGGCGCTGTACCTCGGCGCCCAGGCCATTCGCGGCGGCTTGGCGGACTGTGTGCTCGCTCTGGGCTTCGAGAAGATGCAGCCGGGCTCGCTGGGCGGTGGAGCCGATGACCGCGAGTCGCCGATGAAGCGACACATCTTGGCGCTCAACGAGATCGATGAGATGCAGTTTCCGGTGGCGCCGTGGATGTTCGGCGCCGCCGGCCGCGAGCACATGAAGAAGTACGGCACCACCGCTGAGCATTTTGCGAAGATCGGCCACAAGAACCACAAGCATTCGGTGAACAATCCGTACGCACAGTTCCAGGACGAGTACACCCTCGACGACATCCTCGGCGCCAAGATGATCTCCGACCCGCTGACCAAGCTGCAGTGCTCGCCGACCTCGGACGGGTCCGCGGCGGTGGTGCTTGTCAGTGAGGACTACGTCACCGAACACGACCTGGCCGGGCAGGCAGTCGAAATCGTCGGACAGGCGATGACCACCGACTTCGCGTCGACCTTCGACGGCAGCGCCGCGAACGTCATCGGCCACGATATGAATGTTCAAGCCTCCCAACAGGTTTACCAGCAGTCCGGGCTGGGTCCCGAGGACTTCCAGGTGATCGAACTGCACGACTGCTTCTCGGCCAACGAGCTGTTGCTCTACGAAGCGCTCGGACTGTGCGGGCCGGGTGAGGCGCCCAAGCTGATCGACGACAATGACACCACCTACGGCGGCCGGTGGGTCGTCAATCCGTCCGGCGGGCTGATCTCCAAGGGCCACCCCCTCGGCGCGACGGGCCTGGCGCAGTGCAGTGAGCTGACCTGGCAATTGCGCGGTACCGCCGACAAGCGTCAGGTCGACGGTGTCACCGCGGCGCTGCAGCACAACATCGGGCTGGGCGGCGCCGCCGTCGTCACCGCCTACCAGCGCGCCGAACGCTGAGAGTAGTTGTCGACCGCGAAACGTCTCACCCGATACCGGCGATATGAGGAGTGGGCCGGGGTAGACGGAGGCGCGGCATGCGCACAGCATGGGTACTCGCCGCTCTACTCGGCGCCGTATACGGCCCGGCCGGTCCGGCCGCAGCCGATCAGCAGAACCCTTGGGAAGTCATCGAACAGCTCGAACTGGCCGGTTACTACGTCAACATCGACCGGATCGGCAGCAAGCCGATCGGTGAGTGCGTCGTCACCGACATCCGCAATCCCCAGCAGCAGACCGAGTTCATCGACGACGACGGACACGGTCGCCATGACGGCGGCCGGGGTGTGATCGAAGTGGTGGTCCGCCAGACGATCTCGGTCTCGCTGGACTGCACCGGCTGAAAGACCGAAAGTACGGTTTCTGACGGATTTCGAGCTGAAATCGTCAGAAACCGTACTCTCGGCGGGAGACGCGCTCTACACCGTCGCAGGGACCTTCGCCTGCGGCGGCTCGTCAGCGCGTGAGCCGTGATCGCTGTCCAGCATGGTGAGTTCGTCGAACGGATCCTGACCCGCCAGAACGTTGTTCACCTTGTCCTTGTCGATGGTCTTGGTCCACGACCCCACCAGGAGCGTGGCCACCGCGTTGCCGGAGAAGTTGGTCAATGCCCGCGCCTCGGACATGAAGCGGTCGATGCCGACGATCAGGCCGACGCCGTCGAGCAGGTCGGGCCGGTGCGCCTGCAGCCCGCCGGCCAGCGTGGCCAGTCCGGCTCCGGTGACTCCCGCGGCCCCCTTGGAGGCGACGATCATGAACACCAGCAGGCCGATCTGCTCGCTGACGGTCAACGGGTCACCGAGGGCGCCGGCGATGAACAGCGACGCCATCGTCAGGTAGATCGCAGTACCGTCCAGGTTGAACGAGTAACCGGTGGGGACCACGACGCCGACGGTGGAGCGATCGACACCGAGGTGCTCCATCTTGGCGATCAGGCGGGGTAGCGCCGACTCCGACGAGGACGTCGAGACGATGAGCAGGTATTCGCGGGCCAGGTAGCGCACCAGCTTGAAGATGGACACGCCCGAGACGACCCGCAGCAGGGATCCGAGCACCCCGAACACGAAGATCGTGCAGGTCAGATAGAAGCCGAGCATCAGCGCCATCAGCTGCCCGACCGCGGCCCAACCGGTCTGGCCGACGACGTTGGCGATCGCACCGAATGCACCGATCGGGGCCAGCCACAGGATCATGACGAGCACCTTGAACACCAGCCTCTGCAGGTGCTCGATACCGCGCAGGATCGGCTCACCGGCAGAGCCCAGGCCCTGCAGCGCAAAACCGACCAGCAGAGCGACGAACAGTGCCTGCAGCACGCTGCCCTCGGTGAGCGCCGAGAACAGCGACGTCGGGATGATCCCCTGGACGAAGTCGAGCAGACCACCGGATTCGTGGGCCTTCTCGGCCAGTTCGGCGCCCTTGCCCGAACTCTCGGTGAGGTTCAAGCCGCTGCCGGGGTGCAGCAGGTTTCCCACGACCAGGCCGATGGCCAGCGCGAAGGTGGACATCACCAGGAAGTACACGAAGGCCAGACCGCCGACCTTGCCGACGGTCGCGGCCTTGCGTACCGACCCGATGCCCAACACGATCGTGCAGAAGATGACCGGGGCGATCATCATCTTGATCAGCGCGACGAACATGGTGCCCAGCACACCGACGCTCTTGCCGACCTCTGGCGCGAAAATGCCGACCCCGACACCGGCGACCACCGCGATGATCACCGCGATGTAGAGCCAGTGGGTACGGTCGCGGCGCTTGGGCGCCTCCGCCTCCGGCGGTTTGTCCATCGTGGTCGTCATAGCGGTTCCTCCAGGCTCGGGTTGGCGTTGTGGTCTGTAAGGATGTTCAGCGAGACCGTGAGCCAGGTCACGTATTAGTGCATTGTGTTCAAGTTTGCGCCGTGCTTTCGAGCATTTGAGCAGCGGAAACTATGCACACCGTGCTGCGCATTATCTGACCTGGCAAACGCCATCGGCTAAGCCGATTGGGAAAAATCCCCAGTGCCCTCCCGATAGACGGCACCGTGGTGGACGAGTATTCCGGTTTTCGGAATGCAATGCCGGATATCGGACGAAACACAATCTGTACCAACGTGTTTCACCGGCGTACCATGGTCACCCATGGAGACCTGGCCGGACCTCCCCGAGCAGCGCCGCGACCATATTCTGATCTTGATGCGGCAGCGTGTCGCTGACCGCTACCCGTTTGTCGACGTGGACGACCTGGATGACGCCGAGGTGGTGCGCCTGCTGGCGCTGTGACGACGATTCCCAGCGCTCAGCGCGCGCCTGGCTGACCAACCGACCTGTCCGCGTGTGTGCGCATGGTCGACGACGTTCGACGCGGCAGAGCCGCGATGGGCGTGCCCTCAGCGCACCGGTGGCCAGAAACCGCCGACCGCGCATCCGAGACCCAACACGGCGAACAGGGTGATGACTGCGTTGATGTCCATGCGCTGATCGTTGGACGCCGCCCACGATGGGACGCCGTTTGTGTGGAAACTGTGAGGCACGTGGAATGCGCGCTTAGTCGCTCACGGCACCGCCGAACGGCTTGAGCACCGCGTCCACGTCGGCGAGGTCGAGCCTCACCAGGCGATGACCGGACCGATAGGCTTTGAGACGCCCATCGGCGATCATCGTGCGAATGGTTCGCTTGGTCACGCCCAGATACTCGGCGGCTTCCAGAATCGTGATGTACTTTCGGCGTTGCGCCACAATGGGTTCACCTTTCAACAGGGTTACGGTCGGGTTGTCACGCGGCGCAATGCGCACGGCGACGGGTTGGTGAGTCACATTGACTCACAACATGTTCCAATGCTGGCTGGCCGGATGTGATTGCCACCCAACACGGTATGTTGTCGCTGCCGTCAACGTGGCTGTATCGGTCGGTTTCTCGCGAATACACGCTGGGCCGGTGGCAGTGACCGCAGCGTTCATCGAACACGTCGATACGCTGACCAGCGATCTGCCGGGCCAGCACTTCTGCTCGGTTCACGTTCTTCCCCAAAATGTTTGAGGTCGCACACCCGCGCCGGGGGATAGGAACCCGGCGCGGGCGGCGACGTTTCAAGGGTGACCGTCGCCCCGGCCTGGAGGGATGCATACGGACCCCCAGACCGGGACGGCGGTGACTCGACCGCGAGCTGTCGGCGTAGCTCGCGAGAGCCGGAAACCGTTGCCGCATATGGGTTCAATCAGGCCCTACGGCAACGGCTTCCCACGTCTATGCGGCGGTCGGCACGTTCAGCAACCGGAAGCTGTTGGGCGTCAAAACCCCACTGCCAGTGCGGAACCAAGCGTAGAACCCGCGCTGGCCGGTGGGACGTCGGTTTGCGCCGACCAGGTGGCTCACGATCTCGACCCGCGTGCCCACCCGGTCCGCGATCACGAACCGCGACCAATCTCCCAGGGCGATCAGGTAGTTGGCTTCCGTCGCGGCGGCGTTCACTACGCCATCCATGGTGGAGATCTCAAACACTCTGCGGCCCAGCAGTGTTGGCGTGTCGTTGTGCAGCGACGGGTACAATAAACTACCGTTGCTTGTCTCGGCCAGTCGCAGCGTGTTGAGGGTGGACAGGTTCATGGCCCACGCCGAATTGGCTTGCGCCCTAGGGGGAAGCGCATTCTGCATTTTCACCGGGTCACCGTTGGCCAGCGCCTCCGACCCGTCGCCGGACACGATGACGGAGCCGCCCGCCGCGACCAACGCGGTCACAAACCCTAGTGGCTCACCAGATCCGTCGCCGGTGACAAACGCTGTCGCCCACAGGTCGTCGATGGCTTCGATCATCACCCGGCTGATCTCGGTGACGAACCCTGCACCGTCACCTTCGATTTCGACGCTGTACGGCACGAAGCAGTCACCCCGGTGTACCGGGATTGCCGGTTGCGCCAGGGTGGGCGAGTCATCGTTGGCTTCGGAAGCTTCAGCCGCCCAACGGCTTGACGCCCCGGCGCTGGTCACGCCGTGCCACACGTCGCCGGTAACCTGTACCACCCTTGCCATTTCGCGGATCGGGTTGATAAATCCGTTGCTGGACAACAGGATAGCCGGGTCCAGCTGGGCCGGAACCGTGAACCCACCCGCAGAGTCGGTGAGCGACATGGCGCGGGTTTCGTTGACTTCATGCACTTTCCGCACCGCCGCCACCTCGGCGTTGCTGAACCTGTCGCGGGCACCTTCGGGATCGGCCAACTTTTTGGCGAACGCAGACAGGTAGTCAGGCGATCCAGCGGCGTCGATATAGCGGGCCATCCATGTGCGCTCGGTCGTGCTGCCGGTGCCGATCAACTTCTCGTAGATGGTCGCGGCGTCGGCAGCCATTGTGCCGTCGCGGGTGCAGCCGTCGAGTCGGCGCAGCGCGGTGGACCGTAGGCCGCTCAACTGGTCGCTGGGCTGGTCGTCGCGGTGCGCCGGTTCGCGGACCACTGTGCCGTCCAGGCGGCGGACACCGCCGTCTGTGCCTTCAACCGCGTACCGGGGGTCGCCGGTACGCTGCGCCTCGGCGAACCGGAGACGACCAAGATGGTTTTCCAGCTGCCGGTGCTGACCACGCAGGTCATCGATCTCCGCCTCATCGGATTCGCTTCGACGGTGCTTACTTTCGAGGGATCCGATTTTGAGGTCGACTTCGGCGAGCCGACCAACGGCTTCATGCGCGTTCATGGCGCGCAACTCTTCAGCGGCGAACTTCACGGGTTCTCCTAATGGTGTGGAATCAGTTCTAGCCCAACGCTTCCCGCATGACGCGGGAACTGTTGGGAGGCAACGGGAATCAGAACTCACCAGAAATATCGGGTACTCGGGCGGGCCGGTCGGTCGGGGCCGTGAGGCCGCAACTTTCAGCGCACCATTTCCGCGAACTGTGAGCTTCTGGAAATCCACTGTACCTGTCAACGTCCGCGCCTGCCACGACATTCCGACAGACGCGACACGCGGCCCGACAGGCCGGGGAGGTCAGGCGATCCATCGCGCGACGGTGCCGTTACTGACCCGCAGGACGCGGGCGATCTCGTCGGGCGTGAACCCGGCGCGGCTGGCATCCCGTGCGGCCTGCACAGCGAACCGGCGGGCACGCACCGCCGTCTCAGCGGCTTGACGGGCAACCGTGCGGGCCAGCATAAGCCGTTGGCTGGCCAGGTCGCGGGCGCTGGTTTCGCCGGTCTGGACGGTCATCGGGCGTCGGCAACACTGTTGGGCGGCGACGTTTTCCACGCCTTCACGGTGGCGCGGTGAACGCCCACGGTCGCGGCGATGGCGCGATCCGACATTCCGGATTCGGCAGCGTCCCGCACCACTTGTCTCGCCTCGTCGACCACTGCGCGCAGAATGGCGCGGGCCTCGTCGAGTCGCGCACCCAGACCGGCCAGCAGAATGTCATGTTCGGTCACGACCTCGCAGGAGACGCCGTCCCACCAGACCCGTTGCCTGCCTGCGCTCATGGCGACCACTGTACCAGCGTCAGGCACCCTCGGCGAGTTTGCTGGACGTGATCGGCACGGCGCGGAACCCGTTGCGGTGCAGCGTGGTTGGCATCGCCGGCCGGTGCTCGGGAGTCGTTGCCTGGCAGCGGTTTCCGGCTCAGGTATTGTTGCTTTTTCTGAGCAGGCGTAAAGACCCGCGCGGGGCGTTGCGGCTCAGGACGGCGGGTCACGCGTGACACCCTACCCCGGGTGCACGGGGATGCGTTGCGGGACAGCGGGGGTCGGCGGACGTTCAGTCACCGGCGCTGTTCCGTTGGGCCGCATACGTTTCCGCGAGTGCGTGGAATAGTTGCAGCACAACGGTTTTCAGCTGGATCGACCCGACACCTGCTAGGTGTTGTTCGACGTTGGTGCTCATGGCTGCACCGCGTTTGGCGTCGGCGACGATGGCACGGGCGACGCGTTGCGCCCGGTCGGCATTGGTGACACTGGCAGGCGTGGCACCGCTGATGTGCGTCGGTCGCTGCCGTTGGACGTGTCGGAGATGGGGCACGTCAGTCGGTGACGTGGGCGATGAAGCCGCCTTTGATGAGTCGGTCGGCGTCGTCAGCGTTGGGCACGTCGATCACTTCACCGTGTCTGCGGTACGAGCGGGCGGTGCCGTTGGGCTGGGGCACGATGCACGGCTTCAACACTTTGAACATGGTCTACCTCTCAACAGCGGGCGGCGGTGTGTCGTCGGGGTCTGACCAGTACGCGCCCTCGGATTCGGGCAGCAGGGCGAGCCACAGCCGGGCGAACGCTTCGATGGCGTCGAGCTGCCCGGCGTCGGCCAGCAGGACCGGACCCGCGCCCAATCTGTCGCACACCTGCAACGGACTCCACGGCGACCACGGGGGAACAGAACCGGGCCGGTGTGCAAGGGCGGTCTCGATCTGCCGGGCGACAAGTCGGATGCGCTGACGCTGCCGGTCGACCTCGGTCAGCGGTGTGGTCCTCACCAGAACTCGCCCGCTACCGAACGCGACTGTTGCGCGGGAGCTGCATGGGAGTGACCGGCGAGTTCGGCCTGGACTGTCGCTGCCTCTCCTGCTCTCGCCGTGCGATTTCGGCCCAACCCCATTGGACCCGGCGGTTGAAGTTGCGCTGCGCCTCTTGCTTTTGGGTCTCGATGATCGCGCGCCGTCGCCGCTCTGCGTCGACTCGGCGTGCCCGGGCAAGTTCCTCAAGACGCATGCGGCGAAGAAACTCCCGGTACTCTTCTGCGTTTCGAGCCATCGTCAACTCCAACGTTCGGTGTGTGAACCCACCCCATCGAAAATACCTCTGGATCGCGTTCTGCGCCGCGACGCGTAATCGCCGCTGCATCTATCGACCGGGCGGGTTTTCGACCGACAGCGTCGAGCTGGGGGCGGGAGCGGGCGTGCCAGCGCCGGGCGGGGAAGCCGACGACGACCAACCAGAACCGGCGCACCATGGCTCGCAGGGTTGGCATGTGGGTCGCGTGGGTCGGGCGTGTTCGCTTAGCTGGGACCAGGACAACCAGGACAAGACCAGGACAAGTTTTGGGTCTCTTCCCAGAATTCCTCACGCGTACTACGAAGATGAATAGTTAGCTTATCTAGATTGCCTGGTAGAGATGTTTCGCGTTCTTTAGGGTTGCCTAACTTTTTGGGCAGGACAGGACAGCGGGCTGTCCTGGTGTCCTGGTCTTGTCCTGTTAGCTACGGCAGTGCCGCCCACCGGTCGGTTCCGTCTTTGGGTGCCCGGTCGATCATGGTGACTTTGTCGTGCTCGGCAAGCCATTTCAGCGTGTCCACCACGGCAGTGCGTTCTTCGCCGCGAAACATCTGTTTCAGCGCACCCTCGGTGAGTCCGGTGTTTCCGGTGGCGGTCAGTTTCTCCACGATCAGCCGACCGATGCGGCGTCGAATTTGGTCGCGTCGCCGGACGCTTTGCCGCGTCTGCTCGGTGTCGGCGGCGAACCGTCGCTGCCCCATTGTGCGGCCTTCACGGGCGGCGTCGTCGGCTTGCGCCCGCTCCAGTTCTTGTGTCACCCAGCGGCGCACAAAGTCGGACACTTTCATCGCGACACCGGCCAGTCGCCAATCATCGGAGTTCATCACGGCGCGACCGTCCAGCACGGCGAGTGCGAACGCGAATTTTTCCCGGGCGTGCAGTGCGTGCCCGTCAAGCGGGTTGGCCTCACCCCGGTTGCGTGCCACGACGCCGTCCCTGATCAGTTCGACCGCCTCGTAGGGAATGGTCAGCTCGCACGGGTACAGCCACGCTTGAGGTGACGGCAGTGTCAGTTGCCCCGGCCACGGCGGATTTTGTGAGTCGACGCGCGGGTCGCTGCCGGGAAACCACATGAAACGCTGCAACAATCCGCCCGTCGTGTCGTCGAGCAGCACACCGGCTTTGGCGGGTTGAATGTTGACAACCAGCGTGAGGCGATAGGTGCGCGCGTCGAGGTGCCGATCATTGGTGCGGTACGAAAACCCCACAGTCTTTCCCGTGAACGCGCTGCGCAGCGTGCCGGGAAGTGTTGAGCCTTTACGTGATCCGAGTGCCTGCAAAATGTCGCCTTCGTCGGCGGTGAACATCACCGACTCGTGCATCCCGCCGGGGTAGTCGGATTCTTTGTCGGGCGGTCTCACGTAGGCGTCGAGCAACCCTTCGCCACTGCCCAAATTGCGTTCCCGCACAGCGGCTTCCATCTTCACCAGGTCGGTTGCCGCGTCCTCGGACGCCGACTTACCCCCACCTGAGTGGGCGGCGACAGCGGCGAACCAGTTCAGCGAGCCGGGACCGCCGATCACAGGGGGCAGCGTGACGTGCGGTCGGACCTGCGCTAAAGCCCTTGCCGCGCAATTGGCCAGCACCGCCCACGGCGAGCACATCCGCGACAGAGCACCCAGGTAGACGTGTTGCAGACTGTCACGTTCCAGCCAGAATCCGCGCTCCAGACGGCGGAAGTCGTCGAACACCAACGGTTTCGGTTCGTCGTCGTCGGCGTACACATCCCCGGCACGGGCACGGGTGCCCACGTTGGACAGGTCACGCGGGTTGTCCCGGCCACGGCGTTGTGCCTGCGCCAGCGTCTTGTCGAACGCTGACTCGCCGTCGTCGGGGATGTACCTGTTGGTGTGGCAGGCGTCGCGCAGGGCGGCAACAACTTCCGTCTCGTCCAGCGCACCGGCATAGACCAGTTCGAACAGGTTGGCGGCTGCCTTGAAAAGGGTGTCGTTGCGACCACCGGACAGCGCGTTCGTGACGAACCCTATCTCGTCGTCAAACGCTTTCCGGGCATATGACTGCACCACAGCACTGTTGGGGTCTACAGCGGGCGGTTGGGCGGCAGTAATCGCCTGTTTCTGCGCCCCCTGGTGGTCCACCCATGGTTCGGTTTCCCAGGCGAGTTTGCGGGGCTTGGGGACCGGCGATTGTGTAGCCGCTGCCGCTAGCGCCTTCCCGGTGGCAGCCTCACCGTCGACGTGCGGCTGTGTCTCCCACGGCAGGCGGTCCGACCGCTTGGGGACCGGCGATTGTGTAGCCGCTGCCGCTAGCGCCTTCTCGGTGGCAGCCTCACCGTCGACGTGCGGCTGTGTCTCCCACGGTCGGCGGTCCGATTTTTTCGGCGTAGACTTGTCGTCGTCGCTCATCGACAACCTTTCTGTGAACACTGCTCACCCCCGGGTCTCTCTCCCGGGGGTGAGCGTCTGTTTGTGGGGGTTGGGGTAGGGGTGTGCGGTCAGCAGGTGAACGCCCCGAAAGCCAGTGCGTAGCCGCAGGTCCATTCGTGACCGGCAGCGCAGCGATAGGTTCCGTGCAACCACTTACCGTCGCTGACCTCAACTCGATACGGCGCGGTCGCGGTGTCGCTCATCCATCCGGTTGCGCGTCCACACTGCTGGCAGCAGTCCATGTATCCGATGCCGCGTGCCAGGTGGGAGAGGGACTGCGCGAGGAAATCTTGACCGCGCCTCCGGTAGCGCGCGGGAACGGCGACAGACTGGTCTTCACTGCTGCGCAACGCCATTCGGTTTATCAGCTGCGTGATCTGCTGCCACTCAGGCTGTTTGGCCCATTCGTGGATGTCGTAGTCGGTGATTCCGGTCGGGTTGCTGTCCGACACGTCGGTGATTCGACCGCTCACGATGCTTCCCCGTCGATCTGCTCGGCGGTCATCTGTGCCTGCCGGTTGCGGGACCGGCGAAACGCCAACTGGGTGAAGTAGGCAGTTTTGGCGTTGCGGACAGCCTTGGCGCGTTCGCCTTCCGACAGTTTGCGTTGAGGGTCGACCATGTCAACGAACCGCGCTTCTGCGGCGTCGCGACCAGCTTGGGTGACGGCCAGTCGCGCCTCACGGTCAGCGACGCCAGCCCATCGTGTGTTGGCAGCGATTTTGGCGCGTTGATGACGTTGTGATGGGGTAAGTTTCGGACGTGTCACGGGCACAGTTCCTTTCGAGCACTGCGTTTTTCGTGACCTCCGACGCGGGACGGGTGCCCCGTGAAGCTCCAATCTTCACGTCGGCGAGAGGGTCAGTCTCGCCTGCTGTACGCCAAGCTACGCCCTAGATTTGTGAATGTCCATGAACTGCAACCATTTTGCGCGCCCAAAACAGATGTCAGCAATTGGTACGCAAACATACCGTGATGGGTGTTTCGCTGCTCATCGTTGCTCATCGTTGCTCATCGCTAGGCAAATCCGTTTTCCTGGTGAGTCATTTGACTCAACTCAGCTACTGGCAAAAAAGTTGGTCGAGCGCCGTACTTTCTCTACAGTTCGCCGAGACCGAGCCGTTTAGCTTCGGCGGCGGCGCGGTCGGACGCGGTGGCCGCGACGTAGCGGTCCAGCATCTCGCGGCGACGCCACCCGGCGACCGCCATCAACCCGCCCTCGGTGCCCTCAGCGGCCAGCCAGCGTGACGCGAACGTGTGGCGCAACAGGTGCAGATGGAAGCGGGTTATCCCGGCGTCGGCAGCACGTTTACGGAGTGCTCTGTTCGCCCCGGCATACGCCAGCGGCTTGCCCGCTTCGGAGAGCCACATCTGCGGCGCTTTGTGTGTCCGTCGCGCCCGCAGATAGCGGTCGATGCTGTGAGCGGTTTTCGGCCCGAAAGGAACGGTTCGACCGCGCCCACCTTTCCCGCGCCGGATCAACGCTATGCCGCGAGTCAGGTCAACGTCGTCAACGCCGAGACCGAGCAGTTCGCTGGCACGCAACCCGGTTTCCGCAAGCACGCGAGCCATCGCCTCGTCGCGGCGGTCACGGAACGTGTTGCCGTGGCAGGCTTTGAACAGTGCGGCCAGTTCGTCATCGGTGAGCGGGTTGGCCGGTGAGGGTGTCACCTTCGGCAGCGTCAACCCGGTCAACTGGTCAGCGTCGAGTTCCCCCTCACTGACCAGCCAACGCGAAAACTGTTTGAGCGCAACCTGTCGGACGTAGGCTGTGCCCGATGAGGGCAGCGACGCCAGAAACGCGGTCACGGTGCGGCGGTCCAGCACCGTGGGCGTGCCGGTCTCGTCGCACCATCGCAGGAATACGCGGATCGAGATTTCGTACTGGTCGACCGTGGCGGGCGACTTGTGCGCGGCCCGCAACGCCAGCACCCATGACGGCAGCATGTCAGCTAACTGTTCTCGCTGGTCAGACATGCTTATTATCTTACTCGCACACACCGTGCTCTGGTATTATCTTGAACTGTGACCAACAAACCTGCTGTTCACACCACAAAAGCGACCGCCCGCTGTAGGTCAGTTAATAGTGCATTACGTTCATCCACGGAGGCCGGAAGAGAATGCGACAGACTCGATCGCCGCTGCGCCGCCCGGCGTGGCCGCGGTCGCTGGCCGGCCAGGCGATCGCGCTGCAGATCCTGGTGATCGCACTGATCGTGGCCGCCGGAAGCGCACTCGCCCTGATCGACGCGCGTCAGGACGGCGACGTGGCAGCCGAGGGGCAGGTGTTGGGAATCGCCTCCGCCCTGGCCGATTCGCCGTCCACAGCAGAGGCCATCGAGACCGGCCGTGCCACCGAGATCCTGCAACCGGTCACCGAGGCGGTACGCGCGCACACCGACATCGCATTCATCACGATCATGGCGCCGGATCGGACCCGATTCACCCACACCGACCCGACCCAGATCGGTGGCGACTATCTCGGCACCATCGAGCCGGCGCTGCGCGGTGAGACGTTCACCGAGGTGTACACTGGCACGCTCGGTTCCTCGATCCGCGCGGTGGCCCCGGTGCGCAACTCCGCGGGCGACATCGTGGGAGTGGTGTCGGCGGGGATCCTGCAGCGCAGCCTGGCCGACCGATGGCGCGCACAGTGGCCGGTGATCGCGGCGGTAGGCTTTGGCGCTCTGGCGATTTCGTTCGTCGGGGTGTGGGCGATCAGGCGCCGGCTGCTGAGGCAGACGCACGGGTTGCGCCCTGACGAGCTGCGGGTGATGTACGAACACCACGACGCCATCCTGCACTCGGTGTCCGAGGGGCTGGTCGTGCTCGATCGCAGCGGCATCGCTCTGGTCAACGACGAAGCGCGACGCCTGTTGGCGCTGCCCCCGGGTGAGGTCGAACAGTCGGACCTTCCGGAGTTCCTGCGCACCTACAACCCGGGCGCCCGCGACGAGATCCACGTCACCGACGAACGCGTGCTGGTGGTCAACCGCTCCCCCGTCCACAACTCCGGCGGAGCGGACGCCACCGGCTCGGAGGTGGTCACCATCCGGGACCGGACCGAATTGCAGGGCGCGCTCGGCGAACTCAACTCGCTCAAGGTGCTCACCGACTCACTGCGATCGCAGGCCCACGAAGCCGCGAACAAGCTGCACACCATCGTGACCATGGTGGAGATGGGCCGCGCCGAGGAAGCTGTCGAGTTCGCCACCGCCGAACTCGAACTGTCCCAACAGCTCGTCGACAGGCTGTCCCACGCCGTGGGCGAGCCTGCGCTGGTGGCGCTGCTGCTGGGGAAGTCGGCACAGGCCGACGAACGTGGCATCGAGTTGACCGTCACCGAGGACACCCACCTGCCCGCCGACACCGACGAACTGCTGCTGACAGGACAGGAGATGGTCACTGTGCTCGGCAATCTGATCGACAATGCGATGGATGCGTGCGACCGCGCGGATCCGTGGGTGGAGGTCACCGTCACCCAGGATGCAGACGGGCTGTTGATCCGGGTGGCCGACAGCGGAGAGGGCATGGACACCAATACTTTTCAGAATGCTATGCAGCGCGGGTACTCGACGAAGTCGGGCACCGACACCGAACAGCACGGGCTGGGCCTGGCATTGGTCGCGCAGGTGGTCCAACGTCACCGCGGTGTGCTGACCGCTGACGTGACCTACGGATCGGTCGTGACGGTGTCGGTGGCGAATTCGTGATCACGGTACTGATCGTCGAGGACGAACCGCTGATCGCTGAGGCTCATCAGACCTATCTCGGTCGCATACCGGGCTTTTCGGTGGCCGGCATCGCTCATACCGCACGCGACGCGATGCGGGCGGCATCCGAGGCGGCAGCATCACCGACGCCGATCGACCTGGTCCTGCTCGACATCGGCCTCCCCGACGCCAGTGGCATCTCGCTGGCCTCGGCGCTGGCCGGGCTACGGCCCACACCTGACATCATCACGATCACCTCGGAGCGGGATCTCGAAATGGTGCGCGCCGCAGTCGGACACGGTGCGCTCGCCTACCTCCTCAAGCCCTTCACCTTCGCTGCCTTCCGGGATCGACTCGAGCGCTACCAGCGCTACCGCGACGCGCTACCCGCGGGAACAGACGCCGCCAGTCAGGCCGAGGTCGATCGGGCGATGGCAGAATTGCGCGTCAGCTCGGATCGTGCCGCGGCACCCAAGGGCGCGGCCTCGGGCACGAATGACGAGATCGCACGCACAGTGCGGGATTCCGCGGAAGGGGTGACCGCCGATGAGGTGGCCCGGACGGTAGGGGTGTCACGGGTGACCGCGTGGCGCTATCTCGAACGCCTCGCCGACGATGGCACCGTCAGCCGGAACACCGACTACGGCAAGGCCGGTCGACCCAAGACCCGGTATCAGTGGCGCTGACCGTGCCCAGCGGTTACGCCGTGACCGGCTCCAGTGCCCGGGGCACGCTCAGGGCGATGGGGTCGGTGGCGAGGAACTGGGTGTACAGCATCTCGATGGTCGACGCCACCGTGTACACGCTCACCGCACCGGAATAGTCGGCGACGTACAGCCGCGCTCCGTCGGCGCCCAGCGCCACGCACGACGGGCGCGCACCGACGGACACCGAGTCGACGATCTCGAGGCTCAGCGTGCACAGCACGATCACGCGGTCGTAGTCGACGACGTACGCGCGGGCATGGTCCGGACTCATCACCAACTGGGTGGGAGCGCCGCCGACGTGGACCGTGTCGGTCACCTTGTTGGTCGAGAGTTCGATGACATGCACCGCACCGCCGATCGCCCGATCGGAGGTCAGCACGTAGGCCGTGCTGCCGGCGCAGGCGATGTCGCGGATCGGTGAGCCGACCGTGACCACACTCTGCACCCGCGAGGTTTCGGCGTCGACGACGACCAACTGACTACCGCGGTCGTCGGTGACAGCCGCGTAGAGGCGTCGGCCGGTCGCATCCACGGCGAGGGCATCAAGGTTCGCGGCCGGGCCGGAGCCGATCGTGATGGTGCCGACGCGCTCGGTGACGACGTCGATCACGGTGACGTCGACGCGGTCGTGGGAAGTGTGTCCCGCGTAGACCCGCTTGCCGTCCGGGCTGAGTGCCAGTGCGCTCACACCGCACGCAAGCGGAATGGACCCGACGACGGCCCTGCTGTCCACGTCGATGATCGAGAGCACGTCCTGACTCGCCGAACCGGTGATGACGTACGCGCGGTCGTCAGACGTGACGACAGCGGTCGGTTCGCCCGCGAGGGCCACGGCCTCACCGACCGCCCCTGCCGCGGCGTCGGTGAGCGACAGTGAGTCGTCGCCGGAGTTGACGACGACGATGCCGTCACCGCTGGCGGCGATGTCACCGATCGGGCCGCGGCCCACCGTGATGTGGCGGTCGAAGACGACGTCACCATCCACGAGAGCCTCGTCAGTCACACCTGTAGCAGTACTGCCGTCCAGCATCGCGTGCCCCATGGGCACCAATTTGTTTGCCATCGTGTCGCGGTACCTCCGCCGGCATGTCCTGCGCCGGGCCTAGATTCAGTGTCCGTGCGCCCGTGTGAGCGCGACTCGGAACGAGTGTAGCGACGGAAATTCGCTTCCAGAGATGACGAATGCGCTCAAATCCGCCGCCCTGTCTCACCCTCTCAGGTAGCGCTTAGGAAATTCTTCGTTATCAGGTTGTTATGTTGTGTCGGCAATTCCAAAACAGTCGCGGAACAGCGAAGAAGCGCGCCAGGCAACAGGACTTGGCGACTGGGAGGAAAACGCGTCAACAATGTTTTCTTAACATCGGGTTTCGAAGTGAGCGCCAAATCACACCCCGACACGCAGCAAAGCGCCCCATCCGAATCGGCGCGACAACGTGTGGGTTGCGCGACGAGCGTTCGGACGGGGCGCCCTGCTGCGATGAGTTCGCTGAGGTGGTGACGCGCAGACTTAGGTCTACTGCTCGGCCTTCTGCCGTTCCTCGTTCGCCTTGGCAGCGGCGCGCGCGCTCTCGGCTTCGGCCTCCTTCTTGGCGGCCTCGCGTTGAGCGTCGGCCTTGTCCTGCTGGGCCTCGCCCTCGCGCTGCAGATCGTCGCGACCGGTGACGACGCCGACGACCTCCTTGGCCTTGCCCTTCACACCCTCGACGACGCCCTTGACGGCTTCCTCGGGACCCGAATTGTTGTCACCCATGAGTCGCGCCTTCCTACAGATTCCACCCGGCAACCGAAAGAGTCCGGTCCGGTTCGCGGTATGAGCCGCAAATTGCGAAGCTCATGTTCCCGGGGCGCAACGGATTCAAACATCACCGTCGGCCACCGCGTGGGACGCCGACCCCGCGGTGACGTTCTGCAAAGCGATGTCCAGCGTCGGGAAGATCTCGATGAAGTCGGTGATGCCGGTGATCTTCAGCGGGCGGGCCGTGGCGGGGCCATCGGCGACGACAGCGAATCTGGTGCCCGGACCGAGCCGGTTCCGCGTGGTCATCAGCACCTGCATGCCCGCCGACCCGAGAAAATCGACATGCGTCAAATCGATGACGAGGCAGGCGGGCTCGCGCGCGAGCACCACGGTCACGAGCTCTTGCAACCGCGGCGCGGTCAGCATGTCGACGGCACCCGAAGCCGCGACGACGTCGACTCCGTCGACCTGACCTTCAGTGAATTGCTGCACGTCCCTGCACTCATCTCATGATTGGCGTCCGTCGGTACGGTCGCGGAACACTCGGTGAGGCTGCAGTCTGAACCCACGCACGTTGCCACGAGGGCGGACAACATCTAGAAGGCTATCGGAATCGGTGATGCACGCGCACCTGCATCACCGATTACCGGGCGACGTGCAGAATGTCCGAGCCGGGAATTACCGTGGTGTCCGGTGTCGAGCGGCGCGGGTCCGCCGGATCGGAGGTAGGTGCAGTTCGCACACGCATGCAGCTGGCCGAAGAGGTGGAACTCGGCCTCACCGGCTCGCTCAATCATCGCCGCACAGCACTGCGCTTCCTCACTCTGCTTCGCCCAGAACTCGCCGACTGGGCGGTGTTGGTCCTCCCCGACGAGGGGACCGGCGGCGTGCTCCTCTGCGGCGGCACCGTGGTGAGTTTCACCGACGTCATCTCGCACTCCGCGGTCAGAGGCACCCGCCTGGACCGGCTGCTGCGCACCGGCAGCACCGAGCTCACCACCGTGGTGTCGACACCCGACGACGGTCCCCTGGTGCAGATTCTGCCGCACCCGCAGTTGCGTGAAGAGGTGATCGCGACAGGTCCGACACAACTTATGGCAGTCGGCCTGTCCGCCCGCGGCGCCACGCTCGGGGTGCTGTTGTTGTCCCGCACCGGCGGATTCGACGCCGAGGACGTCGCCCTCGCCACACGTATCGCCCCGCGCGCGGCCGTCGCGCTGGACTCGGCCCGACTGTACGAGGAGCGCGCGCAGATCGCGGCCGTGCTCTCCCGCGCGCTGCGCCCTCCGTCGCTGCCCGATATCGACAACATCCGGCTCGCGGCTCGATACCGCCCCGCCGCAGAGCATCTCGACATCGGTGGCGACTTCTACGACGTCATCGCGACGGGCAGTGACTGGTTGCTCACGCTGGGTGATGTCTGCGGAAAGGGCGTCGAGGCGGCCGCGCTGACCGGGCGCACCCGCCAGAGCATCCGTACCGCTGCACATTTTGACGGCCACCCCGCCTCGCTGCTTCGCGCACTCAACACTGTCCTGCACGAGTCCGAAACAGATCAGTTCGTCACGGTGCTCTGCGCGCGCCTGCGGGTCGCAGCGGCGCACGCCGACGTCGAACTCGCGACCGCGGGCCACCCGGCGCCGATCATCCTGCGTTCCACCGGAGAGGTCGAGCAACCCGAACTCTTCGGCACCGCAAGCGGATTGGTTCCCGACGTGCACTACCGCACCCACGAGCTGCGGCTGCATCCCGGCGACACCATGCTGATGTTCACCGACGGAGTCGAGGAGGCTCGCGGAGCCGACGGCCTCTACGGGGTGGAGCGACTCATGGCTCTGCTACCCGAATATGCAGGCGCCTCAGCGGATGTCGTCTGCGAAGCCATCGAACAAGACGTCGTTGAGTACGTCGACTCCGGACCGCACGATGACATCGCGTTGCTGGCGGTCACTTGCGGCCGCTAGACCCGGTCCAGCCGGAACTCACCCCCACACGGGCATACGAGGCCGTATTGGCCGCCGACGATGCCGGTGCGGCCAGAGCCCTCATGGAGCGTCTGCTCGGCGACGGCATGGACCCGGTCACCATCCTCACCGACGTCGTCGCCGCCTCTCAGCGCACCGTGGGCACCCGGTGGCAACGGGGCGAGTGGACAGTCGCCGAGGAGCACGCGGCCACCCCCATCGCGGTGGCCGCGACCCAGGCGGTCACCCGGCACGTGCAACGCTCCCCACTGACGCGCGGTCGGGTGCTGGTCGCGTGCGCAGAGCGGGAGTGGCATGCGTTGCCCGCCATGATCATCAACTGCGCGCTGCGCGCAGACGGATGGGACAGCATCCTCCTGGGAGCTGCGACATCGCCGGCCCGACTCAACCAGTACCTCCAAGACCACGGGCCCGAGGCGGTGGCGGTGAGCTGCTCGGTCCTGGGTTCGCTGCCTGCGACACGGCGGTTCATCGAGGCGAGCACTGCCGGCGGAGTGCCGATCGTCGCCGGTGGCCCGGCGCTCGGCTACGACGACGTCCGGGCCAGAGCCCTGGGTGCGACGGCCTGGG
>NZ_JBAUJR010000342.1:0-1594 GCF_049683935.1 Mycobacterium sp. | reverse complement strand
CTTCGAGAGAGGCCCTGCTGGAATGCAATTCCGGCGGGCCGCTGCACGGGCACCCCGGCGCGGACGAATCGGTTGGTGATCAACCGCGCGACCCGCGGATGGGTGCCCAACGGGTCGGTGACCAGATCGGCGCCGCTGTCGCGCAATCGATCCTGGAACAGCCCCTCCGACAACAGATATGACGCCACCACGACCCGCCCACCCCGCGCGTGTGCCGCCACGACGGCGTCGGCTACCCGCGGCTCACCGGTGGCGGCGAACGCCAGCTCGACCCGCGACCCGACCATCGCCGACAGCCAGGTCGCCGTCGTGTGCAGATCCCGCATCGCCGCCGGGTCCGACGTCCCGGCCGCCGCGAGTATCACTGAATCGGCTGGGCGCCAACCATATTCGATCAATCGATCGACGAGTACCCGAATCAGCTCAGGATCGGGGCCCAGTGCCCGGGTGACGGTGACGTCGTGATGGCCGCTGGCCTGCACGTGAGCCGGGATGTCGCTGGTGACGTGGTAGCCGTGGGCCAGAAAGGCCGGCACCAGTACGGTCGGCCGGTCCAGGGTCGCGGCGAGAAGCTCACCCGGCGTCGGGCCCAGGACGTCGACGAATGCGACGTGCACGGGATGGTCCAACGCGTCAGAGACCGTCGCGGCGAGGTCGCCGATCAGGGACACTCCGCTCTGCTTCCGGGTGCCGTGCGCCACCAGCAGCAGGCTCATGACGCCTGTGCTTCGTCAACCGGAAGCCGGTAGCCACGTTTGACCACTGTCGCCACCATCTTCTTGTCGCCCAACGCGGTTCGCAGCCGCAGGACCGCCGTCTCGACCGCGTGCGTATCGGTGCCGCTGCCCGGCAGCGCCCGCAGCAGGTCAGTACGGGACACCACCGCCCCGGGGTGCTGTGCCAGCGCCCGGATCGTCGCCATCGCCGCGGGCGACAGGGTCCTCACCGCTCCGTCGACCAGGACACAGGTGCCGCGGATCTCCAGCAGGTGACCGGCAACTCGGATCGTGCGCGCCTGGAGCAGGGGCAGTTCGTCGGTGATGTGACGGGCCAGCGCGCCCAGTCGCATGCGCTCCGGGGCGGAGGTGGGCACCCCGACCTGCACCAGCGGGCGTGCGGTCACCGGACCCACGCACATCGCGTGCACGGTGGTGCGCAGCGCGGCGAGCACCTCGGCCTCGATGCCCATCTCCGCGGCCCGCATCAGCACCGAGGCCACCGCGGGTGCGGAGGTGAAGCTGACGGCGTCGAACTTCTGCTCGGCGATGCCGGCCACCAGTTGGTCGAACTCGCCGTTGCGTGGCGCCGAGTGCCAGCGGTACACCCGGATCGGCACCACTTCTGCTCCGGCGGCGCGTAATTCGTCGAGGAACTCGGGGAACGGATCCCAATCCGCGGTGGCTCCGTGTAGTTGCACGGCGATGCGCGCCCCGGCGATGCCTCCCTCGCGCAGGTAGTGCAGCACCTCGCGGGAGGACTCCGACTCCGGGGACCACTCCTCGGGCAGACCTCCGGCACGCAGCGCGCCGGTGGCTTTCGGGCCGCGGGACACGACGCGGGCCCTGCTCAGCGCCGCGGTGAGCTCGGTGGCCAG
>NZ_JBAUJR010000341.1:0-3237 GCF_049683935.1 Mycobacterium sp. | reverse complement strand
GTTCTGCATCGTCTGCCGGGGGTGCCTGGCATGTCTGGGCTGCATGGACTGCACCAGGTGCCGGGCGTGCGTCGGTTGCATCAGCTGCGAGGACTGCATCGGCTGCGTGGGTTGTGTGAACTGCTCAGGCGTTCGAAATGCCGTCGGCCTTCGCGACGTGCACGCCTGATCTGAAGCGAATCGGGCGCGCGCACGGACGCCGACGGTGCAGAACCGCGCCGGATCCGCCGGGTGACCGCGTAGGTTCGGCGCATGGCGAACTCCCGCGGACTGTTGCTCAACCCGAACGACTTCGACCCTCAACACCTCGATGCTCAATCGCGGCGCCAACTGCGCGCCCTGATCGAGTGGTTCGAAGAGCGCGGCAAGGTACGGCTGCTGCGCGACGACCTGGAGGCGACGTGGGTCGACGACTTCCTGGACTTCGTCAAGCGTGAGCGGCTGTTCGCCACGTTCCTGACCCCGTCGGAGTTCGCCGACGGGGATGCCGACAAGCGTTGGGACACCTCACGCAACGCCGTGCTCAGTGAGATCCTCGGGTTCTACGGGCTGGCCTACTGGTACGCCGAACAGGTCACGATCCTCGGTCTCGGGCCGATCTGGCAGAGCGACAACGTCAAGGCCAAGGAGAAGGCGGCCGCGCAACTCGAGGCCGGCGGGGTGATGGCGTTCGGGTTGTCCGAACGCGAACACGGCGCCGACATCTACAACACCGACCTGCTGCTCACCCCCGCGACCGAAGACGACACCGAGGGAGTGGTCTTCCGGGCGTCGGGCGAGAAGTACTACATCGGCAACGGCAACGTGGCGGGCATGGTGTCGGTCTTCTCTCGCCGCACCGATGTGGACGGCGCCGACGGCTACGTGTGGTTCGTCGCCGACAGCGGCCACGAGAAATACGAGCTCATCGACAACGTCGTGCACGGCCAGATGTTCGTGAGCAACTTCCGGCTCAACGACTACCCGGTCTACGAGGAGGACATCCTGTGCACCGGACCCGACGCCTTCTCCGCGGCGCTCAACACCGTCAACGTCGGCAAGTTCAACCTGTGCAGTGGCTCGATCGGGATGTGTGAGCACGCCTTCTACGAAGCGATCACCCATGCCAACAACCGCATCCTGTACGGCAACCCGGTCACCGACTTCCCGCACGTGCGCGCCAGCTTCGTCGACGCCTACGCCCGGGTGGTCGCGATGAAGTCGTTCAGCAACCGCGCCATCGACTACTTCCGCAGCGCCAGCCTCGAGGACCGGCGCTACCTGCTGTTCAACCCGGTCACGAAGTCCAAGGTCACCTCCGAGGGCGAGAAGGTCGTCACGCTGCTGTGGGATGTGCTGGCTGCCAAGGGTTTCGAGAAGAACACCTACTTCTGCGAGGTCGCCCGCCTGATCGGGGCGCTGCCGCGGCTCGAAGGCACCGTGCACGTGAATGTGGCGCAGATCCTGAAGTTCATGCCGAACTACATGTTCAACCCGACCGAATACCCGCAGATCGGCACCCGCGACGATCCGGCCGACGACGTGTTCTTCTGGTCGCAGGGACCGGCTCGCGGCGCATCGAAGGTGCAGTTCGCGGATTGGGCTCCGGTCTACGAGAAGCACTCGGCCATCCCCAACGTCGCGCGCTTCTACGAGCAGGCGCTGGCACTGAAGGAACTGCTGTCGACGGCGGCGCCGGACGCCGGTCAGCAGGCTGACCTCGACTTCGTCCTCGTCGTGGGGCACCTGTTCACGCTGGTGGTCTACGGCCAACTGATCCTCGAGCAGGCCGAGCTGACCGGTCTCGATCGTGATGTCGTGGACCAGATCTTCGACATCCAGGTGCGCGACTTCTCCGGCTACGCGATCGCGCTGCACGGAAAGCCCAGCTCGACGCCCGCCCAACAGGAATGGGCGCTGGCTGCGGTGCGCAAACCGGTTGCCGACGGCGCCCGCTTCGACCGGGTCTGGGAGCGGGTGCGAGCGTACGACGGGGCCTATGAGATGCGCCCCTGAACGGCCGCCCGGACGCACACCAAATCCGAAGGTCGGACACGGGTGTAGAGGCGCTGCGCAGGGGTACGCTTCGGGAAGCAGCCAATCACCGAAGAAGGGCAGCACACATGCTTCGAGAAACCAGAAGCGTCAACGACATTCGCACCGCGATCCGTGAGCTCAGCGCGCGCGCCGACCTGGCCCGCAGCGAAGGCCGCAGCGCGGATGCCGCCGAACTCGATCAGCGGGTCAGGAATTACCGAGACGAGCTGGGCACCCGACCCTAGGCGTCGAGCCTGCGGAACGTGCTGCGGTGAAAAACGATCGGCGGCACGTCCGGATGCACGGTGATGTCACTGACCCGCAGAACCACGATGGTGTGATCTCCCGCAGGGATCATCTGCTCGATCGCGCTCTCCAACCACACGCTGGTGCCGTGGATGAACACCGCACCGCGCTCGGTGGACGCCGTCTCCAGACCCGCGAACCGGTCACCTGTTTTGGCGGCCAGGGTGCGCGCGGCCGCGTCGTGTGACTCCCCGAGCACACTGATGCCGAGGTAGGGGACGTCTTTGAGGCGGGGCCACGTCGTCGACGTGTTCTGCACACAGAACGACACCAACGGCGGGTCGAGTGACACCGGGACGAAGGTGCTGGCCGCCAGGCCGACGCGGATGCCGTCGATCTCGGCGGCGATCGCGATGACGCCGGCGGGGAAATGCCCGAACGCCTCCCGCAGGGACGACGGGCTGAGGTGGGTCGGGGAGCCGCTCATCACCATCCATCATCACATGTGGCCGTCGACGGCGGCCACGCCCCGGATGCGCCGATCAACAGGGTCGCGAGCGGTAACGTGTCGCCCATCATGTGGATCCCGCTCCTGGTGATGGCCGTTGCGGTGAGCCTGGAACCGTTCCGCATCGGTATGACGGTCCTGATGATCAACCGGCCCCGGCCGGCGCTGCAGCTCCTCGCCTTCCTCGCGGGCGGCTTCGTCATGGGGACCAGCGTCGGCGTGATCGTGCTGTTCATCCTGCGACCGGCGTTGGGGTCCGCTCATTTCACGCTGCCCAGAGTGCAGATCGTGGTCGGCGCGGTGGTGTTGGTCAACGCGGTGCTGGTGGCCACGGGTCTGATGGGGCGGTTGCGTGGCACGCGTGCCGACGGGGCACCGGACCGGTTCTCGGGACCGCTCACAAACCGCGCCAAGCAGCTTCTCGGCGGCCGGTCGCTGTGGACGGCGGGCGTCGCCGGCCTCGGCAT
>NZ_JBAUJR010000340.1:0-15517 GCF_049683935.1 Mycobacterium sp. | reverse complement strand
GTGCGTCCCGGTCGGCGCGCGCCGCGCTGGCGGATCTCAGTGGCGTCTCTGTGCTGACCGAATCCGTGCGGCGGGCCCTGGTGGCGCAGCGGGAGCGCGCGGACGTCGCCGTGTTGGATCCGCCCCGCACGGGGGCCGGCCGTGAGGTGATCGACCTGCTGGCGGCTGCGGAAGTGCCTCGAATCATCCATATCGGTTGTGAAGCAGCATCTTTCGCGCGGGATATCGGCCTCTACCGGGGCCACGGTTATGTCGTCGAGCAACTCGAGGTGTTCGACTCGTTCCCGTTGACCCACCATGTCGAATGTGTCGCCGTGCTGCAGCGGTAGTCGGCGTTCACCCAAGACGTGGCATAACATGACCCGCAGGAGTGCCGGGAAGTCTGGTCGGCGGTAATTGTTGACGACAACCATAGGCAGGCTGTGACAGAGAACCCAGAGGGGCAACGCAACCGGGGCACACTTCTGTCCCGAGGCTCGTGGGCGGAGACGAGCCGGATCACCGAGGTCCTGCGCAAGGAGACCGTCGGTGGCGTCATCCTGCTGGTGGCTGCGGGGGCCGCGCTCATCTGGGCGAATTCTCCCTGGGCGCCCGGCTACTTCGCGCTGCGGGACCTGGAGATCGGCGGCGAGCCGTTCGGCCTGCATCTCAACCTGACGGTGGGTGCGTGGGCCGCCGACGGGTTGTTGGCGATCTTCTTCCTGGTGGTGGGGCTGGAGCTCAAGAGAGAGTTCGTCGCAGGGGATCTGCGGGATCCCAGTCGCGCCGCGTTGCCTATCGCCGCCGCGGTGGGTGGGATGGTGTTCCCCGCGCTGATCTTCGTTCTGGTGAACCTGAACACCGGCGACGGCGCACTGCGCGGCTGGGCGATCCCGACGGCCACCGACATCGCGTTCGCGGTGGCGGTGCTGGCGGTGATCTCGACGCATCTGCCCTCGGCGCTTCGGACGTTCCTGCTGACGTTGGCCGTCGTCGACGACCTGCTGGCGATCACCGTCATCGCGATCTTCTACACCGAGGACATCAACATCGTGGCGCTGGCGTTGGCGCTGATACCGCTGGCGCTGTTCACGCTCTGTGTGCAGCGCGGGGTGCAGCACTGGTGGTTGCTGATCCCGCTCGCGGTCGCCACCTGGGTCCTGGTGCACGAGTCCGGCGTGCACGCCACCGTGGCGGGCGTGCTTCTCGGGTTCGCGGTCCCGGTGCGTCGATCCGCGACCCGACGCGGCGCCGAGGTCCCCAAGCCGCACCGGGTGGGCATGGCCGAGCACTTCGAGCACCGGGTGCGGCCGGTCTCGGCGGGGCTGGCGATACCGGTCTTCGCCTTCTTCGCGGCAGGGGTGAGCCTGGGTGGTCTCAGCGGTCTGACCAACGCGCTCAGCGACCCGATCGCGCTCGGCATCGTCCTGGGGCTGGTGTTGGGCAAACCCATCGGCATCCTGCTCACCACCCGGGTGATGGCGTCGGTGACCCGGGCGAATCTGGACTCGTCGCTGCGATGGGTGGACGTGCTCGGCATGTCCATGCTCGCCGGGATCGGGTTCACCGTGTCGCTGCTGATCGGTGATCTCGCCTACGGACTGGGGTCCGATCGTGACGAATTGGTGAAGGTCGGCGTGTTGACCGGATCACTGTTGGCGGCCCTTCTGGCCTCGGTGCTCCTGCTGTCCAGAAACCGCGTCTACCGGCGGATTCACCTCGAAGAGACCACCGACGCGGACAGCGACGGAGTGCCCGACGTCTACCAGACTCGACAGGACTGACAGCGACGGCCGTGCGTAGACTGACGGGATGCTCGAACAGATCCGCGGTCCCGCAGATCTGCAGCACCTGACGCAGGTCCAGCTCGATGATCTGGCCCGCGAAATCCGCGACTTCCTGATCCACAAGGTTGCGGCCACAGGTGGGCATCTGGGACCCAACCTCGGCGTCGTGGAACTGACGTTGGCGCTCCACCGCGTCTTCGACTCGCCCCACGACCCCATCCTGTTCGACACCGGTCATCAGGCCTACGTGCACAAGATGCTCACCGGTCGCAGCCAGGACTTCGGCACGCTGCGCAAGAAGGACGGGCTGTCGGGCTATCCGTCGCGGACCGAGAGCGAACACGACTGGGTCGAGTCCAGCCATGCCAGCTCCTCGCTGTCCTACGCCGACGGCCTGGCGAAGGCCTTCGAACTCAGTGGACACCGCAACCGGCACGTGGTGGCGGTGGTCGGCGACGGCGCGCTCACCGGTGGCATGTGCTGGGAGGCGCTCAACAACATCGCCGCATCCCAGCGGCCGGTGGTCATCGTCGTCAACGACAACGGGCGCAGCTACGCGCCCACCATCGGCGGTTTCGCCGAGCACCTCGCCGGCCTGCGGCTGCAGCCGGGATACGAGAAGGTGCTCGACGAGGGCCGCAAGGCGGTGCGTGGCGTGCCGGTCATCGGCGAGTTCTGCTACCAGTGCATGCACAGCATCAAGGCGGGCATCAAGGATGCACTGTCACCGCAGGTGATGTTCACCGATCTCGGGCTGAAGTATGTCGGACCGATCGACGGTCACGACGAACACGCGGTGGAGAGCGCTCTGCGCCACGCCCGCGGTTTCAACGCCCCGGTCGTCGTGCATGTCGTCACCCGTAAGGGCATGGGCTATCCGCCCGCCGAGAACGACGAAGACGACCAGATGCACGCTTGCGGAGTCATCGACCCGATGACAGGGCTGGCGACCACGGTGCCCGGCCCCGGGTGGACGGCGGCGTTCACCGAAACCTTGATCCGGCTGGCGGCCACGCGGCGCGACGTCGTGGCGATCACTGCCGCCATGCCGGGTCCGACGGGTCTCAGCGCGTTCCGCGAGCGTTTCCCCGACCGGTTCTTCGACGTGGGCATCGCCGAGCAGCATGCGGTGACATCCGCTGCGGGCCTGGCGATGGGCGGCATGCATCCGGTGGTCGCGATCTACTCGACGTTCCTCAACCGTGCCTTCGATCAGCTCATGATGGACGTTGCCCTGCACAAGCTGCCGGTGACGCTGGTCCTGGACCGGTCGGGGGTCACGGGTCCCGACGGCGCGAGCCACAACGGCATGTGGGACCTCTCGATACTGGGAATCGTGCCCGGTATGCGGGTGGCGGCGCCGCGCGACGGCGCCCGGTTGCGCGAGGAACTCAGCGAAGCGCTCGACGTCGATGACGGACCCACCGCCATTCGCTTCCCCAAAGGCGATGTGGGCGAGGATATTCCCGCGGTCGAACGCCGAGGTGGTGTCGACGTGCTGGCAGTCCCGGCCGAGGGGACGTCCGAGGACGTACTGGTGGTTGCGGTCGGGCCGTTTGCGTCCATGGCGCTGGCCATCGCCGAGCGGTTACGCAACCAGGGCATCGGCGTGACAGTCGTCGACCCGCGGTGGGTGTTGCCGGTACCGGAGGAGATCGCGGCGCTGGCTGTCCACCACAAGCTCGTCGTCACGCTCGAGGACAACGGTGTGCACGGCGGGGCCGGTTCAGCGGTGTCGGCGGCGTTGCGGCGCGCTGAGGTCGACGTGCCGTGTCGTGATGCCGCACTGCCCCAACAGTTCTTCGACCACGCGTCGCGCGGCGAGGTGCTCACTGCCGTCGGGCTGACTGAGCGCAACATCGCGCGCCAGATCACCGGTTGGGTGGCCGCGCAGGGTGCGTCGGTCAACGACGAGGAGATCAGCGAGCACCTCGACTGACCCCGGCCTTTACCCTGTCGGTATGAGAACCACCCGGCTCGTTCGAGCCCTCGGCGTCGTTTTCCTGGTCATCGCGGGACTTGTTGCCGGCGGTGCCACGGCGCAGGCGGCGGAGCCGCGGTGGTCGGGTCTGGACGCTCGCGGATATGCCGGGCAGATCCCGGCCCCCGGTGGGCTGATCGCCACGGTCCCGCTCGATCCGGCGCTGTCGGTGGCCGGCGCCGGCGATGCCTACCGCATTCTGTATTCCACTCTCGACCAGCACGGCCGGCCGGCGGTCAGCACCGCCGCCGTGTTCACGCCGAAAAGCGCGCCGCCGCAGGGTGGTTGGCCCGTCATCGCCTGGGCGCACGGGACGGTCGGGTTGGGTGACGACTGCACACCGTCGGCGCGTCCGCGCAGCGAGCGCGACAACGAGTACCTATCGCATTGGCTCGAGCAGGGCTACGCGGTCGTCGGCAGCGACTACGCCGGACTGGGCACGCCCGGATTGATGAGTTACCTCAACAGCGTCACCACCGCGCGCGGGGTGGTGGATTCGGTTCTCGCGGTGCACCATATGGGGCTGCCGCTGTCACCGAACTGGGCCGTCGTAGGCCAGTCGCAGGGCGGGGGAGCGGCCATCGCCACCGCCCGCTGGGCCAGCGAGTTCAGTGCCGGATCCTCGCTGGACTACCGCGGGGTCGTCGCCACCGGCACCCCCGCCAATGTGGAGAACCTGGTCAAGCAGGCGGGGCCCGAGATGGCCTTGCCGCCGGAGTTGGGCCCCGTCGCGAATGCGTACACCGCCTATATCGTCGCCGCCTTGCGCGAGGCCCGTCCCGACCTCGATCTCGACCGTGTCCTGAGCCCGACCGGCCGTGCTGCCGCCGACCAGGCCGAAACACAGTGCCTCGCAGAGCTGTCCGCGGCCCTGGCGGATATGACGGTGTCCGAGTTCTTCAACGCACCCGCATCGTCGATACCGGGATTCGACGATGCCGTCGACCAGTTCATGGGCGTTCCGACGTCGGGTTATGACCGGCCGAGTTTCCTCGGGGTCGGGCTGTTGGACCGGGATGTACCACCGAACCTGACGTTGAGGTTCTACGACCAGTTGGTCGCCGACGGCCAGGACGTCGAACTGAAGGTCTACCCCGACGAGGATCACGGCGGCACGGTGCTGGCGTCACTGCCGGACTCGACGCCGTTCCTGGCCCAGCAGTTCGGTTGACCGGCGCGTCTTCGGGCGCCGGGCACGTAGATCGGCCACGATGGAGGCACGCGGTGAAGGCCCGATGACGGGGCGGTCGCAGGAAGTTGACTCGCCGGCAGGGTGATCGCATAGAGTATCCAATGTCAGCTGAAAGCGAGAGCCGATGCCACCGCGCACCGCCGCCAAGCGCCCCGATTCCGAGGGTGCGGACCGAGCAAACCCCGCCACGTACTCCGGTGACGCTGTCCGGGGACGACGGTCGGATTTTGTGCGTCCCAAGACCGCTCAGCAGGCCGTGGCCGAGGCGTTGCGGCATGACATCACCACCGGCAAGCTGGCTCCGGGGAGCTGGATCGTCCAGGAAACCGTCGCCGAGCAGTTCGGCATGTCGCGCATCCCGATCCGGGAGGCGCTCAAGACCCTCGAGGCCGAGGAGTACATCACCTATGTGCCGCACAGCGGCTATCGCGTCACCAAGCTCAGCCTGACCGACCTCCTCGAGGTGTTCACGTTGCGCGCCATCCTCGAGGAGGCGCTGATCCGGGACGCGATGCCGGGCGTGACCGACGAGATCGTCGACGAAATGCGTTCGTGCAATGCGGAAATGGACGCCGCGCTGGCCGAGGACGATCTGATCGCGGTCGGGGTGTTCAATCGGCAGTTCCACGTCCTGACGTTCCAGGCCAGCGGCATGGCGCGCACCAAGCGCATCGTCACGCAGCTGTGGAACACTGCCGACGCCTACCGGCCGCTGTACTCGCCGTTGCTCGACATGCCGAAGGTGTGCAAGGAGCACGTGCTGATGATCGAGGCGATGGCCGACCGTGATGTCGAGCGAATGGTGAGGCTCAACCACGAACACCGTGCGCACGCCATCGCGCCGATCCACGAGATCTTCGACGCGCAATCCGATGCGTCGGCATGACGGTGGTCGATCGGTTGCTCGAGCTGGGTATGGTCGTCCCCGCGCCGCCGGCGCCGAAGGGCGCGTACTTCCCCAGCCGTCGGTGCGGCGACCAGTTGTGGTTGTCGGGAGCCACCGCCCGCCGGGAGGGTGTGCCGGCGCTGCGAGGGGTCGTCGGTGAGGATGTCGACGCCGAACAAGCCGCCGAGCAGGCCGGCCTGGCCGCGCTGAACCTCCTCGGTGCGATCGACGCGGCGGTGGGTCTCGACACGGTGGCCGCGGTGGTACAGCTGCGTGGTTATGTGCGCGCAGTGCCGGATTTCGACACCCATCCCGCCGTCATCGACGGAGCTTCGCGGGTGCTTCTCGGAGCTTTCGGCAGCGAGGTGGGCGCGCACGCGCGCACCGCGATCGGGGTGGCCTCGCTGCCCGGGGGTGCGTGCGTGGAACTCGACCTGGTGGTCAGCGTCGCGACGGTTGGGTGCTGAGCCGATCCAACCACCGACCGATCGCGAGGCCGAGCACCACTCCGGCGAATGCGT
The DNA here is from genome assembly GCF_049683935.1 of Mycobacterium sp. Taxonomy (GTDB): domain Bacteria; phylum Actinomycetota; class Actinomycetes; order Mycobacteriales; family Mycobacteriaceae; genus Mycobacterium. The sequence goes on along the minus strand of NZ_JBAUJR010000340.1, from coordinate 9,171 downwards.
TGACCACCAACGCGATCCAGTCGGGCCGAGCTGCGGTGACGGGGCCGGTCGCCGGCGTGGGCACGCTGGTTGCGGTCGTCCGGTCCTCACCGAGGATCGTGGCGTCGAGTCTGTCGACGAACTGCCCGATGATGCGGTTGGTCACCGGCACGATCGCACCCTTGCCGAACTGGGCGATGCGGCCGTTGAGTTCGAGATCTGTGGTCACGGTGACCACCGATCGCGACCCGTCCTCGCGGGCCACCAGTCGTACGGTGGCCTCGGTCGACCCGTTGCCCTTGCGATCGCTGGCGTTGCCCCGCACGATCATCTCCCTGGCTGCGTCGTCCTGGCGCACCAGAGTGGCCACGCCCGCCAACGTCATTCCGATGGGGCCGACTTTGACCGCGACATGGGCGTGGAACTCGTCGCCGTCGCGGCGGTCCAGTTCGGCGCCCGGGATGCACTCGACCACCGTCGGGATGTGGGTCAGCACCGCCCAGGTGGCGTCCAGTGGTGCCTCGACCGCGAACTCGTTGACGAGTTGCATTCCTGCCTCCCGGGTGTCCAGCGGTTGTGGAACGAATGTCATCACCTTACGATTGGATACGATATACAACAATCGTCGACATCGCCGAGGAGGCTGCCGGATGCTGAGCATGGGCGTAGGACTGTTCCCCACCGAACCGACGGCAGCGATGTGTTCCTACGTGCGCCTCTGCGAGGATCTCGGCTACGACAACGTCTGGTTCGGCGACTCCCAGAACATCTGGCGTGAGTCGTCGACCGTGATGGGAGCGGCCGCGGTCGGTACCGAGCGCATCGTGTTCGGTACCGGCGTGACCAATGCGGTGACCCGGCATCCCTCCCTGCTGGCGTCGACGTGGGCGACGCTCGCCGAGTTCACCGGCGGCCGGGTCGCTCTGGGGATCGGCACGGGCGATTCGTCGCTGCGCACCATGGGTCTCAAGCCGCTCAAGCTCGCCGAACTCGAGCGCGCGATCGCTGACCTGAGGGCCTTGTTCCGTGGAGAGAAGGTGGCAGAGCCCACCAGTGGGGCCGAGTACCACCTGAACTACCTCCCCGGCCCGATCGACGTCCCGATCTACATCGCCGCATCCGCGCCGAAGATCCTCGAGATGTCGGGTCGCATCGCCGACGGCGTCATCGTGTTGGTCGGCACCGCACCGCATTTCATCGAGGCCGCGCTCCGGACGATCGAGCGCGGGGCAGCCAGCAGTGGTCGCACCCTCGACGATCTGCACATCGTGCTGTGGACGCCGACGGCCATCGCGGAAGACAGCACCGAGGCGCGTGACCTGGTGCGTGCACACGTGTCCCGCGTCGCGATCCGCCCACTGCCCGCCAAGGTCGACCCCGCGCTGGAGAAGGCCATCGATCGGATACGCGAGCAGTACAACTACTACGAGCACATGAATCCCGAGGCGGCGCACGCTGACCTGGTGCCCGACGAACTCGTCGATCTGTTCGCGTTGGCAGGCACGAAGGCCGAGTGCGCGCAGCGACTCAAGGAGATCCAGTCGCTGGGGGTGGACCAGGTTTCGATCGTGCCGTTCGTCCGACCGGGCCAGAGTCGCGAGGGCACGATCCGCACCTTCGCCGACATCGTCAGCGGTCACCTGGCGTGACTGCCCCCGGAGTACAGGACCCGCGCGCACATCCCGCGCCGGGCAGTGATGTCCCGGGGGCTCCGCCGGCATTGAAGCGGCCGCTGACGCCGGCCGACGGTGTCGCCAACGCCGCACCGGTGCCGAACTCTGCTGCCGAAGTTGTTGGACAGCAAGATCATTCAGCGCCGCAGGGACGCGGAGACGGATCGCGACTGGTCGCCGCGGCCGCGATGACGGGGTTGGCGGTGGGCCTGGAGATTGCCGGATTTATTTCACGTCGACGTAACAGTTGACGGTTGACGCCCCACAGAGACCGTTCGTATAGTGTATCCAATATCCACCAATACACGGAGGCTCCTCTGATGTCACGGTTCCCCAAGGTCGTCGGCGCGCTCGTCGCCACATCCGCTCTCCTCGTTGGCGCCACCGCGTGTGCCGACGAGTCTGCCGGACCCACCGAAGGTGGTGGAGCCACCACCGACACGCTGAGCATCTCCGCGACCGGCGTGGACAGCCTGCCCTTCATGGCGATCCTGCAGGCAGGTATCGACAAGAAGTGGTTCGAGGAGGAAGGCCTGACGGTCGACCTGTACTCCGGCGGCGGTGGCGGCAACACCCTTCGGGTCGTCACCAGTGGTGACGCGGACATGGCCATCGCCGGTAACACCTCAGTGATTCTGGCTGCACAGCAACCGGATTCGAACCTCACGGTGGTCGCACCCTGGTTCCAGATCAACGACTTCTCCTGGATCAGCCCGCCCGGACGCACCATCGAGGGCGCCACTCTCGGCTTCAGCTCGGCGGGGTCGTCGACGGAACTGTTGGTCAAGGGCCTCGAACAGGAACTCGGCCAGGGCGTCAGGGCACAGGCTGTGGGCGGAATGGGTGACAACTGGACCGCTGCCAGGGCCAACCAGATCACCGCGGGGTGGGCGATGCAGCCCTTCATCGCCGAGAAGCAGGCCACCGAGAACGCCGAGATCCTGGTGAATGCGCGCGATGTCCTCGGTGACCTGCCCGCCGACCTGGTCGCGGTCAACACCACCTACGCCGAGGCCAACCCCGAGAACATCAGGACGTTCTTCAGGGTGGCCGACCGCCTCAACCAGTGGGTGGTGTCCAACCCGGACGAAGCCGGCGCCGAGATCGGACCGCTGGTGGGGGTGTCGCCCGAGGTCATGCAGGCCGCCTTCAGGAACAGCCCGGACCTCGCCAAGGGATACTCGCTCAAGGTCGACACCGAAGGTCTGACCAATCTCTCCGAACTGATGGTTGCCGCCGGCCAGATCGACGAACCCGTCGACTGGGCGACCGTGCTCGACCAGCAGTACCTTCCCGAGGACGACCGCGCGACCTTCTAAAGAGCAGGCCACGTCAGTCCCAGACGAATCGACGAGAGGGAGCGTCTTGGAATCGCAAGGTATTGAGATGACCGGCCTGTCAGTGGTGTTCGACACCGCCGCCCGACGGATCACAGCCGTCACCGACATCGACCAGAGCGTGCCGCACTCGAGTTTCGTCTCGATCGTCGGGCCGAGTGGGTGTGGTAAGTCGACCCTGCTGGCGGTGGTCGCCGGCCTACAGAAGGCCACCACCGGGACGGTCAGCGTCGGGGGCCGGCCCGTCACCGGCCCCGACCCCAAGATCGGTGTGGTGTTCCAGGAGGACTCGACGCTGCCGTGGCGCACCGTCGAGGAGAACGTCGCCTTCGCCATGGAGATGATCGGCGTAGGAAAGCAGGAGCGGCGCAAGCGGACCATGGACGCCATCGAACTCGTCGGGCTGGGCGGCTTCGAGAAGTCCTACCCGTCGCAGCTCTCCGGTGGTATGCGCCAGCGGGTCGCCCTGGCGCGCACCCTGGCGGTTCAGCCCGAGGTCGTGCTGATGGACGAACCGTTCGCCGCGCTCGACCAGCAGACCCGACTGTTCCTCGGCACCGAGGTGCGGCAGATCTGGGCCAGGACGAAACAGACGATCATGTTCGTCACGCACGACATCTCCGAGGCGATCCTGTTGTCACAGCAGGTATGGGTGATGTCCTACCGACCCGGAAGCATCATCGACGTCGTCGACATCGATCTACCCGGGGAACGCGACGCGGGTGTGGTGTCCACGCCACGCTTCAACGAACTGCACAACCGGATCTGGGGCTCTCTGCAAGCCGAATCGATGCGTGGCTTCAAGCAGCAGGAATCGGCGCGGACGTGACCGCGGCATCCACCAAGTCCGTCGCGGCGGCAGACGATCTGCCTGCTGAGACCTCAACCTCACCCGCCACGCCGCCGCCACCGCGCGGGCGCCGGTTCGGCACGCTGGCATTCAGCGTGGGCTCGACCGTCGCGCTGATCCTGCTGTTCATCGCGCTCGCCGAGATCGGTTCGCGCGCGGGATGGTGGAACGACACCGTGCTACCCGCACCGTCTGTCATCTTCGCAGAGCTCGGCAGGTTGCTCACCGAACCGCAGTTCTGGCTCGACGCGCGACGCACCGGCATCGAGGTCGCCGCCTCGATCCTGTTCGGGTGTCTGCTGGGATTCGCTGCGGGACTGCTGTTTTGGAAGGTTCCGCTGCTGGGCCGGGTGTTCGAGCCCTACCTCGTGTCGTTCTACGCCGTGCCGCTGGTGCTTTTCTACCCGGTGATGATCGTGCTCGTCGGAATCAACGCGATGTCGGTGATCATCCTGGCCACGATCATGGCAGCCATCCCGATGGCACTGAACACGGCAGTCGGCCTGAACCAGATGCCGCCCGTCTACATGAAACTCGCTCGCTCGCTGCGCACGTCACCGCGGCAGACGCTGTTCGCCATCGCCATTCCCGCCGCCGGTCCCTACATCGTCGCGGGTCTGCGGCTCGCGGTCGTGTACGCGCTCATCGGCACCATCGCGATGGAGTTCACCACCGCGCAGGCTGGTCTCGGCTACCGAATCCGCTATCTGTACGAGATCTTCGACAACATCCAGATGTTCGCCTACATCGTCGTCGTGCTCGTGCTGTCCTGCCTGCTGACCGTCGCGCTCGCCGCCGTCGAACGGGTGCTGTTGCGAGGGAGGAACGCATGACCGCCACGCTTCCCGCCGATCCGGACACCGAAACCGCCGCCCCATCACGATTCTCGGCACGGAAGGTTCTCGGCAGCCAGTTCTTCGGTGCCAGCGTGGTCGCCGTGCTGGTGGTCATCGCCTGGGAAGTGGTGTCCGGACTGACGTTTGTCATTCCGTCACCGCTGCAGACGCTGACGGTGCTGTTCGAGAACCTCTCGGACCCCGCCTACCTGTTCGACCTGCGCGTGACAGCACAATCGGTGGCGATGGCGTTCGTCGTCGGCACCGCCGTCGGCGGCGGGATCGGCCTGGTGCTCGGCCTGTCGAGCAGGATGCGTCTGATCTTCGAGCCACTCATCATCATGCTCAACGGCATTCCGAAGATCGTGCTGTACCCGGTGCTGCTGCCCATCTTCAGCCTGTCGGGATCCAAGGTCGTGATGGGTGTGCTGTTCGCGCTCTTCCCGGTGCTGATCAACGTGTCCACCGGCGTACAGGAGATCCCGAAGGTCTACTGGAAGCTCGCCCGTTCGGTACGCGCCAACGCGTGGCAGACGCTGGTGCACATCATCTTTCCGGCGATTCGCCGGCCCTTGCTCACCGGCATCCGGTTGGCCGTCAGCCTCGCCGTCGTCGGTGTGGTCCTGTCGGAGTTCTTCGCGACCAGGCGCGGGCTGGGCCGGGTGGTGTTGCAGGCCTACAGCCACGGCGACTATCCGTCGATGGTCGCGACCATCATGCTGCTGATCACCATCTCGTTCGGCATCTCGATCGCCCTGTGGCAGTGGGAGAAACGAATTCATTGAGTACCTCCGACGCATCGAACCCGGGCGCCGCCCGCGAATGGGTCGGTAGCTCGGTGCGGCGGCGGGAGGACGACCGCATGCTCGGCGGGAACGGCAGGTTCCTCGCCGACCACGCCGCGGGTGCGCAGCATGTCGTGTTCATCCGGTCCACGCAGGCCCATGCCAGGATCACCGGTGTCGACACCACGGCCGCCGACGGGATGCCCGGCGTGCACGGCATATTCGGGGCCGACGACCTCGGACTCGGGGGTGCCCCGATCCCGTCGCTGACCACACCGGATCCCGGCTTCGCCGCGGCCACGGCGCTGGTCCTGGCCGAGCAGAGGTTGCCGATCCTGGCCTCGGGCCGGGTCCACTATGTCGGACAGCCGATCGCGGTGGTGATAGCCGACGATCGGTACATCGCCGAGGACGCCGCCGAGAACGTCGTCGTGTCCTACGAACCGCTACCGCCGGTGATGGACGCCCTCGCCGCGTTCGACCCGTCCAGTGCCAGGTTGTTCGAGCACCTGCCCGACAACCAGGCGGCCGCACTCGAGTACGACTTCGGGGACCCGGGCCGCGTGTTCGACCGGGCAGAGCACGTCGTCGAGGGCACCTACCGGATGGAACGGCACGGCGCCGTGCCGCTCGAATGCCGGGGTGTATCAGCACATTTCAGCAGCCACGAGGACCGTGTCGAGCTACACACCTCGACACAGGTCCCGCACATGGTGCGCAACGCGATCTGTGCTGTCACTGGCTGGACACACGAGGCCGTGAAGGTCAGCGTGCCCGACGTCGGCGGCGGCTTCGGCACCAAGGCCAACGTCTACGGCGAGGAGATCGTGCTCGCCGTGCTGGCCAGGCATACCGGTCGGCGCCTGATCTGGGTCGAGGACCGCCAAGAGCATCTCGTTGCCAGCGCGCAGGCCAGAGACCAACTGCATCGTGCCCGGTTGGCCGTGGACGCCGACGGCCGGATCCTGGCCTGGGACGTCGATTTCGTGGTGGACATCGGTGCGGGCAGCCTGTGGGTCGCAGGCATCATCGCCAACACCGCAGTGCACCTGATGGGGCCCTACCGAATTCCCGCCGTGCATGTCCGGGGTCGTGCCGCCCTGACGAACAAAACCCTGGTGGCGCAGTACCGCGGCGCAGGCCGGCCCGAAGCGACGTTCTCGCTCGAGCGCAGCCTCGACGCCGCTGCCGCGGCCGTCGGCATCTCGGGCGAGGAGATCCGCAGGCGCAACCTGCTGACAGCCGCGGACATGCCCTACCGTCGGCCGATCCCGTACCGCGACGGCGTGCCGATCGCCTACGACGGCGGCGACTACCGTGCCTGCCTGGAGTCGGTGACCGCTGCGCTGCCGCGGTCCGAGATCGACGTGTGCGCCGCCGAGAACCCGCACCACCACATCGGTTACGGGCTGTCCTCCTATCTGGAGGCGACGGGCCGGGGGCCCCACGAAACCGCGCGGGTTCGGCTGCTGCCGTCGGGCCGATTCGAGGTGACCGCCGGTGCGGCATCGGCGGGACAGGGGCACGAAACGGTCTTCGCGCAGGTCTCGTCCGACGCGCTCGGGGTTCCGCTCGAACAGGTGCGCTACGTGGCCTCCGACACCGAACGGCTGCCGGACGGTGTCGGCACGTTCGCCAGCCGCTCGGCGATCCTGGCGGGGTCGGCGGTGTACCAGGCCTGCGGCGAGCTGATCGACGTCGCGTCGTCTCGCGCCGCGGAGCTGATGGGCGTCGGCCGCGTCGACTACTCCGACGGTCGTTTCACTGTCGGGAACCGGGCGGTCAGCTGGGAGGACTTGGCCGCGGCGTGCCGGGTCGGCGGCGCCGGCGAGGGCGGCGCGGCTCTCGACGTCACGACCGTCTACCGGGTGTCCACGGTGACGTGGACGATGGGTGTGCATGCGGTGATCCTCGGTGTGCACCGCCGCACCGGCATCGTGAAGGTGTTGCGCTACGCCGTCTCCCACGAAGGGGGCCGCGAGATCAACCCGCGAATCGTCGAAGGTCAGATCGTGGGTGGGGTGGCCCAGGGCATCGGCGGGGCGCTGTTCGAGGCGTGGCGCTACTCGCCGACGGGTGAACCGACGTCGACGACGTTCGCGGCTTACCATCTGCCGCTGACAACCGATATGCCCAACGTGACGGTCAATCACCTCCACGTCGACACCCCGACCAATCCGATCGGCGTCCGCGGGGCAGGGGAGAGCGGCACCATCGCGGTGTACTCGGCGGTGGCCGCTGCTGTGGATGACGCGCTGGGGAACGGCTTCCACGTGACCACAACGCCGGTCGCGTCGGGTGAGCTCTGCCGGGCGCTGGCCGGAGTCGCGTCGTGAAGCCCGCCGAATTCGACTACCACCGGCCCGATTCGGTGTCCGAGACGTTGGATCTGTTGGCACACGACTCCGAGGCCAAGCTGCTTGCAGGTGGGCAATCGCTTCTGACACTGATGAACCTGCGCCTGGCGCGCCCGTCGGCAGTCATCGACATCGGCCGCCTCACCGAACTGCGGAGGATATTCGACGACACCGACGACCTTCTGCTGGGCGCTCTGGTCACCCACCGCACCGTTGAAGTGGACCCGCTCGTCGCCGCGCGGGCACCGTTGCTGTCCGACGCCGCGCGTTACATCGGTCATGTCGGGATCCGTAATCGCGGCACCATCGGCGGATCGGTGGCACATGCCGACCCCGCAGCCGAGATACCCTTGGCGACATTGGTTCTCGATGCCACCTTCCATGTGGAGTCGGCGACGTCAGGACGGCGGCAGATCACAGCAGACGAGATGTTCGTGTCGGTCTACACCAACGCGATGTCACCCGACGAGATGATCACCTGGATCTCGGTGCCCGCGATCAAACCCGAGCAAGGCTGGGGTTTCGTCGAATACGCCCAGCAGCACGGAGACTACGGCCTGGCGGGAGCCGCTTGCCTGATGACCCTGGACCCGGACGGCCGGATCGCCTCGGTGCGCGCCGGGGTATTGGGTGTGGCGGATCGGCCGTTGCTCTTCGTCGGCGACGACGTCGTCGGGTGGACACCGACGGAGCGGTTGTGGCGGGATCTTGCGGACCACTGGGCCACCGGCATCGAGCCGACCGCCGACGATGCCGACTACGCGCGCAGACTGTGCGCAGCTGCGCTCGACGAGTCCCTCACCGATGCTCACCGACGCGCCTGCGGGCGGGCAGGGGATTCGAGTGACAAATGATGCTGCCGTCGTGACCATCTCGGTGACGGTGAACGGCGCACCCGTCAAGCGCTCGGTGCCTGCGCGGTTGACGCTGGCGGACTTCCTGCGCGACGAACTCGGGCTGACGGGCACCCACCTGGGATGCGAACACGGGGTGTGTGGCGCGTGCTCGGTGTTCGTCGACGGTCGCTCGGCACGTGCCTGTCTGGTGCTCGCGGTTCAGGTGGACGGCCTGCGCGTCGACACCGTCGAGGGTCTCGACCAGTTCGAGGAGGCTGCGCGGCTGAGGCGAGCGTTCTCCGAGCGTGGTGGTCTGCAGTGCGGCTTCTGCACGCCGGGATTCTTGGTCTCGGCGGTCGAGTTGCTTCGCGATCCGGACGCCGAGAAGCCACTGACCGCAGACTCCGTCCGAGAAGCGTTGTCCGGCAACATCTGCCGGTGCACGGGATACCAGGGCATCGTGGCCGCGGTGCTGGACGCTGTGGCCGCGCCGCCGGACGGTACGGACGGTGCGGACT
>NZ_JBAUJR010000339.1:0-2893 GCF_049683935.1 Mycobacterium sp. | reverse complement strand
CAGGTGCGCCAGGCCGCGGCGCACCGCGTCGAGTTCGGCGAGGGTGCGCGCCGCACCGGGGTCTGAGCGAGCGTGTCTGCGTACCCGCGCCGCGGTGTTGTCGTCGAGGAGACCGGCCTGCAGGTCGGCGAGCAGTTCGGGCGTGACGTGCAGTTCGGGCTCGGGACTGGATCCAGGCCCGCGGCCCGCACCGCTGTCCATTCCTGCCTCCGCCGGTCGACGCTCTCACGATCGGCTTCGAGGCTAACCGACGCTCATTCGGCGGTCGCGCTGCCCGCGGCGAAGGAGGCCAGGGATTCGGCGAGCTTGCCCCGTGCGCGCGAACATCGACTCTTCACCGTGCCCTCGGCGACCCCCAGCATCCGCGCGGTCTCGGCCACCGAATACCCCTGCATGTCCACGGCGACGATGGCGGCGCGCTGCTCCACGGGAAGGCGCATCAGCGCTCGTTCCACCATGATGGCCGTGTCGACCCGGGCGGTCGGGTCAACCGCCCCGCACCGCTCCTCGACGAGCTCGTCGTATGCGTGGGACTTGTTGCGGCGCAACCGGTCCAGGCAGGCATTGACCACGATCCGGTGCAGCCAGCTGCTGACGGCCGAATCGTGCCGAAACGCGCGGGCCGTGCGGTGCGCCGCCAGTAGCGCGTCCTGCAGCGCGTCGGCGGCGTCGTCGCGGTCACGACTGGTGAGCAGCGCCAGCCGGTAGAGCTGGCGGTGGTGCCGGTAGAACAGCTCCTCGAACGCGTACCGGTCTCCGCTGACGTGTGCGGTGAGCAACTCGGCGTCGGTGCGCGCCTGGCCGGGTTGCCCCCGTGTTCCCCCGAATATCCCCACAGGCGAACACTAAACGGCGCCGAGGGTGGCTCCCCGCACCAGTTTTCGGACCGCGCCGCGACATGCGAAGACGCTGGGAGGTGCCTGGGGAGCGGGTGTCAGGACGCGGACCGGAGAGTGATCTCCGAGATGTCGGTGCGGCTTTCCCCGCTCACCGAGCCCAGAGTCGAGATCCAGACGAGGACGTACGACGTCGGCGACGCGTTGTCCACCTCGATGGTGTTGGACCCCGGCCGCATCGTGGCGGGCTGGGTGAGGGCGGTGGTGTCCTCCAACGACGACGGCGACGCCGTATCCGACGACCGGATCTGCACGGCGGTGCCGGTGCTGTTGAGGTTCACGGTGACCGAGCCGACGGTGGCCGGCTCCGACAGCTGCAACATCAGCCCGACCCCGTTCTTGAAACCGGGGAAGGGCACCGCGTCCGAGTAGGTGTCGCTGGCCCACACCGTCGACGGGTTGCCGTCGATCGCCAGGTCGGCGAGTTCCGGAGCGTCGGCCTCACCTTCGGGTGAGAACACGGTCACGGCAACGGGTTCGAGGACCCCACCGGCAGCTCCCGGCGCGGCGGACTCCGATGTGGTGGGCGCGTTCAGGCCGAGTTCGTCACCACCGAGTCCGTTGCCGACATCGCCGAAGATGCGGCCCAGCACGGATGCCAGCAGCACCACCGCGACGACCACGATGACCGCCGCGACCGCCAACCCGATGATGAGTCCTCTGCGTCGGCGCGTGTCCGATCCGGCGTCGTCGGAGGGCGTACCGAGCCAGCCCCCGGACCGTGTCTCGGGCACCGCGTCCGCGACCGGCGCGATGTGATCGGTGCGGTCGGCGATCGCGGTGGCCTGTTGAAGCAGGTTGAGCAGCGTTGGCGCGCTGCGGATTCCGCCGCCCTCCTGGACGGCGTGTGATGCGGCAGCCGAGATCTGGAAGGGGATGTCGCGGTCGATGGCCCGGGGTTCGACGGGCTGGCCGGCCGCGTCGAGATCGGCCGGTGCCAGGCCACTGGATTCGCCCGATTCGGGCAGCGGCCACCGATCGATCAGCAGGGCGTAGAGCGCCGCGCCGATTCCGCGGATGTCGTCCTCAGGTGTCGCGTCGCGGAGCGTCGCCGGGAACGCCAACGCCACGTCACCTTCGATGCTGACCCGGATCCGGCCGGGATGGTCCACCGACAGTGCCACCCCGTTGCGATGCGCGACCTCGGCGGCCGCGGCGAGGGACTGAATCGCGCGGGCGCCGCCGATCGGTGACGGTGTGGTGTCGGCGACCTCGGCCAGCGAGCCACCACGAATCCACTCCGAGACCACAAGACCGCTGGATCCGGTGGCGACGACGTCGAGCACCCGCGCCACGCCGGGCATGTCGATGCGGCTGAGCTTCTGGGTCCGGGACAGGATGTCCTGTACCTCGCGCTCGGTCATCGTCCCGTCGGGGCTGACGAACGTCAGTGCCACCTGACGGTCGAGTGCTGTATCGAGCGCCTGCCAGAACTGCAGATGCGGGGGGCCGCCGTGGAAGACCAGCAGCCGGTAACGCCCGTTGGAGATCATCGCACCGGGTATCAGGTGCACGTTCTCGGTTGCGGTCGCCGTCTCCAGTGGCGGCTCCCGTGGCGGATCGAACGCCAGGGGTTCGCGGGACGGGTCGCCGCCGTACTCGGAGGGTGGCCGGGTCGACTCGGAGGTCGGCGGACGGCCCGTGCTCGACGAGGGCAGCACCGCGGTCTCGGAATCGGGCTGCGGCGGGTGCGCGGACGTGTCGGGAACGTCCGGCTGGAAGTCATCGGCCGACGGCCGGTCGATCCGGGTGGTGGCATCAGCGTCCGAGGGGGAACCGCCGGTGGGTTTGTCGCTCACCGCTGATCCTTTCCCCCTCCAGTCGCCGGCAACCTTCGCCGGCGGATTTCTGGGTTCAGGGTACGTGAGGCCGCTGTCGCGACGTGGCGGGACGGACGGCGAAGGCGCTGATGTCGCCACCTGCGCGCCGGGCCGAAGGCGCCTGCGTACCGCGGCGAGTGCGGCCTGGGCTTCGGGCACCTTCGCGCCGAGGAGCAC
>NZ_JBAUJR010000338.1:0-6155 GCF_049683935.1 Mycobacterium sp. | reverse complement strand
CTGGAGGAACGCGGGGTGTCCGTGCACGTCGCGCCGATCGACATCGGCGCCGCCGACGCCGCAGAGCGGCTGCAGACGCTGCTGCGGGACCTGCCGCCGGTGCGCGGCGTCGTCCACGCCGCGGGTGTGGAAGCCGGTGCGCTGCTGATCAATACGACGCCCGAGGACATCAGGACCGCGATGCGCCCCAAGGTCGGCGGCACCCTGGCCCTGCACCGGGTGTTCCCGCCCGGAGAGCTGGACTGGATGGTGCTGTTCTCGTCGTGCGGCTATCTGGCGGGCTTTCCCGGGCAGGGTGCCTACGCGTGCGCCAACGCGTTCCTGGATGCTGCCGCCCGGCACCGCGGCAGTCTCGGGGACCGGACCGTCAGCGTGGCGTGGACCGCCTGGCGGGGCCTCGGCATGGGCTCGGCATCGGGATTTGTTGCCGCCCAACTGGAAGCGCTCGGAATGGGCACCATCGGAGCCGACGACGCAATGCGTGCCCTGGACACGGCGATGCGCGGGCACGAGTCCAACGTTGTTGTGCTGCCGGTGCTTCCCGATGCTGCGGCGGTGCCGATCCTGGCTGACGTCGCACCGACGGGGGAGTCGGAGGCCGGCTCCGGTGAGGCTCCGGCGGGTCCGGGTGTCGCCGACGTCGACGAGTGGGTGGCTCAGCAGGTCGCCGAGGCGGTGGCCCATGAACTCGGCCTGCTCGCAGGCGACGTGGACGCGCGGATGCCACTCGTCGAGACCGGTGTCGACTCGATCATGACCGTCGCGCTGCGCCGCTCGCTCGAGAAGCGCACCGGTCTGGCGCTGCCGCCGACCCTGCTGTGGGAGCATCCGACAGCGGCGGCGGTGACCGCCCGGATCGTCGAACTGCTCGGGGACCGCGAAGAAGCCGAGGTCTCCTGACCCCCGGGATCAGGTCCAGCTCTGGTACTCCAGGCAGACACAGGGATGTTTGCCATAGGACATGTCGTGACACGCGCCGTGGCCGCGACCCGCTTCGGCGCGCTCTCCCGCGTGGTCGGTGCCCGGATCCAGATGCACATCCAGATCGTGATGCTCTTTCGCGTGGCCGCACACCTTGCAGTACGTCGTGATCGTCTCGGTCATGGGTCGTCCTCTCCGGTCACCTCCCACCGTGCGCTGCCGGTGAAATCCGGAGTAGGGCCCTTTGGCCACTTCGGGCGCGGGATTACGTCCCTGCGACGCTCAGCATCGCGACAAGCTGCTTCTTGTCGACCTTGCCCACGGCGGTCGTCGGCAGCGACGGCATCGGCTTCAGGACATCCGGGCGCGCATGGGCGGACACACCGCGCTCGTCCAGGTAGCTGTTCAGCTCCGTCAGTGTGATCGGCTTCCCCCGGAAAACCACTGCGGCGCAGATTTTTTCACCTAGGTACTCGTCGGGCAGCGCGACCGCAGCCGCCGCGTAGATCGCCGGGTGGGTGTGCAGGTGGTCCTCGAGGTCGGTCGCGGACACCGTTTCGCCGCCGCGGTGGATGACGTCCTTGATCCGGCCGACGACCTCCACATATCCGGCTCTCGGCCCGTCGGCGAAGATGCGTACCCGGTCACCGGTGCGGTAGAAGCCGTCGGATGAGAACGAGCGGCCGTTGGCGTCGTCTGCCCGGTAGTAGCCGTTGAGTGTGTACGGCCCGCGAACCAGCAGTTCGCCCTCTTCTCCCGGGGCCACCTCGTCTCCGTTCTCGTCGACCACCCGCATCTCGTCGTGTGGCGACATCGGTCGGCCCTGCGTGTGCACCTGCACGTCGACCGGATCGCCGGGCCTGGTGAAGTTCAGCATGCCTTCGGCCATCCCGAAGATCTGCGACATGCCCGGCGTCAGGTTGTCCAGGATGAACGCCGCCTCCTCGGGGCTCATCCGCGAGCCGCCGACCTGGACGAATCTCAGTGACGTCGGCAGCACCGGTTCCCAGTCGCAGGCTTGCGCCCACACTTTCGCCAGCGCGTTGACCAGTCCGGTGACGGTGATCTGGTAGCGGTCGATCAGTGCGAAGGCGGCCTCGGGGCTGGGGTCTGCGGTGAACACAGTGGGAGCGCCGACGGTCATCGAGCCGAGCAGTCCGGGACAGGCCAGCGGGAAGTTGTGCCCGGCGGGCAGCGCCACCAGATAGGCGTCGTCGCCGCTCATGTCGCAGGCCCGCGCGCAGGCCCGCGCGTTGTAGACGTAGTCGTCGTGGGTGCGCGCGATGAGTTTGGGCAAACCGGTGGTGCCGCCCGAGACCAGCAGCAGCGCGGGCAGTGCCGGGTCGAGGCGGGGCGCAGGGGCGGGCGGACCGTCGAACTCGGCGAGTGCGTCGAAGGACTGGAAGGGGTCGCTGTCGCCGTCGACGATGGCGTGGCGGATCGCGGGGTTCTCGGCGGCCAGACCGGCTGCCATGTCGCGGTAGTCGAAGCCGGCCGCGTGGTCCGCGACGATCAGCGCGACGGCACCGCTGACCTGGGCGAAATGGCCGAGTTCGGCGCTGCGATGCCCCGGCAGGCACATCACCGGGACGGCTCCGGCGCGTAGCAGCCCGAACAGCGCGACGGCGAACCGGCACGAGTTCGGCAACTGCAGCAGCACCCGGTCGCCGGCGGTGATCCCGAGGTCGGCCAGCCCCGCGGCGAACCGGTCTGCCACCGCGTCGAGTTCGGCGAAGGAGTACGTCTGCGCGGTGTCGATCACGGCCGGCCGGTCCGGCCAGGACTCCGCGGCTTCGGTCAGGATGGAATCGAGCGGACGGCCGGTCCAATAGCCTGCGCGGCGGTACTCCTGAGCGCGCTCCTCGGGAAAGGGAACGAAGCCGTGCGCCAGTTCGGTGTGTTCTGGCCAAAGGTCCTGGTGGTCGCCCTGATCAGGCAGGAATCCGGTGCTCATCAGTATTTGTCGCCCGCTCTGGGTAGGAGTTTTCGGTGACCCGAATATAGGGTAGCCTCCACGAAGTTAGGGCAGCCTGCGCTTAATTCTGGAGGCAGTCGAGGAGGTCTGGTGGGTGTAGCAGCGACGTGGGCGGATTCTGTCCGCGATGAGGTCGCCGAACTCCTCGGTGTCAGTGCCGAGGAGCTGGATCCCCAGGCCGACCTGATCGCCTCGGGCCTCGACTCGATCCGGATGATGTCGCTGTCGGGACGTTGGCGCCGGCAGGGCATCGACGTCGGATTCGCCGCCTTGGCCGCGAACCCCACCGTACAGGCGTGGACGGATCTGATCGCCGGACATGCCGCGACCCCCGGCGACGGCGACCACTCGTCGGCCACCGACGCGGGCGCAACCGAGGACGGTCAACCGTTCCCCCTGGCGCCCATCCAGCACGCCCTGTGGGTCGGCCGCAACGACGACCAGCAACTGGGCGGTGTCGCCGCCCATCTGTACGTCGAATTCGACGGCGCCGGAGTCGATCCCGAGCGATTGCCCGCCGCGGCTGCACGGTTGGCGGCCCGCCACCCGATGCTGCGGGTGGAGATCCTTCCCGACGGCACGCAGCGGATCGGTGACCGCGAACTGCCGGTCGAGGTCTACGACTTACGTGACCTCGACGTCGCCGCGGCAGAGGAACGGATCGAGCAGATCCGCGACACCAAGTCGCATCAACTGCTCGACGGCGAGGTGCTGGAGCTGTCGCTGTCGCTGCTGCCCGACGGCCGGACCCGACTGCACGTCGACCTCGACATGCAGGCCGCCGACGCCGTCAGCTATCGCAACTTCATGTCCGATCTCGCGGTGTTCTACCGCGGCGGCGACCTGCCGCCGCTGCGGTACTCCTACCGCGAATACCGGGCGGCGCTGACCGCTACGAACACCGAGTCCGACGAGGACCGGCAGTGGTGGGCAGAGCGTGTTCCGCAATTGCCCGAGGGGCCTGCGCTGCCCCTGGTGCCGCGCTC
This sequence comes from Mycobacterium sp., assembly GCF_049683935.1. Classification (GTDB taxonomy): domain Bacteria; phylum Actinomycetota; class Actinomycetes; order Mycobacteriales; family Mycobacteriaceae; genus Mycobacterium. Next base: position 2,273 of record NZ_JBAUJR010000338.1, on the reverse strand, counting down.
GGAGCAGGCCGACCCCCGACGCGGGACGCGCCGCTGGCACATCTTCGACGTGCAGACCCGGGATTCGCTCTTCGCCGCGGCGCACCGCCGCGGCATCACCCCCGCGATGGCGGTGGCCGCGTCCTACGCGGGCACCCTGGCGCGCTGGGCGACCAACCGCCGATTCCTGTTGAACCTGCCCATGTTCGGCCGTGAACAGTTCCACCCCGACGTCGACGCACTGGTGGGGGACTTCACGTCGTCGTTGATGCTCGACCTCGACCTGACCGAAGCCGACACGCCGATCTCGCGTGCGCGCCAGGCGCAGCAGACCCTGCACACCACGGCCCGGCATTCCAGCTACTCGGGGTTGTCGGTGCTGCGCGACCTGACGCGCCACCACGGCACGCCGGTGTTGGCGCCGTTCGTGTTCACCAGTGCCCTCGGCCTCGGTGACCTGTTCGCCGGCGAGGTCACCGCGCAGTTCGGCAGGCCGGTGTGGACCATCTCGCAGGGGCCCCAGGTGCTGCTCGACGCGCAGGCCACCCCGGTCGCCGAAGGATTGATGATCAATTGGGACGTCCGGGAAGATGCGTTCCGGCCAGGTGTCGCCGACGCGATGTTCGCCTATCACCTCGCCGAGCTCGAGCGGCTCGCCACCGATGAATCTGCTTGGGAGGCAGTCGATCCGCCGGAGTTCATCCGTGACCGTGACCAGCGGCACCTCGGCGCGGTCGAGACGACACCGAGTGGCGACGCGCTGCACGACGGTTTCTTCCGCTGTGCCGCCGCCGATCCGGATGCTCCCGCGGTGTACACCGCCGACGGCGTCCTGAGCTATGGCGAACTGCGCGAGAAGGTGCTGGCGGTCGCTGCGGCGCTGACCGTTGCCGGCGTGCGGCGCGGTGACGCCGTCGCGGTGATGGGGCCGAAGAACCACGAGCAGATCATCGCGCTCCTCGGGATCGCCGCCGCGGGCGCGGTGTACGTGCCCGTCGGCGTGGACCACCCCGTCGAACGTGCCGATCGCATGCTGAAGAACGCCCGGGTCCGCATGGTGCTGGCCTGCGGCGACGAGCCGATCCCCGGCCGCTGCGGGTTGACCGTCGGCGAAGCCATCCGGGTGGGCGGCCGGAATGTCGGATTCACCCCCGCCGCAGTCGATCCCGAGGATCTGGCCTACATCCTGTTCACCTCCGGTTCGACCGGTGAGCCCAAGGGTGTGGAGATGCCCCACGCGGCCGCGATGAACACCGTTGAGTTCATCAACGCGCACTTCGAGATCGGGCCCGAGGATCGGTGTCTGGCGCTGTCGACCCTCGAATGTGACCTGTCGGTGCTCGACGTGTTCGGCATGCTGCGCGCGGGAGCCTCGATCGTCGTCGTGGACGAGCAGCACCGCCGCGACCCGGACACCTGGGCGCGGTTGATCGAACGCCACCGCGTCACGGCGCTGCACTTCATGCCGGGCTGGCTGGAGATGCTGCTCGAGGTCGACGGCGACCTGTCCTCGGTGCGGGTGGTGCCCACCGGCGGCGACTGGGTCCGACCCGAGATGGTCCGCACGCTGCGCAAGCGCGCGCCGCAGGTCCGGTTCGCCGGACTCGGCGGCGCCACCGAGACGGCGACCCACAACACGATCTGCGAGGTCGACGAGCTTGCCGACGACTGGACGTCGGTGCCGCTGGGCGTGCCGTTGCCCAACAACGTCTGCCGGGTCGTCGGCGCGGACGGACGGGATTGTCCGACCTGGGTGCCCGGTGAGCTGTGGGTCGGCGGACGTGGAATCGCTCGCGGCTACTGCGCCCGTCCCGACCTGACCGCCGAGCGCTTTGTCGCGCACGACGGCAGGACCTGGTATCGCACCGGTGACCTGGTCCGGTACCGACCCGAGGGACTCATCGAGTTCGTCGGACGGGCGGACCACCGGATCAAGATCAGCGGTTACCGCGTCGAACTCGGTGAGGTCGAGGCCGCACTGCGGCGCGCCCCGGGTGTCGACTCCGCGGTGGCTGCGGTCGTCGCCACCGACGGCGGCAGCGAACTGCTCGCTGCGCTCGTCTGTGCCGACGCCGGTGCGGCCGAACCCGATCCGAAGGCCGTCGCCGAAGCGATGTCCGAACTTGTTCCACCGCACATGATTCCGCAGATCGTCGTGTCGGCTGACCGGATCCCGTACACGCTGGGCGGCAAGATCGACCGTGCCGCGGTCGCCGAACGATTGAAGGGCGCCGATGTGCTCACCGGGGTCGGCTACCGTGCCCCGGCCACGCCGGTGGAGGCCGCGCTGACGG
>NZ_JBAUJR010000337.1:0-2559 GCF_049683935.1 Mycobacterium sp. | reverse complement strand
AGGCATGACAGCAGACGGGGCTCTGACGGGAAAGGTCGCTCTGGTGACCGGTGGCGCCCGCGGGATCGGTCGCGGGATCGCGCTGCGACTCGCGCGCGACGGCGCCGACATCGCGCTCGTCGACGTCCGGTCCGAGGGGATCAACGCCGTCGCCGACGAGATCACCGAGATCGGTTGCAAGGCAACCACCTTTGTCGCTGATGTCAGTGATCGCGAGCAGGTGTTCGCCGCAGTCGACCATGCCGCCGGTGCGCTGGGTGGGCTGGACATCATGGTCAACAACGCCGGGATCGCCCTGGTCGGACCGATCGCGGAGGTCACGGCCGAGGAGGTCAACCGGGTCTGGTCGATCAACGTCAACGGCGTGCTGTGGGGCACCCAGGCCGCCGTCGCGAAGTTCAAGAAACTGGGGAACGCCGAGAAGGGACGAGTCAGCAAGATCATTAATGCGTCGTCGATCGCCGGCCACGACGGTTTCGCCATGCTGGGCGTGTACAGCGCCTCGAAGTTCGCAGTGCGAGCGCTCACCCAGGCCGCCGCCAAGGAACATGCGGCCGACGGCATCACCGTCAACGCGTACTGCCCGGGTGTCGTCGGCACCGACATGTGGGTCGAGATCGACAAGCGCTTCGCCGAACTGACCGGCGCCGCAGAGGGCGAGACCTACGACAAGTTCGTCGGCGGCATCGCGCTGGGCCGGGCCGAGACGCCCGACGATGTGGCGGGCTTCGTGTCCTACCTGGCCGGCCCGGACGCCGACTACATGACCGGGCAGGCCGGTCTCATCGACGGCGGCCTGGTTTACCGCTGAGATGCGGCGCACACTGGGCACCGATGCAAGGTTCGCCCGTGCCTGAACCCGCAGTGGCCGTCGGTGAGGATCCGCGCAGCTACGCGCGGTTGATGTCGGCTGTGTACGACGCGACGATGGCGGGCCACCGCGCGCCGGCCCGGCCGCGTGAGGTGATCGGCGATTCCTGGCAGCGGCTGATCGCCCGCGGGATCGACCCCGACGTCGGCACCGAACCGGTGGTGGAGACGGGCGCCCTGGAGATGCTGCGGCGTGCGTCCGGGCTGATGGAGGTGCTCGACGAGATCTCCCACGGCCTCGAGTCGCTGGTCGCCGAGGGTGCGAACATCCTCGTGGTCGCCGACGCGAAGGGCCGGGTGCTGTGGCGCTCAGGCTCTCCCGCGGTGCTGATGAACGCCGACCGCTTGGGGTTCGTCGAAGGCGCCAATTGGGGTGAGGGTTCGGTGGGGACCAACGCCATCGGCACCGCGCTGGTGTCCCAGCGGGCGGTGCAGGTGTTCTCCGCCGAGCATTTCCTGCGCAGCCATCATTCGTGGACCTGTGCGGGCGCGCCGATCCGGGATCCGAGAACCGGGCAGGTGATCGGCGTCGTCGACGTGTCCGGTCCGGCGCCGACCGTGCACCCGACGACCATCGCGCTGGTGGACGCGGTCGCCCGGCTGGCCGAGTCGCAACTGCGTCAGGAGCATGACCGCACGCTGAACAGGCTGCGGGCGTTCGCGGCGCCGATTCTTGCGCGGATGGGCAGCCCGGCTCTGGCCGTCGACACCGACGGTTGGGTCGCCGCCGTCGACGCGATGCCGCTGCACAATCGGATTCTGCTGCCCGAACAGCTGGTGCCCGGCCGGGTGCGGTTGGCCACGCTCGGGCTGTGTGCGGTCGAACCCCTGCCCGGCGGATGGCTGGTGCGGCCTGCGATCGGGGACGACGGGGCGGACTCCGACCACGTGTCGCAGGTGATGTTGGATTTCAGCAACCCCGACACGGCGTCACTGCGGGTGACCGGCGAGTCCGGTAGCTGGCGGCATGATCTGTCGCTGCGGCACGCCGAAATCCTTCTCGCCCTGGCGATTTCGCCGCAGGGTCGGTCGGCGCCGCAACTGGCCGAAGATCTCTACGGAGACCGGTCGCGGGTGGTGACGGTGCGTGCGGAGATGTCGCGGCTGCGTAAACAGTTTGCCGGGTTGCTCGCCGCGCAGCCGTATCGCTTCGGCGGATCGGTGCACCTCGACATCCGCTATCCCGACGACCGCCGCATGCTGCTGCCGCCGTCGACGGCGCCCGCGGTCAGGACTGTCCGAATGGGGGGCGTGCCGCAGAACCTCGTGGAGGACAATGGCTGACGTGGACACTCCCAATCGCGCACTGGTCACCGAAGCCGCCGTCGACCTGCTGCGGAGTCTGCAGCAGCGCCACGGCGCGCTGATGTTCCACCAGTCGGGTGGCTGCTGCGACGGATCGTCGCCGATGTGTTACCCCGACGGCGACTTCATCGTCGGTGACCGCGACATCCTGCTGGCGGTGCTCGACGTCGGCGACGGTGTGCCGGTCTGGATCTCCGGTCCCCAGTTCGACGCCTGGAAGCACACCCAGTTGGTGATCGACGTGGTGCCCGGCCGCGGCGGCGGGTTCAGCTTGGAGGCGCCCGAAGGCAAACGCTTCCTGTCCCGTGGCCGGGCGTTCACCGCGGACGAGAACGGCGCACTGGAAGCGGCCGCGCCGGTCACCGGCGCGGACTACGAACGCGG
>NZ_JBAUJR010000336.1:0-3531 GCF_049683935.1 Mycobacterium sp. | reverse complement strand
CGCCGGTTCTGTTGTGTTTGAACTGTCCTTTGGCGGGTACGACCAGCCAAGGCGGTGATCATCCTGGATGAAGGAGTGACCATGTCGCAGCACAGACGGCCTCGGCGAGGTCTGCCCGAGATGTTCTCGCGAGCGCGGACCGCGGTACTCGGTTGGCGTACTCCGCATGAACACGCTGCCCCTCACGGCGTGGCACCGGACGCGGCGGTGCACTGGTGGAGAGCGCTCTAGGGTCGTGCCACAGGCGAAGGCCTAGGCGACAGCTCTAGACGATGCTGACGTCGGTGTGGTTCGGAGCGGTCGCCCTCCGCGGTCCGTGTAAACGCCGATCGAATCACGCGCTGCGACGGGCGATCTGCTGCTTGATCTTCTCGGGCAGCGCATCCGCCGGCGCCAGGGTGGGCAGTAGGTCGGGCTCGAGCATCAACGCGCGGAACACGGTGCCGATCGTCACCGAGTGGTCCGGACGGCTGGCGACCTCGATCCGATCACCTGCGCACATGGTCCCCGGCTCGACCACGCGGAAGTACGCACCGGGCAGTTTCGCGGCGGTGAACGTCTTGATCCACCCGGGGATGTCCAGCCAGGTGGTGAACGTCTTGCACGGCGTCCGCGGACTCGTGACTTCGAGAATCAGTCCGTCGGTCCCGACGGCCCATCGTTCGCCGACCAGGCATTCGGTGAGATCCACACCGGACGTCGTGATGTTCTCCCCGAACATCCCGTTGGTCAGATCCCGCTCGAGCCGTGACTGCCAGCTGTCGAGATCCTCACGCGCATAGGCATATACAGCCTGATCGTCGCCACCGTGGTGCCGTGAATTGCAGACTGAGTCGCCCACGACGCCACTGCCGAGCCCGCCCTTCCTGGGCCCGGGTGCACGGACCTCGAGCGGTTCGTCACTGGGACGCTTGTTGATGCCGGTCCGCAGCCCGCCGAGATCAGTGGGCGCCTGGGCCGTGTTCACAGTCAATACCGATGGCATACCGAAGGCTAACCTGGTCGTCGTCGTCCTACATTCCCGCCAGATCGTCGGGAACGTCGACACCGTACTGCCGGAGTACGTCCAACGGCACGACCTCGAGCGTGCGTTCGTGGGTGGATGCCAGCACCACCGGGCATGCGTAGCCGTCCTCGTGTGCGCGCAGCCAGTTCACGGCGGTCACACACCAGCGATCGCCGGGAGCCAACCCGGGGAACCGGTAGGCGGGCATGGGGGTCGACAGGTCGTTGCCGATCGAGCGCTGGTGCTCGAGGAACTCCGCCGTCACCACCGCGCAGATGGTGTGCCGCCCGAGATCTTCATCGCCGGTGCTGCAGCACCCGTCGCGATAGAAGCCGGTCAATGGTTCGGTGCCGCACGGATCCAGTGGTGCGCCCAGCACGTTCAGTTCAGGGATCGCGCGTTCAGCCATGACGCCAGTATGCGATCAGATGCTCAACCGGCGGTAGCGCTGCAGCCGCCGGACGCCCTGCGCGGACGCCACGCCGCTGACCGGGGCGAGTGCCGAGCGCAGCCGATCTCGAACCTGATCGGTGTCCAGCCCCATGCCGATCGCGACCAGACAGTTGGCGTTCGTGCCGCTCGGGGCGACACCTTTCGGGGCGATACCTCCCGGGGCGATACCTCCCGGGGCGATGGCAATGTGTACCGACGGGCCCACGACGTTGACGACGTAGACGCGGGTGGTGTTGCGGTAGCGCACCGCAATGGTGCCCTTGATCCGGTATACGCCCGCCGGCGGGTGCTCCAGCACGTCGATGACAGCGCCGGGGTCCACGCACCCGTCTCCGACGACCGTGACGGAATCCGCGTGGACGTGGTCGTGGTCGCCGGCGTGGGGGGTGACGTTCTCGGTATCGAAGAGCAACTCGCGGAACGTGAGCTGGCCCGTCTCCTCACCGGTGACGGACACGTCATAGAGCAGCGCCGGGTCGATCCGCCCCGCGGTCGCCCCGACCACCTGTGCATGCGGGTTGCATTCGCGGACCCTGTTCTCGATGCGCTGCAGCGCCGCTGTGCGGTCGCCGTCCGCGACCTGGTCGAGCTTGTTGACGACCACCAGCGTCGCGGCGCCGTAGCGAGCCGGCGGAGCAGGGTCCCGGTCCACGGTGTCGAAGTGGGTGGCGGCATCGAGCACGTCGACGACTCCGCCCGGTCGGACGTTGTCGACCCCGCTGAAGCGGATGATGCGGGAGATCGCGACGGGATCGGCGAGACCGCTGGCCTCGACGATGATGGCGTCGAGCCGGAGCTCAGGGTCGGCGAGACGGGCCAGCGCGACATCGAGGCCGCCGTCGTCGGGCAGGCAGCAGATGCACCCGCCGGCGATCGACGCCGGCTCGTCCACCTGTCCGGTCACCAGCGCGGCGTCGACGTTGAGCTCACCGAAATCGTTGATCACCACCCCGATCCGCGCCAGGGGACTGCGCAGCACGTGATTGAGCAACGTCGTCTTGCCGGCGCCGAGATAGCCGGTCAACGCGATGACGGGAACCGCTTGCACACTCGATCCTTCTGTTCAGCGGAAGCCGGCGGCCCCGCCGTCGACCATGATCGTCTGAGCGGTGACGAACGACGAATCGTCGCCCAACAGGAAGCACACCACCGGTCCGATATCGGAGCCCACATCGCCGAGGCGCCCCATCGGAACACCGCGCAGGGTGCGCTCGTAGCTCTCCGGCGCCAGCTCGCGCCACATGCTTATGCTCTCTGTCTCGGCGAACGGGCACACCACGTTGACCCGGATGTTGAGCCGACCCCATTCCAGCGCAGCCACTTTCGACATTCCCCGGATCGCTTCCTTGGCCGCCGCGTAGGCGCCGAACTTCGGCTTTCCCACGGTGCCGGAACCCGATCCGAGGTTGACGATGCTTCCACCGCCGTTGTCGGCGAACACCGGATACGCCGCCTGCATCAACTCGAAGGTGGCGCGCGGTCCGACGTCGAAGACCAGTTCGTAGTCCTCGCGAGTGATGGCCTGGAACGGCTTCGGCTCGTTGGTGGCGATGGCGTTGTTGACCAGACCGTGCAATCCGCCGAACGTGGTCAGCGCCGAGTCCACGATGCGGTTCGCGCAGTCGCGGTCTCTCAGGTCGGCTACCAGCAGCGCCACCGCACCGCCTGCCGCCCGAAGGCCTTCGGCGGTCTGGGTGAGCATGCCTTCGTCGCGGTCGACGAGCAGCACCGACGCGCCGCGCTCGACCAGTGCGGTCGAGATGCCCTTACCGACACCCCGGGCCGCCCCGGTCACGATCACCACCTTGCCGTCCATGCTGGCCACCGTAGCCACCACTGGTTCCTGACACGCCGAAGGGCCGGGCCTGATCTCGGGGAATCAGGCCCGGCCCTAAGGCAACGGTTACCTCGTCAGGTCAGGGTGCGGGGATGGTCGCGCAGCCCACACCGGGGATGCAACCACTCGCGCCACCCGGTCCCGCGGTCCCGCTCGGTCCACCGGGGATGGCGCCGGTGGCGCCCTCCGGTCCTGCGGCACCGCTCACGCCACCGGGGTTGGTGCTTCCGCTGAC
>NZ_JBAUJR010000335.1:0-6055 GCF_049683935.1 Mycobacterium sp. | reverse complement strand
TCGATGACGTCGAGCACGTAGTTGTGCCGCACGTTCCACGGCCGGTGGGTACCTGACTTCGGCAGCGCATGCGGCGAGCGCTTGATGTAGCCCGCCTGCAGATCGAAGGCCGGCTTCTCGGTGATCGGACCCTCACCGCGATGCGGATAGGCATGGGTGTAGCCCCGAGAATCCATGTAGGCCAACAGTTTCGCGAATGCCTTGGCCGTCATGTCCGCGCGCAACGTCCACGATGCGTTCGTGTACCCGATGCACCATGCCAGGTTCGGCACGTCCTCGAGTAGGTACTCCTTGTAGACGAACCGATCGGTGGGCTCGATCTCGGTACCGTCGACGACGATGCGGATACCGCCGAGCGCCTGCAGTTGCAGACCGGTGGCGGTGACGATCACGTCGGCGTCGACGCGTCCGCCCGACGTCAGCACGATGCCCGTCTCGTCGACGTGGTCGATCGTGTCGGTGACCACCTCGGCGCGCCCGTGTTTGATCTGCTCGAACAGATCGTCGTCGAGGATCAGGCACATCCGTTGGTCCCACGGGTTGTACCGCGGTTTGAAGTGCACGTCGACGTCGTAACCGGCCGGCAGCGCGGCTTTGGCCCGGCTGCGGATGAGCTTGCGTCCGAAATTGGGCGCTTTGCGGAACATGAAGTAGGTCAGGATGTGGAAGGCCGCGTTGCGCACTCGCACCACGGAGTGAGACAGCTTGCGCGGCAGGATCTTCCGGATGAAGTCCACCATCGGGTCGATACGTGCCATCGACATCATGTACGTCGGCGACCGCTGCAGCATCGTGACGTGGGCGGCCTTCTGCGCGAGGGCTGGGATCAGGCTGATCGCGGTGGCCCCGCTACCGATCACCACCACCCGCTTGCCGGAGTAGTCGAGGTCCTCGGGCCAGAACTGGGGATGGACCACCTCACCGCCGAAGCGTTCGATGCCCGGGAACTTCGGCTGGTAGGGGTCGTCGTAGCTGTAGTAGCCGGTGCCGAAGAACAAGAAGCGTGCCCGGTAGAGGCGTTGCGCACCGTCGTGCTCGGCACGCACCGTCCAGGTGTCGGTCGCCGAGTCCCATTCCGCGGACTTCACCTCGGTGTCGAAGCGGATGTGTTCGTCGATGTGGTGCTTGTGCGCCGTCGTGGTCAGGTATTCGCGGATGTACTCACCGTCGGCGACGTTCTCCGGACGGGTCCACGGCTCCCACGGGAAGGACAGCGTGAAGATGTCGCTGTCCGATCGGATGCCCGGGTACCGGAACAGGTCCCAGGTGCCGCCGATGCGGGAGCGCCGCTCGAGGATCCGGTAGTTGAGCTGGGGATTGCGCTCTTCGATTCGGTAGGCGGCGCCGATCCCCGAAATTCCCGCGCCGATGATCAGGACGTCGGAGTACTCCGCTTCCGAATGGTCTGGGTCTACCTCGTGCATCCGCAACCTCCTTTGGTCCGTCCACGTACCACGATATGGGTCGGTGCCCCGGTGCGCGGCGGATCGGGCGCGGGAAACGCCGCGTACGCGCACGTTGCCGCGCCGAATCCGCAACGATGGGGGCATGGCGGACGTTGTTGTCGTGGGAGCGGGATTCGCCGGACTCTCGGCGGCGCGCGAACTGGTGCGACTCGGATACGACGTGGTCGTCGCCGAGGGGCGCGATCGGGTCGGGGGCCGGTCCTACACCGCGACCGTGGCCGGAGTGCCCGTCGATCTCGGTGCGACGTTCGTCGGGCCGACGCAGGACGCGGTGCTTGAACTGGCGGCCGAGCTGGGATGCGAGTCCGTGCCGACCTACGGACACGGCAAGAACCTGATCCGCTGGCGTGGCCGGGTGCGGTCCTACCGCAGCACCATCCCCCGGCTGTCGATCATCGAGTTGGTCGACGTCTCCCGCATCCAATGGCGGTTCGACCGGATCAGCAAGAGAGTCCCGGTGGCCGAACCGTGGACCTCGCCCATCGCCTACGACCTCGACGGCGTCTCGCTCGACCAGTGGCTGCGCTCGGTGCACGCCGGTGCGTCCACCCGGGACCTGATGGCGATCATGTCCCGGGTGACCTGGGGGTGCGAACCGGACGCCGTCTCGATGCTGCACGCAGTGCGTTATGTGAAAGCCGCGGGCGGCCTCGGGCGGATGCTCGACGTCGACGGTGGCGCCCAGCAGGACCGGTTCCCGGCCGGAACCCAGCAGATCGCGACGCGGATGGCCGACGAACTCGGCGAACGGGTGGTGCTGAACGCCCCGGTGCAGCGCATCCGACGCGACCCCGACGGCACCGTGACCGTCGAATGCCAGGGCGCCGAGTTCACCGCACGCGCGGTCGTCGTCGCGATACCGCCCGCGCATCGCGCCGGCATCGAGTTCGTCCCACCCTTGCCGCCCGAGTGCCAGGAGCTCACCCGGCACTGGCCGCAGGGCCACCTCAGCAAGGCCTACGCCGCGTACGACCGACCGTTCTGGCGCGATGCCGGCTGTTCAGGCGAAGCGCTGTCCGACGAGGGGCCGGTGTTCATCACCTTCGACGTCAGCCCCGGCGATGCGGGCCCCGGCATCCTGCTGGGCTTCACCGACGCGCGGATGTTCGACCCGTTGCCGGCCGAGAAACGACGCGAGGTCGCTCTCGCCGGTTTCGCCGCGCTGTTCGGCGAAGCCGCGTCAGAGCCGATCGACTACCTCGACCACTGTTGGGGCACAGAACAGTTCGCGCCCGGCGGACCGACCGCCGCGGTGCCTCCCGGCTCGTGGACAGCCCATGGGCGCTGGCTGCGCACGCCGGTGGACACCCTGTTCTGGGCGGGCACCGAGACCGCCGACCAGTGGACAGGCTTCCTGGACGGGGCCGTGCGCTCGGGACTGCGGGCGGCCGGCGAGGCGCATCAGAAGCTGGTGCGGCGCTCCTGAGTTCCGCTCGCCGTCTCGATCAGCCACCGCAGGTGTTCGTTGACGTCAGCGGACCGCTCCAGGATCGCGCAGTGCCCTCCCGAGAGTTCGACGAACCTGGCCAGATTCGGGGCGGTCGCGGCGATGCGGCGGGACGAGACCATCGGCAGCAACCGGTCCTGCTGACTGCCGATGACCAGTGTCGGGACGGTGAGATTCTTGAGCCCGATGTGCTGCGGGCCGAGGTGGTCGACCAGAACGCGGGCCCAGCCGCCCCGCCCCGCCGGCGGAGTTCCGTTGAACATGTCGAAGACAAAATCGACGATGGCGGGGTCCGCGTCGCGGCCCACGGCGATCGTCGACACGAAGCGGCGACTCGGAAGGTCCGCGGCACGCACCAGCGGGGCCCCACCGAGATTCCTCAGCACGGTGCCCGCCGCGCGCGTGCGCACATCGGAGAACCGTTGCGGCACCGGCAGGAAGTTGACGTTGCGCAGCAGGTCACCGGTAGTGGTGTTGATCAGCGCGACAGCGTCGGCACATTGAGCGACACGCTCGGGATGGCGCTCGGACCACGAGGTGATCGCGATGCCGCCCATCGAGTGCCCGGCGATGACCGCGCGCTCCCCCGGCGCCAGAGTCGCAGCCAGCACGGCGTCGAGGTCGGCCGCCAGGTAATCCAGGCTGTAGCCGCCCCGACGCGGGGGCACCGAACTGCGGCCGTGCCCGCGGTGGTCGTAGGCGATGACCCGGTAGTGCTCGGCCAGGTCGGTGATCTGGTGAGCCCAGACCCGGATGGCGCAGGTGATGCCGTGCGCCAGCACGATGGGGTATCCGTCCTGGGGGCCGAACACCTCGGTGTGCAGTCGCACGCCGTCCGTGGACCGCACGTCGACCACCCGCCCGGGCGGCAGAGCCTCGGCGGGGGCGAAGGCACCCCGAACTCGGGTGCTACCACCTCGTGCCATTCGCGCTCCCTGTGCACTCTGCGGGTCGCGGCGACTTTGCCGCGCAGCTGACTGTACCGCCGCAAAGGTCACAGAACGGTGCGGTTGAATGGACGGATGCGTGCGATACAGATTGCTGAGCTCGAGGGACCGTCGGCGGCAAAGGTGGTCGACATCGACGAACCCACCGGCACCCCCGACGATGTGATCGTCGATGTGCACGCCGCCGGGGTGGCCTTTCCCGACGCGCTGCAGTCCCGCGGGCTCTACCAGTACAAGCCCCCCATGCCCTACACCCCTGGCGCGGAGATCGCCGGCGTGGTGCGCAGTGCCCCCGCCGGCGCGCACGTCAAAGCCGGCGACCGAGTGGCCGGGCTGACGATGCTATTCGGTGCGATGGCCGAAGTTGTTGCGCTGCAATCTGAGAGGCTCTTCGCCCTGCCGGACTCGGTGTCCTTCGAAGCGGGCGCGGGCCTGTTGTTCAACGATTTGACGGTGCACTTCGCCCTGCGGAACCGCGGCCGGCTGCGCGATGGCGAAACAGTGCTGGTGCATGGTGCCGCGGGCGGTATCGGAACCTCGACGCTGCGATTGGCGCCCCCATTCGGTGCATCACGGGTGATCGCCGTGGTCAGCAGTGAGGACAAGGTCGACGTCGCACGGGCGGCGGGCGCGACCGACGTGGTGCTGGTCGACGGATTCAAGGACGCGGTGAAGGAACTCACCGACGGCCGCGGGGTGGACATCGTGGTCGACCCGGTCGGCGGCGACCGGTTCACCGACTCGCTGCGTTCGCTGGCCCCAGGCGGCCGGTTGCTCGTCATCGGCTTCACCGGCGGTGACATCCCCACCGTCAAGGTGAACCGGTTGCTGCTCAACAACGTCGACGCGGTCGGTGTCGGCTGGGGCGCCTGGACACTGACCCATCCCGGATACCTGCAGGAGCAGTGGTCCGAACTGGAACCGCTGCTGGCCTCGGGCGCGGTATCGGCGCCCGAACCGGTGGTGTATCCGCTCGATCGGGCAGCCGAGGCGATCGCCTCCCTGGAGGATCGCACCGCCAGAGGCAAGGTCGTCGTGTCGCTGCGTTGAACTCCCGATCACCGAACTCGCCGATGTCGTGCGCTCGACTTTGCCCACTGCGATGATGGGCAGTATGTCCACCGATAGCGGGTCGTCGATGGCGGACCCGCACGTTGCTGGTTTTCTGACTTCCGCGGAGTCGAAGCCCACCGGCCTGGTCATCGAGGGACAAGCGGGGATCGGCAAGACCACGCTGTGGCTGTCGTTGCTCCATGATGCGCGTGACCGGGGGTTCAGAGTGCTGTCGGCGCGCGGCGGCCAGACCGAATCGGTGATGGCCTTCGCGGCGTTGGCCGACTTGCTGAGCGACATCGAACCCGAACACTTCGCCCGGCTTCCCGCCCTGCAGCGCCTGGCGCTGGACCGCGTCCTGTTGCGCGCCGGGACCGACGGACCCGCGACCGACCAGCGGGTGGTGGCGGCGGGATTCGTCACCATGCTGCACGCCCTGGCCGAACACTCACCGGTGATCGTGGCGGTCGACGACACGCAGTGGCTGGACAGCTCGAGCCGTGCCGCCGTCGAGTTCGCCGTGCGCCGCCTGCGGGGTCCGTTCGGTGTGCTGGTCACCGAGCGATGCGAGCCCGGAGACGGAGCAGCCGCCACCTGGCTGCATCTGGACCGCCCGGACCGGCTGAACCGCACCGCGGTGCGTCCGTTGGACACCCGGCAACTGCACACTGTCATCTCCGATCGCCTGGGGCGCACGTTCTCCCGTCCGACGGTGCTCCGCATCGCCGAGATCTCCGGCGGTAACCCGTTTTTCGCCCTCGAGCTGGGCCGCGCCATCAACGACGGGACCGCGGGCACCGAGTTGTCTTTGCCGCCGACCCTCGCCGACCTAGTGCGCAGGAGGATCGGGCTGCTCGACGACGACGCCCGCAACCTGCTGTTCAGCATCGCCTGCATGGCCGAACCCACGGTGGAGTTGCTCGCTGCCGCCAACAACCTCACCACCGCCGACCTGGTCCAGCGGGTGGAGCAGGCCGAGTCCGAGGGCATCGTCACGCTGGAGGGAAACCGGGTCCGCTTCACGCATCCCCTGTTGGCCAGCGGCGTGTACACCGACGCCGGACCGATCGTGCGCCGTGCCATGCACCGAACGCTGAGCGAGCTCGAGACCCAGCCGGAGCTCAGAGCGCGGCACCTGGCGC
>NZ_JBAUJR010000334.1:0-5503 GCF_049683935.1 Mycobacterium sp. | reverse complement strand
TCCGGCTGTCCCACCGCCCCCGACCAACCCTTCGGGTCCGGCGGCCGCCGAGAAGCCGTCGGCGGCGGGCATCGCCGCCAAAGTGCTCACCCAGGAGGCGGTCACCGAGGCGCTCGGCGCCGACGTCCCGCCTCGCGACGCGGCCGAGCGCGTCACCTTCGCCACATGGGCGATCGTCACCGGCAAGTCCCCGGGCGGCATCTTCAACGAGCTTCCGGCGGTTGACGCCGCGACGGCGGAGAAGATGGCGCAACGTCTTTCCGAGCGTGCGGAGGGAACCGTCACCGCCGAGCAGGTCACGGCGGCGCGCACCATCCAGGACCTGGCGTCGGTTGTCCGTGACGAGATGGACGCCGGTGAACTCGACGGGTTCGTCCGCACGATCCGGGCCCGGCCCGACGGGTCGACCCGGGTACCGGTCTTCGTGTTCCATCCGGCCGGCGGATCGACCGTCGTCTACGACCCGCTGCTGAAGCGGCTGCCCGCAGACACCCCGGTGTACGGGCTGGAGCGCGTCGAAGGCTCCATCGAGGAGCGGGCAGCCGAGTACGTGCCCAAGCTGATGGAGATCCAGGGCGACGGGCCCTACATCCTGACGGGGTGGTCACTGGGTGGCGCGCTGGCGTACGCCTGCGCGGTAGGGCTCAAGCGCAACGGCGCCGACGTCCGATTCGTCGGCCTGATCGACACCGTGCGCGCAGGCGAGGAAGTGCCGCAGACCAAGGAGGAGATCCGCGCCCGCTGGGATCGCTACGCACTGTTCGCGCAGCGCACCTTCAACGTCGAGATCCCGGAGATCCCGTACGAGCAACTCGAGGAACTCGACGACGACGGACAGGTCAGGTTCATTCTCGACGCGGTCAAGGAGGCGGGCGTCGACATCCCGGGCGGCATCATCGAGCACCAGCGCACGTCCTACCTCGACAACCGGGCCCTTGACACCGCCGTCATCGAGAATTACGACGGCCACGTCACGCTGTACATGGCGGACCGGTACCACGACGACGCGATCATGTTCGAGCCGCGCTACGCCATCAGGCAACCGGACGGTGGCTGGGGCGAATTCGTCAGCGACCTCGAGGTGATAGCGATCGGGGGCGAGCACATCCAGGCCATCGATGAGCCGTACATTGCAAAGGTCGGCGCGCACATGAGCGAGGCGATCAGTCGGATTCAAAGCGAGGAGGCGACCGAAGGTGACAGCTGAATCTCCCGCCGAGACCATCCCGAAGACAGCGGTGACCACCGCCGAGAAGCTTGCCGAGCTGCGCGAAAAGCTCGAGCTCGCCAAGGAACCGGGCGGCGAGAAGGCCATCGCCAAGCGGGAGAAGAAGGGCATCCCGAGCGCGCGGGCACGAATCTATTCGCTGCTGGATCCGGGCAGCTTCCTCGAGATCGGCGCGCTGGCCAAGACTCCCGGTGACCCCAACGCGCTCTTCGGCGACGGCGTCGTCACCGGCCACGGCACCATCAACGGCCGGCCGGTCGGGGTGTTCAGCCACGACCAGACCGTCTTCCAGGGCTCGGTGGGGGAGATGTTCGGCCGCAAGGTCGCCCGCCTGATGGAGTGGGTGGCTATGGTCGGCTGCCCGATCATCGGCATCAACGACTCCGGTGGCGCCCGCATCCAGGATGCGGCCACGTCGCTGGCCTGGTATGCCGAACTCGGCCGCCGCCACGAGTTGCTGCGCGGCCTGGTGCCGGAGATCTCGCTGATCTTCGGCAAGTGCGCGGGTGGCGCGGTGTACTCGCCGATCCAGACCGATCTGGTGGTCGCGGTGCGCGACCAGGGCTACATGTTCGTCACCGGTCCCGACGTCATCAAGGACGTCACCGGCGAGGACGTCACGCTCGACGAACTGGGCGGCGCGGACGCGCAGGCCAGCTACGGCAACATCCACCAGGTCGTCGAGTCCGAGGCCGCGGCGTTCGAATACGTCAGGAACTACCTGAGCTTCCTGCCCGCCAACACCTTCGACGACCCGCCGATCATCAACCCCGGCCTCGAACCGGAGATCACCCCGCACGACCTCGAGCTGGATGCGATCGTGCCGGACTCGGACAACCAGGCCTACGACATGATGGAGATCCTGCTGCGGATCTTCGACGACGGTGACGTCTTCCCCGTCGGTGAGCAGTCCGGCCCGGCCATCATCACCGCGTTCGCCCGCGTCGACGGCCGCCCGGTCGGGGTGATCGCCAACCAGCCGATGTACATGTCGGGCGCGATCGACATCGAGGCCTCCGACAAGGCTGCCCGGTTCGTCCGGTTCTGCGACTCGTTCAACACCCCGCTGGTCTTCGTCGTGGACACCCCGGGCTTCATGCCCGGCGTCCAGCAGGAGAAGGGCGGCATCATCAAGCGTGGCGGCCGGTTCCTCAACGCGGTCGTCGAGGCCGACATCCCCAAGGTCACCATCACGGTGCGCAAGTCCTACGGCGGTGCCTACGCGGTGATGGGTTCCAAGCAGCTCACCGCCGACCTGAACTTCGCCTGGCCGACCGCGCGCATCGCCGTGATCGGCGCCGAAGGCGCCGCGCAGCTCCTGGTGAAGCGCTTTCCGGATCCGACCGCCCCCGAGGTGCAGAAGATCAAGGCCGATTTCATCGAGGGCTACAACGCCAACATGGCCGTGCCCTGGGTGGCGGCCGAGCGCGGCTTCATCGACGGCGTCATCGAACCGCACCAGACCCGGCTGTTGCTGCGCAAGTCGATGCATCTGCTACGTGACAAGCAGATCAACCGTGTGCAACGCAAACACGGCCTGACTCCGATCTAGGCGTCGGGTGCGGTTGGATGGAGCAGTGTCGAACATGTCAGGATCGAACAAACCAGCGTCGAGTCACTTTCCGGACCTGAGCGCCGGCGCCCCGTTCGGAGATCCCCGGCTGGATCTGCGAGATCTCTTCGTGTTCCCGTCGCCGAACGATCCGCTGCGGACCGCGATCGTGCTGACCGCCAACCCCGACGCCGGGCCACTGCACCCGGATGCCGTGTATCGGCTCGCCATCGACCACACGGGGGACCTGCGCAACGACTTCGCGTTCAGCTTCTCGTTCTCGCCACCGGTCGACGGACGCCAGCGCGTGGACGCCTTCCTCGCCGTCGGCAACCAGTCCTCCGCGGTCGCGGCGGTCGGTTCCCGGATCTTCGGCGACGTCGACGTGTCCTTCGGTGAGACCGTCAAGATCGTCGAGTCTGGCGGGTTCACCTTCTTCGCAGGTGCGCGCAGCGACCCGACGTTTGTTGATCTCGACGGCACCGGCCAGGACTCCTACGCCGAATCCAACGTGATGGCGATGGTGATCGAACTGCCCACCAGCTATCTGAGCGCCGCTCCCGATGTCCGGATCTGGGCGCGCTGCAGCCTCCTGAAGGACAACGACTGGGTCCACGTGGACCGGGCCGGTCAGCCGTGGCTGGGAAACATCATCACCACCGAGGACACCAGGGACGAGTACAACGCCGGCGAACCCAACCGCGACCGGGAACTGTGGATCGGGCCGTTGATCGACACGATGGCCCGCACCGGCGGCTACAGCAGGGACGAGGCGATCGCCGCGATCAACGCCGAGGGCACCCTGCCCGACGTGCTGACCTACAACCCGTCCCGGCCGGCGAAGTATCCGAACGGTCGGACGCTGTCCGACGACGTGATGGCCCATCGGCGCGCATTCCTGACCAACGGTGCCAGGCCGTCGTCGGGCCTGCACCCGCACACCGACATCCTGCCCGAGTTCCCGTACCTCGGAACGCCGCACTGAGGACGTGTAGTGCCTGAGCCGCTACCGCCGTCGTCCATGCTGGTGGATGCCTACCGGACCTGTGAGGCACTACCGCTGGTGGGAGGGCTGTTCACGCGCGGCAGGCATGAGGCACAGGCGGTACTGTCGCTGATCGTGGCCGCGGTGATCGACGAACTCGACCTCACCGCGATCGTGCGCGACCGTCTGCAGGCCGACGCGATCGAGGCGGTGATCGCCCGCATCGATCTCGTGGGTCTGGCGAACGAGGTGATCGACGGCGTCGACCTGCCCGCCATCATCCGGGAGTCCACCAGTTCGGTGACCGCCGAGGTGATGACCGACGTACGCACCCAGGGGGAACGGGCCGACGATGCGGTGTCCGGATTCGTCGACCGGGTCCTCGGCCGCAGACAGGGCTACCACCGTGACCGTCCGCGATGAGACGACCGCCCGCGCCGCGGGCGTGGTCAGCCGGTGCGTGGCCGCGCTGATCGACCTGGGTGTCGTCGGAGCGCTGCTGGGGCTGCTCTATTCCGGTCTGGTGCTCAGCCTGCTGGCGCTCAATCCCGGTTCGTTCCGGTTCCCGGCGCTGGATCTGGTGTTCTCCGGTGCGGTCGGATTCGTGGTCGCGGTCCTCTATCTGGCGGGCTGCTGGGCGGTCTCGGGCTGCACCGCCGGTTCGGTGGCGATGGGCCTGCGGGTCGTCGGGCGCCGTTCGGGCCGGCTGCAGCCACTGACCGCGCTGCTGCGCGGGGTCGCGTGTGTGGTCTTCCCGGTGGGACTGCTGTGGGTGGCGCTGGACAGGAACCGAAGATCGTTGCAGGACATCGTGTTCGGCAGCCGAGTCATCTACGTGCGACCATGCTGACCGAAGGCGAGGTGATCGCGGATTACACGATCCTGCGACTGCTGGGCGCGGGCGGCATGGGTGAGGTCTATCTGGCCAGGCATCCCCGGCTGCCGCGCCACGACGCGCTGAAGGTGTTGTCGGCAACCGTCTGTGCCGACAGCGAGTACCGGGAGCGGTTCAGCAGGGAGGCCGACGTGGCGGCCACCCTGTGGCATCCGCACATCGTCGAGGTGCACGACCGAGGTGAGCACGACGGCCGGCTGTGGATCTCGATGGACCACGTCGAGGGCACCGATGCCGCCCGCCTGCTCATTGAGCGGTATCCGCAGGGGATGCCGCCGGCTCTGGTGATCCGCATCGTCACCGCGGTCGGGGACGCGCTCGACTACGCACACCAGCGCGGACTGCTGCACCGTGACGTCAAACCCGCGAACATCCTGATCGCCGATCCGGAGACCGACAATGAGCGGATCATGCTGGCGGACTTCGGCATCGCCCGCCGGGTCGGAGAGATCAGCTCGCTGACGGGTACCGACATGACGGTGGGCACCGTCGCATACTGCGCGCCTGAGCAATTGACCGCCGACAAACGGATCGACGGCCGTGCCGATCAGTACGCGCTGGCGGCCACCGCCTTCCAGCTACTCACCGGTGCACCGCCGTTCCAGCATTCCAACCCCGCCATCGTCATCAGTCAGCATCTGACTGCCCAGCCGCCGTCGATCGGCACTCACCGGCCCGAACTTTCCAGTGTGGGAACGGTTTTCGACAAAGCGCTGGCGAAGTCTCCTGCTGACCGGTACGAGCGGTGTGTGGACTTCGCGCGGGCCCTCGCCAACCGCGCCGGCGTCGGGGCCGACGACACCGATGCCACGGCGGCGGCTCCCGCGGTGGCCGGACCCCGGC
>NZ_JBAUJR010000333.1:0-3783 GCF_049683935.1 Mycobacterium sp. | reverse complement strand
CGTGAGGAGCACGCCATGACGACACCGTTGACGTTGGACAACATCCGGCAGGCGCCCAAGGCGCTGCTGCACGATCACCTCGACGGCGGACTGCGGCCCGCGACGGTGCTCGAGCTGGCCGCCGAACACGGCTACGACGAGCTGCCCGCCACCGACGCGGACGCGCTGGCGACGTTCTTCCGCACCGCCGCGCACAGCGGATCGCTGGTGCGCTACCTCGAGCCTTTTGCCCACACCGTCGGGGTCATGCAGACACCCGAGGCGCTGCACCGCGTGGCGCGTGAATGCGTGGAGGATCTCGCCGCCGACAACGTCGTCTACGCCGAGATCCGGTTCGCACCCGAGCTGCACATCGACGGCGGGCTGTCGCTGGACGCGGTCGTCGACGCGGTGCTCGCCGGGTTCGCCGACGGTGAGAAGGCCGCCGCCGCTGCCGGACACACCATCGTGGTGCGCTGCCTAGTCACGGCGATGCGGCACGCTGCCCGGTCGCGCGAGATCGCCGAGCTGGCGATCCGGTTCCGCGACAAGGGTGTGGTGGGGTTCGACATCGCCGGCGCCGAGGCCGGGTATCCGCCCACCCGCCATCTAGACGCGTTCGAGCACATGCGCGGCAACAACGCCCGCTTCACCATCCACGCCGGCGAGGCGTTCGGCCTGCCGTCCATCCACGAGGCGATCGCGTTCTGTGGGGCCGACCGGCTCGGCCACGGGGTGCGCATCGTCGACGACATCGAGTTGGCCGCCGATGGGTCGGCGCGGCTGGGGAGGCTGGCATCGCTGTTGCGGGACAAGCGGGTTCCGTTCGAGATGTGCCCGAGTTCCAACGTGCAGACCGGCGCGGTGGGCAGCATCGCCGAGCACCCGTTCGATCTGCTGGCCCGGCTGCGGTTCCGGGTCACCGTCAACACCGACAACCGGTTGATGAGCGACACCACGATGAGCCTGGAGATGCTGCGGCTGGTCGAGGCGTTCGGCTACGGGTGGAGTGATCTGGAGCGGTTCACGATCAACGCGATGAAGTCGGCGTTCATCGCGTTCGACGAGCGGCTGTCGCTGATCGACGACGTCATCAAACCCCGCTACGCCGTGCTGATCGGTTGACTTACTCCTCGCGCAGGCGGGACTCGACGAACGCCTCCAGCGACTCCCACTGGACTACCGCGTCGGCGTAGGGCGCGCTGGGGCGGTCGACGGATTCGGGATCGAGCACGTAGGTGATCAGGTGGCCCAGCGGCGCGTCGGCCGCGAGCTTGGGCTCGACGCTGGTGTCGTCGGCGTAGTCGGCGACGTCGCGCAGCAACTCGACGGCCAGCTCCAGCTGATCACGATCCACCCCCTCTGGGCCTTCGGCGAGGTCGTCGACGATGTCGGTCAGCACGTAGACGTTGTCGTCGGTGACGTCGACGCGCAACGAGCCGTCGGTGGCCGCGGTCCGGATGTCGTCGTAGGTGGCCAGGTCGGACAGGTCGTGGTCGTGCTCGTCGGCCAGGTAGCGCGCCAACGCCCGCTCGGATCCGAACACGCTGATGCGCCCGTTGCGGCCGAGGAAGATCGGCCGGTCCTCGAGGTAGCAGCGCAGGGTGAAGAAGGTGTTGCTGCTGGTCATGATCCGAACGGGGTCGATGCCCACCCGCTGCCAGAAGTCGTCGTCGCTGCCGAGGACCCGGGTCTGGGCCGCGGCGGCGAGATCGTCGGCTTCCTCGTCGGTGTCGACGACGTCGTCGATGACCACGTCGTCCTCGTCGATCTCCGGTGCCGGCTCGTCGAGCTCGGCCTGGGCCTTCTCGACGGCGGCGCTGTCGACGTCGGGGGTGGTGACGATCTCGTCGATCGCGTCGATCACCTTGTCCCAGCCGCGCGCGATGATCTTCTCGATCTCGGCCCAGCGCTTGCGGCCGGCCCGCCCGCTGAACGCTTCCGCTCCGCCGCCGACGGTTCCGAGCACCGGGTTGCCGTTGAAGAACTTGGTGACCGCGGGCAGCTCGCACACCGTCCCGATCGACGACGCGACCGCGAGTGCGCCGTGCAGCGCGTTCACGCCGTCCTCGGTGGGCTTCTCGGCGAGCAGTTCCTCGAAGCCGGCGAGGTCGTGGGTGTTCTCCTCGGCGGGGTCCAGCCGGTGGGCGTTGGCCTCGGTCAGCTTCTCCCACGCCGGGTGGTCGGCGATGTCGTTGTCGGTGTTGGTCCGCACGAATGCGACCAGGTCGGGAACGGATTCGAAGACATATAGATCCTCGTCCTTGCCGAGGAAGGCCTCCCACTCGTCGCCGTCGGCGCGCCACCGCGGCGCCCACAGTGTGTACACGTCGCCCTTGGTCAGCCGCAGCTGGATTGGCACGATGTCAGCAGCCATGGCGCACAGCGTAGCGACCTGCCTCCACGAGAATTCCGACACCGTTGCCGTACCGCAACAGGATCGTCGCTCGAGACGCCCTGCGGGCTTGTCAGGATGGCCGGATGGTCAGCGTGGGATTGCACAGTCTCGGCATCGGCGCCGGCGCGTCCCGGATGGTGATCGACGCGGTTGCCGCTGCGGCCGAGCGGTGCGGGTTCGCGACGCTGTGGGCAGGTGAGCACGTCGTCATGGTCGACGAACCGGTGTCGCGGTATCCGTACGCCGACGACGGGCGGATCGCGGTTCCGGCCACCGCGGACTGGCTCGACCCGATGATCGCGCTCAGTTTCGCTGCGGCGGCGACCAACCGGATCGGGTTGGCGACCGGGGTCCTGCTACTTCCCGAGCACAACCCGGTTCTGATCGCCAAACAAGCGGCCTCCCTGGACAGGCTGAGCGCCGGCAGGTTCGCGCTGGGAATCGGCATCGGGTGGGCGAAGGAGGAGTTCGACGCGCTCGGGGTGCCGTTCGCTCGGCGTGCGGCCCGCACGGCGGAATACGTCGCCGCGATCCGCGCGCTCTGGGGCGACGACGTGGCGTCGTTCACCGGGGAGTTCGTGGCGTTCGACCAGATCCGCGTCAGACCCAGGCCGCATCACGGCTTGGTGCCGGTGATCTGCGGAGGCAACAGCGACGCTGCGTTACGCCGGGTCGCCGCGTGGGGCGACGGTTGGTACGGCTTCAATCTCGTCGATGTCGAGGAGGCGGCCACGCGGATCTCGGTGCTGAGACGTGAGTGCCGCGAGGCCGGTCGCGACATGGGTGAGCTGCGGTTGTCGGTGGCGTTGCGTGAGCCGGTGCCGGCCGATCTGGGCAGGTTGGCCGACGTCGGCGTCGACGAGTTGGTTCTGGTGGCGTCCCCTCCGGCGGATCCGATCGCCGCCGAGGCGTGGGTCGAAGATCTTGCTCGTGAATGGCTGAAGAACGGTTGACGTGCCACTATGCGGTCGGGCGCCAGAAACCCTGGAATCCCTGACCGGCGTTGGCGGTCCTGATCGGGGACAACTTGACCGGGTCACCAGCTTCGACCATGAGGTTGTCCCCGACGACCATCGCGACGTGGCCGTCCCACACCGCCAGGTCGCCGGGTAGCACCGCGCCGTGGGCGATCGAGGCGCCGATGTCCTGCTCCTGGGCCAGCCGCGGGATGTTCAGTCCCGCTTCGTGATACGCCCATTGAGTCAGTCCGCTGCAGTCCAGGCCGACGCCCGGTGCCGTGCCGCCCCACTGGTAGGGCACCCCGAGCTGGGTCAGCGCGTGGCGCACCGCGTTGGCGGCGACGGCGTTGGGTGCCATCACGACGGTGCCGTCGGGCAGTCGCACCGCCACGCCCTCGCCGAACAGCGCCGCGTCCGCCGCCTCGGCTCCGTCCGGTCGGGTGAACC
>NZ_JBAUJR010000332.1:0-4958 GCF_049683935.1 Mycobacterium sp. | reverse complement strand
GTTGGGGACGGGGCCTGCGGCCATCGCCAGCGGTGCGCTGGATGGCGACGGTTCGGGCGACTCGGCGGTCGACGTGCATCCCACGGTGAGAGCCCCCACCGTGAGCATCGCCAGCACCGCGAGCGGGGCGCGGGGGGCTGTCCGTCGAATTCGGGGCATGACCATACGTCCCGACACTAATGGCAGCCGCTGTCTCGTTCGACGCCCCGGTGGCCCGCGCGACGACGGTTGCCCCGCCCGACGAGGCCAATAGGGTGGTCAGTACACCGATGACGGCGAAGAGGAGCACTGCGATGACGACTGCGGGACCCGGCCGGACGGCCGGGGAGAAGAAGACCGTGATCGTCATCGCCTTCGACGGTTCGCCCACCGCTCGGCGCGCCGTGCACTACGCCGGCCGATTCCTCACCGCGGACCGCGCGGTCGTGCTGACCGTGTGGTCCCCGATGGACCGCGGGTCCGACCCGTTGTCCTATGACCTGGACGGACCGCCCGATCCGACCCATACCGACGAGGTCGACATCGCACTGGCCGAGGCGCGCCGCATCAGCGACGAGGGGCTCGAGATCGCGCTGGCCAGCGGCCTGCCCGCCGAGGCGTTGTGCGTCGCGCAGACCTACACGGTGTGGGGTGCGATCATCGACGTCGCCGACGAACTCGACGCCGATCTGATCGTCACCGGCACCCGCGCCACCACCGGGTTGCGGTCGCTGATCCAGTCCAGCGTGGCCGATCACGTGATGCGCCGCGGGCAACGCCCGGTGCTGATCGTGCCGCCGGGCCCGTGATGCGTCGCGTGCTAGTTTTGGCCCCATGGATCGGTTCCTCGTGCCTGCTGCCGCCAGCATCGTCGTCGGCCTGCTGCTGGGCGCGGCCGCCGTCTTCGGGGTGACGTTGATGGTGCAGCAGGACACCAGGCCGCCGCTGCAGGCGGGCGATCCGGCGTCGTCGGTGCTCAACAGGGTCGAGTACGGCGACAGAAGCTAAATCCCGGGTCGGTACGCTCCTGACCTCCGTGGTTGATCTGTCCCGCCCGGAAAGGGTCGATCCACTTTCCCGGCGCTGGCTCTGGGTGGTTGCCGCGGCGGCGCTGGTTCTGACATTCGCGCAGTCACCGGGCCAGATCTCGCCCGATACCAAACTCGACCTCACCGCGAACCCGCTGCGCTTCCTGACCCGTGCGTTCAGCCTCTGGAACAGCGACCTGCCGTTCGGCCAGGCCCAGAACCAGGCCTACGGCTACCTGTTCCCCCACGGCACCTTCTTCCTGACCGGTGACCTGCTCGGCGTGCCCGACTGGATGACTCAGCGGTTGTGGTGGGCGCTACTGCTGACGGTCGGTTTCTGGGGCGTGCTGCGACTGGCCGAAGCCCTCGGCATCGGCAGCCCCACGTCCCGGGTCATCGGCGCGGTCGTCTACGTGCTCTCGCCGCGGGTGCTCACCACGATCGGCGCGATCTCCTCGGAGACGTTGCCGATGATGCTTGCGCCGTGGGTGCTGCTCCCTGTGGTCATGGCCCTGCAGGGCGACCCCCGACTGAGGATGCTGGCCGCCAGGTCGGGGCTGGCCATCGCGCTGATGGGCGCGGTCAACGCCGTCGCGACCCTCACCGCCTGCCTGTGTGCGGTGGTGTGGTTGGCCTGCCATCGCCCCAACCCCGTGTGGCGGCGCTTCACCGCGTGGTGGCTGCTGTGTGTGATGTTGGCGGTGACGTGGTGGGTGATCGCGCTGCTGCATCTCGGCCGGATCAGCCCGCCGTTCCTGGACTTCATCGAATCCTCCGGCGTCACGACCCGCTGGATGTCGCTGACCGAGATGCTCCGCGGCACCGGCGCGTGGACGCCGTACGTCGCGCCGACGGCCACCGCGGGCACCTCGCTGGTCACCGGGTCGGTGGCAGTGCTTGCGACGACGCTGGTCGCCGCAGGCGGGCTCGCCGGCCTTGCGCTGCGGTCGATGCCGGCGAAGGGCCGGTTGATCACGATCCTGATGCTGGGCGTGGTGCTGCTGGCCGTCGGCTACAGCGGCGGGCTGGGTTCACCGATCGCCCAGCACGTCCAGATGTTCCTCGATGCGGACGGCACGCCGCTGCGCAACCTGCACAAACTGGACCCGCTGCTGCGACTGCCGCTGGCGTTGGGCGTGGCCCATCTACTGGGCCGCATCCCGCTTCCGGGCAGCACGCCACGACCGGTGTGGCGCAACGCGTTGGCACACCCGGAGAAGGACAAACGGGTCGCCGTGGGCATCGTGCTGCTCACCGCCCTGACCGCCGCCACCTCACTGGCCTGGACCGGTCGCCTGACTGCACCGGGAGCGTTCGACGCGATCCCGCAGTACTGGCAGGACACCGCGGACTGGCTGGATGCCAACAACAACTCCGGTTCTGCCACGCCCGGAAGGGTTCTGGTGGCACCGGGAGCGCCGTTCGCCACCCAGGTGTGGGGTAACAGCCACGACGAGCCGCTGCAGGTACTGGGTGACAGCCCCTGGGGTGTGCGCGACTCGATCCCGTTGACCCCACCGGAGACGATCCGCGCTCTGGACTCGGTGCAACGGCTCTTCGCCGCCGGCAGGCCCTCCGTGGGCCTCGCAGATACCCTTGCTCAGCAAGGGATTTCGTATGTCGTGGTGAGAAACGACCTGGACCCGGAGACCGCAAGATCGGCACGCCCCATCCTGGTGCACCGCGCGATCGACGGCTCGCCCGGCCTGACCAGGGTGGCCCAGTTCGGCGAACCCGTCGGACCGGGAACTCTGGAGGGCTTCATCACCGACAGCGGTCTGCGCCCGCGCTACCCGGCGGTGGAGATCTACCGGGTCGAGGGCACAACGCCGGGGCAATCCGCAGCCGCGGCGCCCTATCTGGTTGATGCCGACACGATGGCCCGGGTGGACGGCGGACCCGAATCGTTGCTGCGCCTCAACGAGCGCAGGCGGTTGTCGGGGGAGCAGCCGCTGGGACCGATGCTGCTGACACCGGATGCACTCGATGCCGGACTGCCTGCGCCGGTCGTCACCGTGACCGACACCCCGCTGGCACGCGAAACGGACTACGGCCGCGTCGACGACCACTCGTCGGCCATCCGTAGCGCCGATGACCCCCGCAACACCTTCAACCGGGTGCCCGACTACCCCGTGGGCGGCACCGAGCCTGTCTACGGGCAGTGGGACGGCGGCCGCATCTCGGTGTCGAGTTCGGCTTCGGATTCCACCGCCTTGCCCAACGTCTCCCCGGCCTCGGCGCCGCCCGCGGCGATCGACGGCGATGCGTCGACCAGTTGGGTGTCCAACGCCTTGCAGAGCGCCGTCGGACAGTGGCTCCAGGTCGATTTCGACCGTCCCGTCACAAACGCGACCCTCACGATCACCCCCAGCGCCACCGCCGTCGGGGCACAGGTGCGCCGACTCGAGGTCGCCACGGTCGTCGGCACCACGACGGTGCGCTTCGACCAGGCGGGCGAGCCGCTGACCGTCGCGCTGCCCTTCGGCGAAACGCCCTGGGTGCGCATCACCGCGGTGGCCACCGACGACGGTTCCCCCGGAGTGCAGTTCGGTATCACCGATTTCAGCATCACGCAGTACGACGCCAACGGGTTCGCGACTCCGGTCACCCTCCGCCACACCGTAGCGGTGCCGGGACCACCAACGGGTTCGACTGTCGCACAGTGGGATCTGGGTTCCGAGCTTCTGGGCCGCTCCGGCTGCGCCGAGAGCCCGACCGGCATCCGGTGTGCGGCGGCGATGGCGCTGGCCTCCGAGGAACCTGTCAACCTGAGCCGCACGTTGACCGTGCCCGAGCAGACGCAGGTGACGCCGACCGTGTGGGTGCGCGCCCGACAGGGCCCGAACCTCGCCGATCTCATCGCCCAACCCGACACGGTACGGGCCGAGGGGGATTCGGATCCTATCGACGTGCTGGGTTCCGCCTACGCCGCCACCGACGGTGATCCCGCAACGGCCTGGACCGCGCCGCAGCGCGTCGTGCAACCGCGCACTCCCCCGACGCTCGTGCTGAAGCTGCCGACCCCACAGAACGTTGCGGCGTTGCGAGTGACGCCGAGTTCGTCTGCACTGCCCGCTCATCCGACGATGATCGCCGTCGACCTCGGGGACGGACCGGAGGTACGCCGACTCACCGAGGGCACTGAGACGCTGAACCTCGAACCCCGTGTCACCGACACGATCACCGTGTCGCTACTGGACTGGGATGACGTGATCGACCGCACCGCACTCGGTTTCGACCAACTCAAGCCGCCGGGACTGGCGGAGGTCGTCGCTCTCGACGAGCGCGGCGCCCCAATCGCGGCCGCCGACGCGGCCACCAACAGGGCGCGGACCATCACCATGCCGTGTGGGCGCGGCCCGATCATCGGTGTCGCCGGGCTGTTCGTGCAGACCTCGGTGTCCACCACCGTCGGCGCTCTGCTCGACAACCAACCGATTCCCGCCCGCCCCTGCCGCGCGGAGCCGATCACGCTGCCCACCGGCCAGCAGGAGTTGCTGATCAGCCCCGGTCCGGCGTTCATCGTCGACGGTGTCCAGCTCGTCGCGCCGCCGGCAGGCCAACTCGCCTCGGCCACAGTAGAGTCCGTGGCTACCGGCCGCTGGACCAACGACCACCGCGACGTCGACGTGGACTCCTCTGACGCCGTCCGAGTTCTGGTGGTGCCCGAGAGTGTCAACCCGGGCTGGCTCGCCCGCAACGGCGACGGGGCGCCGCTGACGGCGATCACCGTCAACGGTTGGCAGCAGGGTTGGGTGGTCCCCGCCGGGACCGAGGGCACCATCACGCTGAACTTCGTGTCCAACACCAGCTATCGCGCCGGCCTCATCGGCGGCCTCGCGCTGTTGCCCCTACTGCTCGGGCTGGCATTCCTGCCGTCCAGGCGCCCCGCGATGCCGGGTGAACCCGCCCGGCCGTGGCAGCCACCGACAGCCGCGCGCGGTACCGCTG
>NZ_JBAUJR010000331.1:0-3582 GCF_049683935.1 Mycobacterium sp. | reverse complement strand
GTGCAGCGCGGGCGCCGGGGCGCGCTCCTCCCCGGCCAGCCGCTCGGCGGTTTCGAGCACCGCACACGCACAGGTGTAACGGCCGTAGTCGCTGACGATGTCCGAGGCGAACGAGTCGATCGCCTGGACCTGGGTGACGATGTCGAGGTTGCGGCCCGGATGCAGCTGAACATCGATGTGCGCGAACGGTTCCAGCCGCGCGCCGAACTTGCTGCGGGTTCGTCGCACCCCCTTGGCGACGGCCCGCACCAGGCCGTGATCGCGCGTGAGCAGGGTCACGATGCGGTCGGCTTCGCCGAGCTTGTGCTGGCGCAACACCACCGCTCGATCCCGATACAGACGCATTCGGCCAGTGTCCCATTGCCAACTGACGAAAACCGATCCGCAGCGCCGATACTCTCGTATGTGATGGCCGAGTCGAACCGCTACCGCACCCGTTTCCCCACCCTGACTCGCCAGCTGTACCAGCTGGCGAGTGGCGCCTCCACGTCCGACGACCTGGTCCGCGGGTCGCTGGAAGCCATCGAGGCCAGCCAGCCCGCACTCAACGCCTTCCGCGTGGTGCTCACCGACCAGGCACTCGCCGACGCGGCTGAAGCCGATCGCAAACGCAAGGCGGGCCAGGATATTTCGAAGTTCCCGCTGCTGGGCATCCCGATCGCGGTCAAGGACGACGTCGACATCGCCGGTGTCCCCACCCGGTTCGGGGCCGACGGCGAGGTGCGGATCGCCGAGGCCGACGCCGAGGTGGTCCGGCGGCTGCGAGCCGCGGGTGCGGTGATCGTCGGCAAGACCAACACCTGCGAGCTGGGCCAGTGGCCGTTCACCAGCGGACCCGCATTCGGACATACGCGCAACCCTTGGTCGGCCGGGCACACCCCGGGAGGTTCGTCGGGCGGCAGTGCCGCCGCCGTCGCGGCGGGCCTGGTGGCGGCGGCGATCGGTTCCGACGGGGCAGGCAGCGTGCGGATCCCGGCGGCGTGGACCCACCTGGTCGGCATCAAGCCGCAGCGTGGTCGCATCTCGACCTGGCCGCTGCCCGAGGCGTTCAACGGCATCACCGTCAACGGTGTGCTGGCCCGCACCGTCGCCGATGCGGCGTTGGTGCTCGACGCGGCCTCGGGCAACGCCCCCGGGGATCTGCACCAGCCACCGCCGGTACAGGCGTCGGACTACGTGTCGCGCGCACCGGGGCCGCTGCGCATCGCGATGTCCACCAAGTTTCCGTTCACGGTGTTCCGGGCAGGCCTGCACCCCGAGATCCGCTCGGCGCTGGAGGCGGTCGCCGGCCAACTCGAACAGCTCGGCCACACCATGGTGAAAGCCGACCCCGACTACGACCTGCGCATGTCGTGGAACTTCCTGGCCCGCTCGACCGCAGGCATCCCGGAGTGGGTCGATCGCCTGGGCTACGGCGTGAACCTGGACAAACGCACGGTGTCGAATGCCCGGATGGGTCGGCTGCTGTCACAGCATGTCCTGCGCAAGGCCCGCGACCACGAAGCGGCGTCGCAGCGGCGGATCGGGTGGATCTTCAACCTGGCCGACGTCGTGCTGGCGCCCACGACCGCCCAGCCACCGCTGGAGATCGATGCCTTCGACCAGCTCAGCGGCCTGGCCACGGATCGCACCATGATTCGCGCCTGCCCGGCCACCTGGGCCTGGAACCTGCTCGGCTGGCCGTCGATCAACGTGCCCGCGGGATTCACTTCCGACGGACTGCCCATCGGGGTGCAGCTGATGGGTCCGGCGAACAGCGAACCGTTGCTGGTGTCGCTGGCCGCCGCGCTGGAGGCCATCAACGGCTGGGCTTCGCGGGAACCGGAGATCTGGTGGGACACCCGCGACCGGACAGAGCCCGAGCACACCACGAACCTGAGCGCTCCGCACTCCACCGCCAATATGAGCGCTCCGCACTCCACCGCCAATATGAGCGCTCCGCACTCGATCGCCGACGAGGTCGCGTAATGTCCCGACTGTGTCCGTCACCAAGATCACACGCGCTCTACCTGCAGTGCTGCTCGTCGGCGCCGGGATCGCGGCGATGCCCGACGCGCACGCCGACAACCGGCGCCTGAACGAAAGCGTCGTCGTCAACGTCTACACGGTCCAGCACAAGAACGACTGTGACACCGAGATCAAGATCAACCCGCAGCTCCGACTGGCGGCTCAGTGGCACACCAACGACGTGCTCCGAAACCGCGCCTTGAACGGCGACATCGGGTCAGACGGATCCACCGCTCAGGATCGTGCCAACAAGGCCGGGTTCGTGGGCGCGGTCTCCGAGACCGTCGCGATCAACCCGGCACTGGCCATCAGCGGCATCGAGATCATCAACCAGTGGTACCACCGGCCCGACTACTTCGCGATCATGGCGAACTGCGCGAACACCCAGATCGGCGTGTGGTCGGAGAACAGCCTGGACCGCAGCGTCGTCGTCGCCGTCTACGGCCAGCCCGGCTAGAAACCCAGTCGGCCGAGCTGTTTGGGATCGCGCTGCCAGTTCTTGGCGATCTTGACCCGCAGGTCGAGATAGACCTTGGTGCCGAGCAGCTTCTCGATCTGCGTGCGGGCGGCGGTGCCCACCTCACGCAGACGCTCGCCGCCCTTGCCGATCACGATGCCCTTCTGGGAGTCGCGCTCGACGTAGAGGATGGCGTGCACGTCCATCAGGGGCTGATCTTCGGGGCGGTCCGGTCGCAGTTCCATCTCGTCGATCACCACGGCCAGTGAGTGCGGCAACTCGTCGCGGACACCCTCCAGCGCCGCCTCCCGGATCAGCTCGGCGATGAGCGTCTCCTCGGGTTCGTCGGTGAGCTCGCCGTCGGGGTAGAACGCGGGACCCGGCGGTAGTTGGGCGACCAGCACGTCGACGAGCACGTCGAGTCGCTCGCCGGAGGTCGCCGACACCGGCACGATCTCGGTGTCGGGGCCGACGAGTTCGCTGACCGCCAAGAGTTGTTCGGCGACCCGCTCCCGGGACACCTTGTCGGTCTTGGTGACAACCGCGACCAGCGTGGTCCGCGGGGCGACGGCGCGGATTTGGTCGAGGATCCACCGGTCCCCCGGCCCGATCTTCTCGTCGGCCGGGATGCACATCCCGATCACGTCCACCTCGGAGTAGGTGCCCTTGACCAGATCGTTGAGGCGCTGCCCCAGCAGAGTGCGGGGGCGGTGCAGGCCGGGGGTGTCGACCAGCACGATCTGGAAGTCGTCGCGATGCACGATGCCACGGATCGTGTGTCGGGTGGTCTGTGGCCGATTCGATGTGATCGCCACCTTGGTTCCGACCAGCGCGTTGGTCAGCGTCGACTTCCCGGTGTTCGGCCTGCCGACGAAACAGACGAAGCCCGAACGGAATTCGGTCACAGCACTGCGCCTGACCGGTCGGTGACGATGATCTCGGCGTCACCGGACAGGTCATGCACCGCCGAGACGCCGGGATCGTCGGACGATCCGCCGACGAGCACCGCGGCCTCGAGGCCGCTGGCACCGCTCGACACCGCCGCGGCAACCGCCGCCTGGAGTGCCGTCAGCTCCAGCGACCTCAACACGACGGGGGCTCCGGCGTAGGTGCGGCCG
>NZ_JBAUJR010000330.1:0-7506 GCF_049683935.1 Mycobacterium sp. | reverse complement strand
GCCCAGCGCCGCGCCCATCCGCGGCACCGACCTTACGATCACCGCCATCTGCGTCCACGGCACGCCGTCGACGAGGTGTGCGCGTCGCAATGCGTCGGCGATCAGCGCACTCTCGGCATGTGCCGACGCGGCGATCCGTACCGCCAAGCCGGAGGGCACGTCGGGCGTGTCGATACCGGTGAGCGGCCGGTTACCGTCGCGGCCGGGAAGCCGGCGCGCGACCGCCCCGATGGCATCGGCCAACGGGGCTGCGCAACGGTGTGACTCGGTGAGCGTGAGCGTGGGTCCCTCACCACGCAGCAGCGCCGGGTCGGCACCCCGGTAGCTGAACACGGTCTGATGCGGATCACCGGCGATGACGGTGAGTTCCGTTCCCGCCGCGAGCACCTCCACGAGCCGGGCCGCCTGCGGGTCGAGGTGTTGGGCGTCGTCGACCAGGAGCAGCTTGACCCGCGCACGCTCGGCGGCCAACAGGTCGGTGTCCATCGCGAAGGCCTCCAGCGCGGCACCGACGAGTTCGGCGGCACCCAGGGCGGGGACGGTGGCCTGGGGCGCAGCCATTCCGACCGCCGACCGCAGCAGCATGACCTGCTCGTAGGCCTGCGCGAAACGGCCCGCCGCCTGCCACTCCGGCCGGCCTGCCAGCCGTCCGATGCGTTGCAGCGCAGCGGGATCGACTCCGCGCTCGCTGCAGCGCGCCAGCAGGTCGCGCAGTTCGGCGGCAAAACCCACGGTGCCCAGCGCCGATCGAAGCCGCGCCGGCCAACGAACCGGCGAATCGTCACCGTCCTCGACGTCACCGGCGAGCAACTCGCGGATGATCCCGTCCTGTTCGGCGCTGGTGATCAACCTCGGCGGTGGGGTCCCGTTGCGTTGCGCGGCCAGCCGCAACACCGCGAACGCGTAGGAATGCACCGTGCGCACCAGCGGCTCGCGCACCACCGTGCGCTCACCGGAGCCGAGCAGTGTCGCTGTGATCGCGGCCTTGGCCTGGGTGCCCAGGCGCGCCGAACCCGTCAGCAGCAGAACCGATTCCGGATCGCGACCCGCGCGCAGATGCTCGGCGGCCGTGTCCACGAGCAGCCTGCTCTTCCCGGTTCCGGCCCCACCGAGCACCCGCACGGTACCGCGCATCTCGCGGCGACCCAGTGCGGTCGGTGT
Source organism: Mycobacterium sp. (assembly GCF_049683935.1). GTDB lineage: Bacteria > Actinomycetota > Actinomycetes > Mycobacteriales > Mycobacteriaceae > Mycobacterium. The sequence continues at coordinate 6,345 of NZ_JBAUJR010000330.1, read as the reverse complement.
CAGCTCGGTGTGTGGCGCAGACATGAGGGAATGACATCACGGGGGTCCGACAAGTTGCGCTGTCCTGCGGCGGGACCCCGACCCACCCGTTCGCGTACGGGTTCGACGGCTGGCAGCATCAAGCGGGTGACCGACGCGCTGCACACCTACCGATTCGGGCCGTCCGGGCCGTCCCGGGTATTGGCCATCCACGGGCTGACGGGACACGGCCGGCGCTGGGAGACGCTTTTTGACGGCCACCTACCCGAGGTCGCCGCCGTCGCTCCTGATCTTTTGGGCCACGGCCGGTCGTCCTGGGACGCACCGTGGACTATCGACGCGAATGTCGCCGGACTCGCCGCGTTGGTCGAAGCCGAAGCCGCGGGGCCGGTGGTCGCCGTTGGACACTCGTTCGGCGGGGCGATCGCCCTGAGCCTCGCGGCGGCGCGCCCGGACCTGATCAGCGGGCTTGTCCTCCTGGACCCGGCGGTGGCGCTGAACGGGCGGTGGATGCGCGAGATCGCCGACAGCATGTACGACTCACCGGACTACACCGACCGTGAGGAAGCCAGGGCCGAGAAGGCGGACGGTTCCTGGGGCGATGTGGCCCCCGATGAACTGGAACGCGAACTCGACGAACATCTCGTTCACCTGCCGAGCGGCCGGGTGGGCTGGCGGATCAGCATCCCCGCGATGCTGTCCTACTGGAGTGAGCTCACCCGACCCGTCGCGCTGCCCCGTCGTGGCACGCCGACCACGCTGGTACGCGCCACCCGCACCGACCCGCCGTATGCCCACGACGACCTGATCACCACCCTCGACGCCGGGTTGGGGGCGAGTTTCGCTCTGCTGGAATGGGATTGTGACCACATGGTGCCGCTGGCCAGACCCGCCGAGACGGCGGCGGTGATCAGCGGCCGGCTGGCCTGACATGGCGGCGATCACCGACGAGCAGGTGGAGACGGTTCGCGCACTCGTCGCGTCCATCCCGACGGGCGCGGTCGCCACCTACGGTGACATCGCCGATGCAGCGGGGCTTTCCAGCGCCCGCATCGTCGGCTGGATCATGCGCACCGATTCGTCGGACCTGCCGTGGCACCGGGTGATCACGGCGTCCGGGAAGCCTGCACCGCACCTGGCGACGCGCCAGTTGGAGCTGTTGCGGGCCGAGGGCGTGCTCGCCGCAGACGGCCGAATTGTGCTGCGGGAGTACCGCCACAGCTTCTGAGCGTGAAGCCAGGGCTGTTGATCGAGACCGTGTTACAGCCAGGAATGCTATTCCGCGGCGCACACACCTAGAGGACGAGCCGGACCAACGCCGCCGTGCGGGCCAGCCCGGGGAACGCTGCAGCCGTCGACCTCGGATGCAACGCGTGCACGGCGAGCCGGAACATCAACGCGCGCAACAACATCTGCGACCATTCTGGCAGCGGATTCCAGCGCTCGATCAGACCGTCGTCGGCCTCACCCCACGACAGCGCGTCCACCACCACCACGCCCGCGGCCCACGCGGGCGGTCGCCAGTAGGGCGTGATGTCGGTGATGCCGGGTGCTGCGGTGCCGGCGAAAAGCACGGTGCCGTAGAGATCTCCGTGCACCAGCTGGCTCGTGCTCTTGGTGGGCCTGCGCAGCGCGGCGAGCTGATTGATCAGGTCGATGGACTTCTGTCCGTCCGAGGTCCCCGGCGCCACCCTCGCCCCGGGCGGCAGCGAGTGCAGCGGACGTTCCTCCCAAGCAGCCCGGTCGGCGGCGATGAACACGTCGACATCGGCCCACGGCGCCACCGGCGGCTGGGTCAGGAACCGGGGCCGCTCGAGCTTGCCGGTGGCTTCGTGCAGGCGCACCGCTGCCGACACCACCTCGTCATGGCGGGGTTCGGGGGTGCCGGCGACGTAGGTGTCCGCCCGCCAGCCCGCGACCACGTAGCGGCCGTCGGTGGAACGCACCGGCCGGGCCAGGCGCACCCCGTCGACGAACAGCGTCTCGCGCACCTTGGCCGACCAGGCGGCGCGGGCATGATCGGCCACCATCGACAGCACGACCTCACCGCAGCGCCAGCCACCCTCCCAGCTGGATCCCAACGGTACCGGCTGCACCCCGGACAGCCCGAACGCCGCAAGCACATGATCTGGCGGGCGCTCGGCGGTCACCGCCACAGCCTAAGCGGAACGGGGGCCAACCCCGCGTTAGTACATCACCATGTCGGGTTCGAGTTGCTTGGCCCACGCCACGATGCCGCCCTGCAGATGCATCGCGTCGGAGAACCCGGCCTTCTTGATCACCGCCAGCGCCTCGGCCGACCGGATACCGGTCTTGCAGTAGAGCACCGGCACCCGATCGTGCGGCAGTTTCGCCAGACCGTCGCCGGATTCGATCGTCGACTTCGGGATGAGCTCGGCACCCTCGATGTGGTTGATGTCCCACTCGACCGGCTCGCGGACGTCGATCAGCGCGAACTTGTGGCTGGAGTCGAGCATCTCCCGCAGCTCGCGGGGGGTGACGGTAGCGTCCGCCGCGGCTTGAGCCGCGTCCTCGGACACCACGCCGCAGAACGCCTCGTAGTCGATGAGCTCGGTGATCTTCGGTGTCGCGGGATCCTTGCGGATCTTGATCGTCCGGTAGCTCATGTCGAGAGCGTCGTAGACCATCAACCGGCCGAGCAGCGGATCGCCGATACCGGTGAGCAGCTTGATCGCCTCGGTACCCATCACCGAGGCGATGGACGCGCACAGAATGCCCAGAACGCCACCCTCGGCACACGACGGAACCATCCCCGGCGGCGGCGGCTCCGGGTAGAGGTCGCGATAGTTCAGGCCGAGACCGTCGGGGGCGTCCTCCCAGAACACCGAGACCTGGCCTTCGAAGCGGTAGATCGAACCCCACACATAAGGCTTGCCGGCCAGCACCGCGGCGTCGTTGACGAGGTAGCGGGTGGCGAAGTTGTCGGTGCCGTCGAGGATGAGGTCGTACTGCTCGAACAGCTCGACGGCGTTGTCCGGTTCCAGGCGGACCTCGTGCAGTCGGACGTCGACGAGCGGGTTGATCTCCTTGATGGAGTCGCGCGCGCTCTGCGCCTTCGACCGGCCGATGTCGGACTGGCCGTGGATGATCTGGCGCTGCAGGTTGGACTCGTCGACGACGTCGAATTCGACGATCCCGATGGTCCCCACGCCGGCGGCGGCGAGGTACAGCAGCGCCGGTGAGCCCAGCCCTCCGGCACCGATGACCAGGACGCGGGCGTTCTTCAACCGCTTCTGCCCGTCCAGGCCGAGGTCGGGAATGATGAGGTGGCGGCTGTAGCGCGCCACCTCCTCGCGGGTGAGCTCAGCCGCTGGCTCTACCAGCGGCGGCAACGGTGTCGACACCGAGTTCTCCTTGGTTGGCTGTGGAACCATCTCAACAGGTACACCCAGTCAACAGCAACGAGGGCCGGACACTTCCCGCCTGCTCGGCGACGGCGAGCGCGCTCATTGGCACGCGAAACGTGGGATCAGGCGATCGGATAGGGCCAGGGGTTGAACCGGCAGGTCTTGCCGTCGGCGACGACGGTGCCCGGGTCGAAGCGCGCCGCGTCGTCGTTGCTGGTCGAGAACGTCTGCTGCATCATGATCGGCGCCAGCTCACCGTTCTCCGCGCACTGCTCGTGACGCTGGTAGCCGATGGCGTGGCCCACCTCGTGGTTGATCAGGTACTGCCGATAGGAACCGACGTCACCCTGGAAGGGCACAGCGCCGCGAACCCAGCGCGCCTCGTTGACGAACACCCGTGGCTGACCCTCGTAGGCCGGGTTGTAGCAGGACGCTTCGAGCGGGATGTCGTAGCCGCAGCCGCCACGAACCGTCATCGGGGACGTCAGCGACACCCGGAAGTCGGGCTGGACACCGGATGCGGCGTCGACGCGGGTGAAGGCGAACTGCGGGTTGTGCGTCCAACTCTTGGGGTTGGCCAGCGTCTCGCTGACCATGCGCGCGAAACCGTCGTCGCCGCCGAACGTCGTGGTGTCGACGCCGTCCTCCACCTCGACGGTGTAGGTGAAGACCTTCGTGGTGCCCTGGCCGACCTGCGGGGTGGCGCCGGGCACGACGTGCCACGTCCGGGCACCGGCCTCGGTGAAAGGTCCGCCGTCGGGCAGGATTCCGGTGGGCAGGTTGGCGTCGAACTCCGTCAAGCCCCTGGGCGGCGCACCGACGATCGCGGTGCTGGCGACGCCGATCGTCGGCGGCCCCTGCACCGGGCCCTCCTCGTCCACGACCTGCGGCACGCTGGTTCCGGTGATCGTCTGGTAGAGCACCACAACCGTGAGCGCGACCAGCACAGGCAGGGCATAGGCACGCCAGCCGTAGGTGGAGATGAAGCGGCCGAGCCAGGTCTGCTTGCGCCAGCGCTTGTGGTCGTCGCGATTGGACCTGGGCCGTCCTGACTGCTCGGCCAACGGGTCACGCTGCGCGCGGAGCGGCTCTCGCCAGTCGTCACGCAGCACAGGAGCGCGACCGCTGCTCCCGCGACGCCCCGGGTCGTAGGTCACCGACACAGGATGACACAGGTCAGAGGACTTGCACTTCCGGCGCGCCACCACCCGCCGCGCCCAACCGGCCGCCGCTCCTCACGCCTGTGGCCCGCGAACGGTAGTAGTGTCAATGCGGAGCGAATCAAACACGCCGGTCGCGCCGGCTGTAGAGCTAGAGGTTCTGATGAGCGATCTCGCCAAGACGGCGCAGCGGCGGGGGGGACAACCGGCCAACGGAAGCGGGATGCCCGCGAGCGCGGCCCGGCGCGGTAACCGGTTACCCCGTGACGAACGCCGTGGTCAGTTGTTGATCGCCGCCAGCGAGGTTTTTGTCGACCGCGGCTACCACGCCGCGGGCATGGACGAGATCGCCGATCGCGCCGGTGTCAGCAAACCTGTGCTGTACCAACATTTTTCGTCAAAGGTCGAGCTTTATCTGGCCGTGCTGCAACGGCACGTCGACAACTTGGTGTCCGGGGTGCGTCAGGCGCTGCGGACCACCACCGACAACCGCCAGCGGGTGCGTGCCGCGGTGGAGGCCTTCTTCGACTTCATCGAGCACGACGGTCAGGGCTATCGGCTGATCTTCGAGAACGATTACGTGACCGAACCCCAGGTGGCCGCGCAGGTGAAGGTCGCCACCGAATCGTGCACCGATGCGGTGTTCGACCTGATCAGTCATGACTCGGGCCTGGAACCCCATCGCGCCAGGATGATCGCGGTCGGCCTGGTGAGCATCAGCGTCGACTCCGCGCGCTACTGGCTCAACAACGAGCGCCCGATCGAGAAGGACGACGCCGTCGAGGGCACGGTGCAGTTCATCTGGGGCGGGCTGTCACACGTGCCGCTGACGCGGTCCTGAGCTTCGCCGAGACTGCATTCCGCGCGGTTTTCACAAGGGATTTCGCGCGCGGAATACAGTTTCGGCAAAAAACTAGCCCGCGGTGTTCGCGGTCTTGGTGACTTCGGCGCCCACCGCACCCACGCCGAATCCGACCCTGCGCGAGTCGGCGGCACCGATCTCGACGTAGGCGATCTTCGCGGACTGCACGAGGAAGCGCCTGCCCTTCTCGTCGGTGAGGCTCAGTACGCCGGTCTCGGCGCCCAGTGCGTCGGTGACCAACTTCTCCACTTCCGCCGGCGTCTGCGCGCTGCTGAGAATCAGCTCGCGCGGGCTGTCGGTGACACCGATCTTGACCTCCACGGTGAGAAACCCTTCTGTTCGTCTGCTCGTCGTCTCATCAGGAGGCTAATGGACGCCGACCGCCCGGGGCGGCGCAGGACGTACGCGGTCAGCGAAACGGCGCCCGGAGACGCCGCAACGTGAGGGCGACCGAACCGAGTCCCGACCGTGACCGCGGAGCGTGCGAGTTGACCTCATCTGTCACTTCTGTCTCGCTAGCATCAGGTCGAACCGTACGGAAACGACTGGGACAGTTGGATGAACAGGCCATATACCGCGCAATCACCGTATTCGCTGACACCGACCGAGCGCATCCGCAGCCCCCGCGAGGGCAGGCGCTACGGCGGCGGTCGCGACGCCGCCCATGACGGCGATCTGGATACCGACACCCTCCCGCCCTACGAGGACGGATACGACGGCTACGACGGCTACGACGGCTACGACGGCTACGGCCCGGTCGAGGACTACGACGACTACGACTACGACATCGACGAAGCACGTGTCGACCGCCGCTGGATGTGGATCGCCGGTGCGGCGGGCGCAGTCCTGTTCGTCGCCGTCATCGCCGCGAGCCTGATCCTGGGCGGCGGCGACAGCGGTTCGGTATCGGCGACGGTCGCGTCCGACACGTCCACGGCGCCGACTGCCGGCGCTGCGCCGGAACCCACCTCGGCAC
>NZ_JBAUJR010000329.1:0-3230 GCF_049683935.1 Mycobacterium sp. | reverse complement strand
CGGCCACACTGCGCAGGCTCGACCCCGCGATCGAGGAGTCCGCCAGGGCGCTGGGGTCGAGCGCCGCGGCCGCCTTCCGGCGGGTGGTGCTGCCCCAGCTGCGGCTGGCAGTCCTCGGCGGTGGGCTGCTGATCGGCGTGCATCTGCTTTCCGAATACGGCGCCTTCGCGATGCTGCGCTTCAACACCTTCACCACGGCGATCTTCGAACAGTTCCAGGCCACGTTCAACGGCGCCGCGGGCAGCACGCTGGCGGGGGTGCTGATTGTGCTGTGCCTGGTCCTCATCGTCGGTGAGGCGGCGGCACGGGGTAGTGCCCGCTACGCCAGGATCGGCTCCGGATCCCAGCGCATCGCGACACCACACCCGCTGGGCGCCATGATGATTCCGGCCAACGTGGCGGTGGTGGTGCTGGCTGTGCTGTCCCTCGGCGTGCCGACGTGGATCATCGGGCGGTGGCTGTGGAAGGGTGGCCCCCGGACATGGCTGGACGGCAGCGTCGTGGACTCTGCGCTGCAGACGATCACGCTGGCCGCCGCGGCGGCGGCGTTGACGACGGTGCTGGCGTTTCCGTTCGCGTGGGTCGCCGTGCGCTACAGCGGTTTCTTCGCCCGCTTCGTCGAGGGTTCCAACTTCGTCACCAGCTCGATGCCGGGCATCGTCACCGCGCTCGCATTGGTGACGGTGGCGATCCGATACCTGCCTGCGCTCTACCAGACGGTGACGTTGGCGCTGGCCGCCTATGTGCTGTTGTTCCTGCCCCGGGCAATGGTCAACCTGCGGTCCGGACTGGCCCAGGTGCCGCCGAGCATGGAAGAGGCCTCCCGGTCCCTGGGCGTCTCACCCACCTGGACGTTCCTGCGAGTCACGTTGCGGCTCACCGCACCTGCGGCCGCGGCGGGCGCCTCACTGGTGTTCGTCGCAGTGGCCACCGAACTGACCGCCACGCTGCTGCTTGCGCCTACCGGCACGAACACGCTGGCGATGCGGTTCTGGTCGTTGTCCAGCGAGTTGGACTACGCGGGCGCGGCGCCGTACGCGTTCCTCCTGGTCGCGCTGTCGGTGCCCGTGACGGTGGTGCTGTTCAGGCAGTCGACGAGGGCGGCTGCGCTGTGACATCCGATGCTGTCGAGGTGGCTGGTCTGTCCAAGTCGTTCGGCGGCCAACGGGTGTTGCACGGTATCGACCTCGATGTCGGCGCGGGCACCATCACCGCAGTCGTGGGCGCATCGGGCTGCGGCAAGACCACGCTGTTGCGACTCATCGCGGGCTTCGAGACACCGGATGCCGGAACGATTTCCATCTCCGGACGGGAGGTGGCGGCACCCGGGAGAAGCACTCCGCCGCACCGTCGCGGCGTCGGCTACGTTGCGCAGGACGGTGCCCTGTTCCCCCACCTCACGGTCGGCCAGAACATCGCCTACGGACTCAATGGCAATGCGCGCCGGGCGCACTCCCGGGTGACCGAACTGCTTGCCACGGTATCGCTCGACGAGTCCTATGCGCTGCGCAAGCCGCACGAACTCTCCGGCGGTCAGCAGCAGCGTGTCGCGCTCGCCCGCGCACTCGCCCGCCGTCCCGCGCTGATGCTGCTCGACGAACCGTTCAGCGCGTTGGACACCGGGTTGCGGGCCTCGACCCGCAAGGCGGTCACCGCACTGCTCGCCGATGCCGGAGTGACCACACTGCTGGTCACCCACGATCAGCAGGAAGCGCTGTCGGCCGCCACCCAGGTCGCTGTGATGCGTGACGGCCGATTCACCAAAGTCGGTACACCTGAAGAGGTTTACCGCGCACCCGACGATCTGTTCACCGCCGAGTTCCTCGGCGAGTGCGTGCTGCTGCCCTGCACGGTCGACGGCGAGACAGCCGAATCCGCGCTCGGTCGGTTGCCGGTACGCAACACCTCTGCTGTCGGGCCCGCCACGCTCATGCTGCGCCCCGAGCAGCTGACCGCAGTCACCGTCGGTGCCGAACAGACTGCTGCCGGCAGCCGAGCGGCCACCGTGCTGGCTTCGGAGTTCCGCGGGCACGACGTGATGTTGACAGTCGCCCTGGGAAACGGTCATGCGCCGATCACCGTTCGCCAGCACAGCATCAACCCACCCGCGGTCGGCGCCACGGTGCGCCTCGAGGTCGACGGCGACGCGGTGGCGTTCGCTGAGCGATCAACTCACTGAGAGAGCTCAACTGCCGACAGCCAAACCGGACTGCACAACCCTTTGCCGTCCTGTCGGAAATGCCGATCAGCAAACTCAATTCCGAACCCCGGCCGTTAGTTCGCGTCGTTTGCTCCAGCGACAATAAGAAGTGCGCGGAAGTATCGGCGCCACCAGCAATTCGCTGCCGAATACGACATGTCACCCCTCGCGCAGATCGAAGCGATTCTTGTGGATACATCGAGATCGGGACACGATACAGGCTTTCCGCCAAGCGATCTGGTTGCACTCCGCGCGCGCTCCACCGGATGCGATTTGACGCCTCCGTCATTGCGCCCTCGGCGTCGATAGCGCTGCTGAGTCACCCCTCGCCCATTCGACGCGGCGTCATATATTACGAATTCTGTTTGCTTCAAGATCAATTCGATATTCGCTTCTCAGCAATACAGCAAAACGTTAGCGTGAGCAGAGTCTCACGGATGACGCAATCTGCCTGCGACTGGCAGCACTACTTCGGAGGGTTCTAGAAAATGTCCAAACACTGCAAGCGCGCATCACGGATGGCGGTCAGGCAGTATCTCGCCACAGGAATCTCGGGGGCGGCACTGGTCGGAGTCGGCGTGCTGCTGTCCTCCGCGCAGGAAGAGTCGGCGACCGTCACCGCCGAAGTGCAGCTGGTGTCCAACGAGACACTGCTCGCACAGGACGAATCGCAGTCCGACCCGTGGTTCTTCGGATCGGGTGGCTCGAACTCCTCCTCGGCCGGCCTCGGCGCCGTGACGCAGGTGACCGCGATGCGGCCTGCCATCGGCCCGGGTGGCTGGTTGATCGGCGACGGACTCGACGCACTGGACCTGGATCCGGATTGCACCGTGAACTGCAGGGGCGGCAGCGGCGGGCTGCTGAGCGGCAACGGCGGCGACGGCGCGTTCGGCGGCGTGGGCGGCAGTGGTGGCTACTTCTTCGGAGACGGTGGCGACGGTGGTGACGGCGTGGATGCCTTCACCGACGACGAGGGTGTCCGGGTGGCAGCGGTCGCGGGCGGTGCCGGCGGCAACGGTGGCTTCCTGTT
>NZ_JBAUJR010000328.1:0-29873 GCF_049683935.1 Mycobacterium sp. | reverse complement strand
GTCCCACCGTCGGCGCCAACGGCGTCACGACGGTGACCCCGACGCCGCTGGTGCCGATCGCCGGTGCTCCCGGGGCAGGAGGCCCCGTGGCCGGCGCTCCCCCGCAGATCCAGGGCGGTCCCGCGATCCCCGGACAACCGATCGGCTGACCCGCCGGCTGGGACAGCTATCTGGGACCCGCGTTCCCACCTACCGACCCTGCCCGTCGTAAACTCCCGAAAGAGCGACGACGAACAGGAGCCCGCGCGATGCTGCGACCCCGCCGATTCGATGACGAGATAGACCCCGGTCCGGTGCAGATCCAGGCCCGCAAGGTGCACTTCGACCTGGCCGAGAGCCCGCTGCACTGGATTCCCGGGCACCCGGTGGCCTCCCACGTCGTCAGCGTGCTCAACATCGTGCTCCCGGCCGGCGAGCGCTGGTTCGTCGAGACGTTCAACGAAGCGTTGCCGCTCGTCAAAGACCCCAAGCTGGCCGAGGACATCCGCGGCTTCATCGGCCAGGAGGCCACCCACGCCGATGTGCACGATCAGGCGCTGCGCGGCTACATGGTCGACCGCGGCGTCGACCCTGCGCCGCTCCTCGATCAGGTCGAGCACCTGTTCAGCGGCGTCCTCGCTCCACCGGACACCACCGACCCGGCCCGCCGGATGACTCACCTCTGTGACCGGCTGTGGCTGATCGCCGCGATCGAGCACTACACCGCGGTGATGGGCGACTTCGCGCTCAACTGCACCTGGGACGATCACGATGCGGACCCGACTCTGGTGGACCTGTTCCGTTGGCATGGCAGCGAAGAGGTCGAACACCGCAGCGTCGCCCACGACGTCGCCACATATTTCGACAGCAGCTATCTCAGCCGCGTTCGCGCCATGGCAACGGCCGCGGTGATGCTGTGCATCTTCTTCCAGCGTGCCGCGTGGTACCTGGTCAAGACCGACCCGAGTGTCGACGCCAACTGGTGGACATTCAACCGGATGCGGATGCGCGACTCGAAACTCGGACTGCTGCCCCGCTACCGAAAGCTCTTCGGCTCCAACACGTTGGCGTACTTCCGCCCCGGCTATTCGCCGGACGAGCTGGGCTCCACCGCTCAGGCCGTCGCGTACCTCGCGGCCTCCCCCGCGGCCCGCGCCGCCCATCTGTGATGAGGCTGCTCGAGGCGTATCGCAACGCTCCGCCCAGCGCATTCGGCCGGGTTCGTCACGACCCGACCTTGAGCCTGGCGGAGGCGGCGCTCTCGGGAATCTGGGCTGCCACTGCGGCGGTACGCCGGATCCGGCCACCGGGTAGCGGCGTCGCGACCTTCCCGCTGCGGGTGGAGCGACGACGTGTGGTGGCCCACGACCAAGACGTGATCGAGCTGACCCTCGCATCCGCGGACGGCACGCCGCTGCCCAGGTGGTACCCGGGCGCCCACCTCGACCTCCACCTGCCCAGCGGTTTGGTGAGGCAGTACTCGCTGTGCGGGGACCCTGCATCGCGAGAGCGGTACCGCATCGCGGTGCGGCGGATTCCCGGCGGCGGCGGCGGATCGGTGGAGGTGCACGACGCCCTGCGGCAGGGCGCCACGGTGCACACCCACGGCCCGCGAAATGCGTTCCCGCTCACGGTGCCCGGCTACGGTTCGCCGTCGCGACGGTGCCACTTCATCGCCGGCGGTATCGGCATCACGCCGATCCTGCCGATGCTGGGCCTGGCTCGTCGACTCGGGGTCGAGTGGTCGATGGTCTACGCCGGCCGTAGCCGCGACAGCCTGCCGTTCGTCGACGAAGTGGCCGCATTCGGCGCGAACATCACCATCAGGACCGACGACACCGACAGCGTACCCACGGCGGCTGACCTGCTCGGCGATTGCCCCGACGGCACCGCGGTGTACGCGTGCGGGCCTGCGCCGATGCTGACCGCGATCAGGGCGGCGCTGGTCGGCCGCGACGATGTCGAACTGCACTTCGAACGGTTCGCGGCAGCGCCGGTCGTCGACGGACGGCCGTTCCGGGCCACCGTGGCATCCACCGGCGAGACGGTCGACGTCGGCGCCGAGGAGACACTGCTCGGCGCGCTGCGCCGGGCCGGGGTTTCCGCCCCGTACTCCTGCCAGCAGGGATTCTGCGGCACCTGCCGAACCCGGGTGCTCGCCGGCGAAGTCGAGCACCGCGACACCTTGCTGACCGACCCCGAACGCACCGCAGGAATGATGCTGACCTGCGTGTCGCGGGCTCCGGCTCAATCCGGTCTGACTCTGGATCTGTAGCGCAGCCATGAAATACGCCGTCTTCGCACCGGTGGGCGCAGGGCTCACCGCCGACCCGCGCTGGATGACACTGTTCGCGCAGCATCTGGAAGCCTGCGGGTTCGAGTCGATCGTTGTCGCGGAGCACACCGTGATGGTCTCGCGCTACGACAGCGTCTACCCCTACGACGAGTCCGGTCGGGTCGACCTGCCGGCGGATTGTCCGGTTCCCGATCCTGTTGACCTGCTGGCGTTTCTGGCCGGCCGCACGGATCGGCTGGGTTTGGCCACCGGGGTACTGGTGTTGCCCAACCACCATCCGGTGGTGATGGCGAAAAGGGCCGCCACCGTCGATGTGCTCTCCGGCGGGCGCCTGCGGTTGTGTGTCGGCGTTGGTTGGCTCAGGGAGGAGGTCGAGGCGTGCGGTTCCGATTTCGGCAGCCGTGGCCGCCGGACCGACGAGCAACTGCAGGTGATGAGGATGCTGTGGGACGGCCCGGCGCAGGGCGTGACCCATCGCGGTGAGTTCTTCTCCTTCGACGATGTGGTGTGCCGTCCGAAACCGCTTGCGCACTTGCCTGTTCACATCGGTGGTCACAGTCGCGCGGCGGCGCTGCGGGCGGGCCGTTACGGCGACGGCTTCCAGCCGCTCGGTGTGGGTGCGGACCGCCTCGGCGAACTGATCGCGGTCATGCGCGACGAGGCGACCAGGCTCGGACGCGACAGCGCGGCACTGGAGGTCTCCTTGGGGCATCAGGTGGACAAGATCAACCCCGAGCGGGCGGCCAGGCTCACCGCCACCGGTGCGGACCGGATCGTGCTGGCGCTGCCTACGCTGCCCGCCACCACCGACATCGACGAAGTCCGCGACATGCTGTCGGCGTGTGCCGATCGACTCGGGCTGACACCGTGAGCCTCGAGGTCGCCGACCGGCTCGCGGTCAGCGACCTTGTTCACCTGTACGCATCCGCCGTCGATGATCGCCGGTTCGTCGATGTGTGCGAATTGTTCACCGAGACAGCGGAATTGCGCCTGCCTGATCCCCCGCGCTCGCTGGAGCCGGTGCTCAGGCATCACGGCCGCGACGGCGTGCGGGCCGCGATGTCGGGACTCGCGCAGGTGAGTCGGACCGAACACGCGATCGTCGGTGAGGTGTATGCCGGTGGTGATCCCGGCTATGCGCTGGGCCGCATCACCTGTATCGCTCACCACTGGACGGTGACCGCTGAGTCGGTCACCGACGTGGTGTGGCACCTACGGTATGACGACGAATATCTGCGGACGGGAAAGGGCTGGCGGTTCCATGGTCGCGCATTGACGATCAATGCGATCGAGACGCCGACGGTTCGCCGCGTCCGAGCGCATCCTCGAGCCGATCGAGCAGTGGGCGCTGGCCCTTCACCAGCTTCGCCCGAGCGGTCGGCACCGCGAGCCACGCCGCCCGGTCGATCTCCGGGAATTCCCTGAGATTGCCTGAGCCTCTGGGCCATTCCAGTGTGAAGGTGTTGCTGGACATGCCTTCCAGGTCGAGGTCGGCACCAACGGCGAACGCCGTGATGACCTTGCCGCTGGGCTGGCGCAGCGGCGGGAAGTCGATCCGCCGCCCGGCCGGCGGCGGCTTTCCGATCTCCTCGGTGAATTCCCGCTGGGCCACTGTCCACGGGTCCTCCCCGTCGAGGTACTCGCCTTTGGGAATCGACCACGCGCCCTCGTCTTTGCGCGCCCAGAACGGGCCGCCTGGATGGCCGACGAGCACCTCGAGGAGTCCGTTGGTCTCGCGGTAGAGCAGGAGTCCGGCGCTGAGCTTGGGCACGGGTGGACGATAACCGGGTGCCGCAGTCGGCGTGCAAGGATGGGGGCATCATGACCCGTCCGCGGCCCACGCGCCGGTTCGACCCATTCCGGCCCCTCGACCTGCTCACCTCGCTGTGGTCGGCGGCGGCCATGGCACCGGTCAACGGTGGGGCCGCGACTGCCTATCGCACGCTGTTCATGACGATCCGCCGACTGGTTCTCGGGCGACGGGTCACCGTGCGTCTCGACGACGGCGACCTGACGATGACGGTCGCGGAGTTCGACTCCCGCCTCGATGTCCGGGGGCTGTCGGTCGGTCAACTCAACGACGTCACGATGGTGGCCCACGGTATTCGTTGGCGGACGAGCTCGTTCGATCGCGCGTCGGTGGTGTTGCACAACGTGCACGTCAAACCCGCCATCACTCCAGTGCTCGTGGCGGCGCCGGTGGAGATGACACTGGACGTGCCGACGACCTCACTCGACGAGCTGTTCCGCTCGGTGGCTCCGAGGCTCCACGGCGAGATCGGAGCCGACGGTGTGGCGCGCCTGCGGATGGCCCGCCGTCCGCGGATGGGCCACGTCGAAGTGGCGGCCAGGTTGGACGGCTCGACGCTGTGGCTGACCCCGCGCGGTGTGACGATCGGCCGCACGTGCTGGCAGCTCCCGGCCAGGACCCCGTCATACCCGGTGCGGCTGCCTGAGTTCGCCCACGGGCTGCAATTGACCGGTATCACCTTCGCCCCCGGGGTCGTACGGGTGACGGGGACGCTGCCGCAGTGGCGTGCCGAGCTGCCGCGCAGACGACTGGAGGACATCGTCACCCAGCTGACCGTGTCCGGTGTCGTACTCAACCTGAGCAGGCTGGGCAGGCTGCTCTAGAGTCTCGTCTGTGCTCGGGTACTCCCGGTATGTCGCGTTGGGCGACAGCCAGACCGAAGGACTGTGGGACGGCGACGACGCCGCCGGACTGGCCGGGTTCGCCGACCGGCTGGCTGTGCTGCTCGACGGTCATCAGCCGGGATTGCAGTATGCGAATCTTGCGGTGCGCGGCAAGCAGATTCACGATGTGCTCGTCGATCAGCTGCCCAGGGCGACGGCGATGCGCGCGGATCTGATCACTGTCTGCATCGGGATGAACGACGTGACCCGCCCCGGCCCCGGATTCGACGCGGCGCTGGCACAACTGGACGAGCTCTATGCGCGGCTCGCCGACTCGGGGGCCACGGTGGTGACGACGACGTTCCCGGACCTGGCGAGGATCCTGCCCATCGGGCGGGTCCTCGCCAGACGGGTCCTACAGATCAACAGCCGGATCCGCGACGGTGCCGACCGGCACGGATTCCGCCTCGTCGACCTCCATCAGGCACCGTCGATGACTCAGCCGGACACCTGGAGCGTGGACCGGGTACACGGTTCGACGAAGGGACACATGCTGTTCGCCGCGGCTGCCGCCGAGGCGCTCGGTCTGCCGGGCAGCAGCCACGACTGGGCGCAGATCGACCCGAGGGCCGCGGCTCCCTCCTTTCGGACGCGGACCTATTCGCAGGTGCTGTGGACACAGAACATGCTGATGCCGTGGCTCTGGCGACATGTCCGCGGCCGGTCCGCGGGAAACGACCGCGCGCCGCGGCGGCCGGTGTTGCAACCGCTGACGGGCTAGATGTCCCAGGCCGAGCCGATCTGCTCGGCGACGTCGATGACTTTGGCCTTGACCGATTCCGGGCTGTCGATCTCGCCGGCCACGTGTGCGGCGATGAACCGCCTGATCTCGGCGTCCACGCCGCCGACGATGCGAACCACCTCGCCGCGCAGCGACTTCGAGGTCACGTGGATGGCGATGTCGGAGGCACGCGGCTTCTCGACGTCGAGGATCAGCAGCAGCGGTTCGGCGGCCCGGGCGGTGGCGCGCAGCGAGATCTCGCCGAACACCATGAATCTGGGTTTGTCGATCCGCAGATCGACCACCATGTCGATCTCCAGCGGGATGCGGATGGCAAACGTGATCGATTCGCCGACCTGGCGGCTGACCCTGGGTTCGAGTATTTGAACCCTGGCCGTGACCTTGGCGATCTTGCCCGGCCCCTGGGCGATGGGACCCATCTCGAACGCGTCGCCGGCGATCGCGGCGATCGCACCGCCCACCCGGTCCTCGGTGACGGCGATCTCAAAGAATCGACGTCCGAATTCCTCGTAGGTGATGTAATCAGCAGCTTCCATGGTGGTGCTACGTTCTCACGCCCGCGGTGCCGATCGGTGCAACGCGGCCGAATCGGGCAGCGACGTCGCCGCCGCGCCACCGCGGTTGACCTGGCATCCTCAGGCGATTTCGCCGAACACCCGGATCCGGGACATCGTCACGCGCTCGGCGGCGAAGTCGGCGATGACCACGCTGCGAGCACCGTCGCGGTCGACCCTGGCCGCAACCGAACGTCCTGACTGGATGAGCTTGTCCCACGCCCCGCCGGAGAGATTCTTCACCAGGTCCGATGTGGTCAGCGCCTCGTCTTCGCCCAGGGTGATGGGGATGTCGGCCGCCAATCGGTGGACACCGATCTCGTCGCCGCTGCACGCTTGATCCAGGAAACGCGAGAACAATCCCTTGGCGCCGGAGCCGACGCCCCGGAATCCGCTGAGAAATCCGAGGCTGCCGGACAGTCCCTGATTGGCGAACATGCTTCTGCCGAGCGCGATTCCGGCAGGTACCGCACCGATTCCGCCGCGCGCGAACTGCCCGATCATCGTCGGCAGCTCCCAGTACGCGGACAGTGCGGCGACTCTCAGCTCGTCACGATCGGTTCGCAGGTCGTAACGGATGTAGGTGGGTACCTGCATCGTCAGCGTCGAGGCCATCACGATCTCGAGCTCGACGTCGCGGATCACGGTGTTGCCCACGACGATGTCCACGTCCGGGCGGTGGGTGATGGAACGCGGCCCGATGAAGGTGTCGTAGAAGCGACCGATGGCGACGTGACCCCGGTGTGGCTGGGAACCCACCGGATCCTCCACTCGACCGTCAGTGGTGAACAAGCCGATCCAGCCGTCCCGGTCATGCGATCCGGCCGCGGCCAGCGACCGGTGCGCCGTGGCCAACAGGTCCGCTCGTGTCGTGGGCATATGGATGCCTACCACCTCCGGCTGGCGACAGTCGACTAGTTCTGTCGACGCAGGCACACTGGTGGGTATCCGCCGTGCTGCGGGCACGGCCTGAGGAGGTACCACCATGAGCAATTCTTCCGGGCGACCGTTCGGCTTCGACCCCGAGGATCTGGACCGCGTCGTCCGCGAGGCGGGCGAGGGACTGCGTGAAGCGCTGGACGGGGTCGGCAGGTTCGTGAACTCCTCGGGCGAACGCGCGGGCTGGTCGATGCTGTTCGACGAGTTCACCCGCGGCACCCGGCCCCGCACCCAGCCCGAGACCACCGGGGAGACCGGTGACGGCGTATGGGCCATCTACACCGTCGACGAGGATGGTGGCGCCCAGATCGACCAGGTGTATCCGACCGAACTGGATGCGCTGCGGGCGAACAAGACCAACACCGACCCTGCCCGCCGGGTCCGGTTCCTGCCCTACGGGATGGCGGTCAGCGTGCTCGATGCGCCCCAGGCGACCGAAGGCACCGGCTCCTAGCCCACCTTCAGCCGACCAGGACCCGCAGATACTCCCAGCCGCGAACCGTCGACGTCGGCGCCAACCGCGCGGTGTCGCGTTCGATGTCCCACTCCGGCCAGCGGGTGAGAAGTTCGTCGAGGGCGACCCGGCCCTCCAGGCGTGCCAGATTCGCCCCCAGGCAGTAGTGCACTCCCTTGCCGAAGGTGAGGTGGCTGATGTTGTCGCGGTGGATGTCGAACGTGTCGGGGCGCGGGTAGCGGCGCTCGTCCCGGTTGGCCGCCCCGAACAACAGCAGCATCGGCGCGCCTGCCGGGACGGTCGTCCCGTGGCAGTCGAAGTCGCCGGCCATGTATCGGGCCACGTGCGGTCCGGTGGGTTCGAATCGCAGCGTCTCGTCGACGGCTCGCAGCAGTAGCGACCGGTCTTCGACGATCTCGCGACGCTGGTCCGGATGTTCGGCCAGCACTTTCGCGAGCCATCCGATCAGTCGGCCGGTGGTCTCGTTACCCGCTCCTGCGACCACCTGGGTGTAGTGCAGCACCTCTTTGCGGGTCAGCTTGCGGATGACGCCGTGTTCGTCCTCGAACTCCACGTTGAGCAGCGCGGTCATCAGATCGTCGGACGGGTTGGCCGATCGCCAGTCGACATAGTCGGCATAGATGCTGCCGTCGGCGATCTTGTCGGGGTTGGCCACCCTCATCGGCGCGCCCGGCCTGGTCCGTAGGTTGGCATCGTTGGCATCGCGTACCGACACCTGTTCTGACTCCGGGATGCCCAACAGCATGCCGATGACCCGCATCGGCATCATCGAGGCCAACTCGCCGATGATGTCGAATCCGTCCGAGCCCACCAGCGGATCCAGACAGTTGACGCAGTACCGCCGGATCTGGTCTTCGATCTCGGCCATCCGCCTGGGTGTGAACACCCGCGACATCAACCCGCGCAGCATCGTGTGGACGGGCGGATCCTCGAACATCATCACGCCGCGGGGCATGTCGAAGTCCGAGGTGACCAGTTCCAGGATGTCACTGCGGCTGTTCGAGAACACTTCCCAGTTCGACAGCGCACTCTCGACGTCGGCGTGCCGCGACAGCGCCCAGAAGCCGTACCGGTCGTTGTAGTAGAGCGGTGCTTCGTCGCGAAGTCGGGCGTATGTCGGATACGGGTCTGCGGTGATCGTCACGTCGTAGGGGTCGTAGTACACCGACACCGTGCCCGCTCCTCGCCGGCGGCGAGCGCCGCCGCCACTGTGTTGGGCGGTCGCTCAGCATTCACCTGCCGCCATGTCTAGCAGCGGGCTCGATCTACGGTCAAGGGAAGGCTCATCGGGAGTCCGACAGTGACCTGGCCCGCACTGGCGATAAAGGAGTTAGCAGCGACACAGTTACTTGGCTAATCTGTGGACTGAGTGAGAACTTATACGGGCTAAGTTACGATTCGGCAGTACATCGATACGGAACCAGAGGTTCGACATTGGTCGACAAGAGTCGGGGGCGACACTCGTGATCGGGCTCGCCAAAAAGGTGTGGCTGCCGCTGCTCATCGTATTCGTGGTGGTGGTCGCGGGGATGACGGTGTCGCGGATCCGGACGTTCTTCGGTTCCGAGGGCATCATCGAAACGCCGCGCAACTTTGCCGACCTGCCTGAACCGTACGACCCGAAAGAGATCCGCTACGAGATCTCCGGCAGTGGGTCCTACGCCGACATCAACTACCTCGATCTGGACGCCAAGCCTCAGCGGGTCGACGGTGCGGCGTTGCCGTGGTCGCTGCTGCTGAGCACCACCGAGCCGTCGGCCGCCCCGAACATCGTCGCGCAAGGTGACGGCGGAACGATCACCTGCCGGATCTTCGTCGACGACGAACTGAAGGACGAGAGGACCACTGACGGCTTGAACGCCCAGACCTTCTGCTTTGTGAAGTCC
This sequence comes from Mycobacterium sp., assembly GCF_049683935.1. Lineage (GTDB taxonomy): Bacteria > Actinomycetota > Actinomycetes > Mycobacteriales > Mycobacteriaceae > Mycobacterium. Next base: position 20,308 of record NZ_JBAUJR010000328.1, on the reverse strand, counting down.
GCATGAGCACACCGGTGAGCGACGCCCCCACAGACGCCTTCCCTCCGGCCCGGAAGCCGCACCGCCCGTTCATCCCGCGAATGATCCGCACGTTTGCGGTCCCCATCATCCTCGGCTGGGTCGCACTCATTGTGGCACTCAATGTCGTTGTGCCGCAGCTGGAAACCGTCGGGCAGATGCAGGCCGTCTCGATGAGCCCCGATGATGCGCCATCGATGATCTCGATGAAGAAGGTCGGCGAACTGTTCGAGGAAGGCGACTCGGACAGCTCTGTGATGATCGTGTTCGAGGGCGAGGAGCCCCTCGGCGACGAGGCGCACGCCTGGTACGACGACATGGTCGACCGACTCGAGGCCGATACCGCCCACGTGCAGTCGGTGCAGGACTTCTGGAGCGACCCGCTGACGGCATCGGGCTCGCAGAGCACCGACGGCAAGGCCGCCTACGTCCAGGTCAAGCTGGCCGGTAACCAGGGCGAAGCGCTGGCGAACGAGTCGGTGGATTCGGTGCAGAACATCGTCGACAGCCTCGAAGCTCCACCCGGGGTGACGGCGTATGTCACCGGGCCCGCGGCGCTGGCAGCCGACCAGCACATCGCCGGTGACCGCAGCATGCGGTTGATCGAGGCGACGACGTTCACCGTCATCATCATCATGCTGCTGCTGGTGTACCGGTCCATCGTCACGGTGCTCATCACGTTGGTGATGGTGGTTCTGTCGCTGACCGCTGCCCGGGGCGTGGTCGCGTTCCTCGGCTTCCACGAGATCATCGGCCTCTCGACCTTCGCGACGAACCTGCTGGTAACACTCGCGATAGCCGCGGCGACCGACTACGCCATCTTCCTGACGGGTCGATATCAGGAAGCCCGCGCCGACGGCGAGGACAAAGAGACCGCGTTCTACACGATGTTCGAGAGCACCGCGCACGTGGTGCTCGGCTCGGGTCTGACGATCGCCGGTGCCACGTTCTGCCTGAGCTTCACCCGACTGCCCTACTTCCAGACCATGGGTGTGCCGCTGGCGATCGGCATGTTCGTCGTGGTGATGGCCGGCGTCGTCCTGATGACCGCCGTGATCAGTTTCGTAACCCGGTTCGGCAAGATCCTGGAGCCCAAGCGCACGATGCGGGTGCGGGGTTGGCGCAAGATCGGCGCTGCGGTGGTCCGCTGGCCCGGCCCCATCCTCGTGGCGACGATCGCGCTGTCGCTGGTCGGGCTGCTCGCCCTGCCCGGTTACCAGACCAACTACAACGACCGCAATTATCTGCCGGCCGATCTGCCCGCCAACGAGGGGTACGCCGCTGCCGACCGCCACTTCTCGCAGGCTCGGATGAACCCCGAACTGCTGATGGTCGAAAGCGACCACGACATGCGCAACTCGGCCGATTTCCTGGTGATCGACAAGATCGCGAAAGCGCTCTTCCGGGTCGAGGGCATCGCCCGTGTGCAGGCCATCACCCGCCCCGACGGGAAACCGATCAAGCACACCTCCATCCCGTTCCAGATGAGCATGCAGGGCACCACCCAGCGGCTCAACGAGAAGTACATGCAGGACCGGATGGCCGACATGCTGGTTCAGGCCGACGAGATGGCCAACACCATCACCACGATGGAGAAGATGTCGAGCCTGACCGCCCAGATGTCGGAGATCACCTCCAGCATGGTGGCTCAGATGGAGAACATGGTCGTCGACATCGAAGAACTCCGCGACAACATCGCGAATTTCGATGATTTCTTCCGGCCGATCCGCAACTACTTCTACTGGGAACCCAAGTGCTACAACATCCCGGTCTGCTGGGCGATGCGATCGGTGTTCGACACCCTCGACGGCATCAACGTGATGACCGACGACATCAAGGCGATCCTGCCGGACATGCAGCGGTTGGACACCCTGATGCCCCAGATGGTCGCGTTGATGCCCGAGATGATCACGACGATGAAGACCATGCGCACGATGATGCTGACCATGTACCAGAGCCAGAAGGGTCAGCAGGACCAGATGGCCGCGATGTCCGAGGACTCGGACGCGATGGGCGAGGCCTTCGACGACTCGATGAACGACGACTCGTTCTATCTGCCGCCGGAGATCTTCGAGAACAAGGACTTCCAACGCGGCCTGGAACAGTTCCTGTCTCCTGACGGTCACGCGGTGCGGTTCATCATCGCCCACGAGGGTGATCCGTTGACCCCCGAGGGGATCAAGAAGATCGACGCGATCAAGACTGCCGCGAAGGAGGCCATCAAGGGCACTCCGCTGGAGGGGTCCAAGGTCTATCTCGGCGGAACGGCAGCCACCTTCAAGGACATGCAGGACGGCAACAACTGGGACCTGTTGATCGCCGGCATCTCGGCGCTGTGCCTGATCTTCATCATCATGCTGATCATCACCCGCGCAGTGGTCGCCGCCGCGGTCATCGTCGGCACGGTGGTGGTCTCTCTCGGCGCCTCGTTCGGTCTGTCGATTCTGATCTGGCAGCACATCCTCGGCATCGAACTGCACTGGATGGTGTTCGCGATGGCCGTGATCGTGCTGCTGGGCGTGGGGGCCGACTACAACCTGCTGCTGGTCTCCCGGCTCAAAGAGGAGATCCATGCCGGCGTCGGCACCGGCATCATCCGCGCGATGGGTGGCAGCGGCACGGTGGTAACCGCCGCCGGATTGGTGTTCGCCTTTACCATGATGTCGATGGCGGTCAGCGAGCTGACCGTGATCGGGCAGGTCGGTACGACGATCGGCCTGGGTCTGTTGTTCGACACACTCGTGATCCGTGCGTTCATGACCCCGTCCATCGCCGCGCTGATGGGACCGTGGTTCTGGTGGCCGCAACGCGTGCGCACCCGACCTGTCCCCTCGCCGTGGCCGAAACCTGAACGGCTGCAAGAAGAACCGTCCGAAGGAGTGCGTCCATGAAACGGGCACTGGTAGGAGTCGCCGCACTGGCGATGGGATTGGCGCTCGCGGCCCCGGCCGCGGCCGACCCAGACACGGCGTTCGCCGAGGAGTTGCACACCTACGGCATCTACGGCCAGAAGGACTACAACGCCTGGATCGGCAAGATCACGTGCAAGCGCCTGACCAGAGGCGTCGACCACGATGCCTTCGAGTCGGCTGATTTTGTGCACACCAACCTGCAGAAGGGCAGCACCACCGAACAGGCGTGGCAGTTCCTGGCCGCGGGACTGCGGACATACTGCCCCGACAAGCTGCCGCTGCTGGACGTGGCGCGACAATGAGCAAGAGGAGCGAGATGATTTCGGCAATGGTGCGCAAAGCGAGTGCCGCAGTCGCGGTCTTCGGTGCGATCACGATGGCGCTTCCCGCAGTGGCCTCCGCCGACGCGACCGACGACTACCCGATCCCCAATCGGATGTTGAAGACGACCTGTACCGCCGAGCAGATCATGGCAGCCGCAAGGGATGTCGAGCCCGTCTACTACGAGCGCTACATGATCGACTACAACAACAAGTCACCCGAGGTTCACCGGGCCGTGCAGGACCGGATCCACTGGTTCTACTCGATGGACTACGCCGGCCGCCGCGCATACTCGGAGGAAACGGCGACCAACGCGTTCTACGAGCAGTTGGCGTGGAACTGGCCGAACTGGGCGAAGCTGTTCTTCAACAACAAGGGTGTGGCCGCCCGCACCACCGACATCTGCAACCAGTACCCGCCCGACGACATGTCGGTCTGGGTCTGGTAGCCGACTTTGGCCATCCGCCGACAGTTCAACGAGGCGATCACCCGTTTCTGGAGCATCGCCGCGCCGGTGTACGACACAGAAGTCGTCCAGCAGTGGGTGTACCGGCCGCCGCAGGATGAGATGATCGCACTGCTGACCGCCCACGGATCTCGTCGGGTGGCCGATGTCGGCTGTGGCACAGGCATTCTCGCTGACCGCATCACACGGGAGGCCCAGGCCGATCAGATCTTCGGCATCGACCTGTCCGAGGGCATGCTGGCGCAAGCTGCCGCGCGGTCGGCGACGGTGCAGTGGCGGATCGCACCGGCCGAGCAGTTGCCGTTCGACGACGGCAGCCTCGATGCGGTGGTGACGACATCGGCCTTTCACTTCTTCAACCAACCTGCCGCGCTGCGTGAGTTCCACCGGGTCCTCACGCCGGGAGGTTTCGCCGCAGTGGCGACACTCAGCCCCCGTCAACAACTTCCGTTGGGATGGCTGACCGCCAACCGGCTCAATCCCGCTCACGCCCCCACGCCGGAGGAGATGCGCGTGCTGTTCACCGACGCCGGCTTCAGCGTCGACGACCAGCACCGGGTGCGCCGCCCGGCCTGGACTTACCTGCTCTCCGACCTGATCACCGTGGGTCACAGGGACTGAACGCCGATATCTGCCGCCGGCGCTGAGAAGAGCGCCGAACGCCGCGGCGTGTCATTATTCTCGCGGATATTGGCGTTGCCGCCACTGGAAGTGGCTGGGTCGTGTGCGCGACACTGGGAGTGAACCGTCCGTCTCGGGGTGTCGCACCCCCGGAACCATGTCGCGCACCCAGAACCGCAGTGAGGAACACCGTTATGACTGATGTGATGAAGGCCGTTGTACTCGCCCGTTTCGGAGGGGCCGATGCTTTCGAGTTGCGGGATGTCTCGGTTCCACCCGTTGGACCTCGTCAGGTGCGGGTGCGTGTCCATGCGACCGCTGTCAATCCGCTCGACTATCAGATCCGTCGCGGAGACTACGTGGACCTCGTGCCGCTGCCGGCGATCATCGGGCATGACATCTCCGGTGTGATCGAGGAAGTCGGATCCCACGTCAGCGAGTTCCGCGCCGGTGATGAGGTCTACTACATGCCCCAGATCTTCGGCGGTCCCGGCTCCTACGCCGAGCAGCACGTCGCCGACGTCGACCTCGTCGGCCGCAAGCCGGAGAACCTCAGCCACCTGGAGGCGGCGAGCCTGACGCTCGTCGGCGGAACGGTCTGGGAGTCCTTGGTGACGCGAGCTCAGCTCACCGTCGGCGAGACGATACTCATCCACGGCGGCACGGGCGGCGTCGGCACGATCGCGATCCAGGTCGCCAAAGCGATGGGCGCACGGGTGATCACCACCGCGAAAGCCGGCGACCACGAGTTCGTGCGCTCCCTCGGAGCCGACGCGGCAATCGACTACACGTCGGCCGACTACGTCGATGCCGTGGCCGAGTTGACGCGAGGCACCGGCGTCGATGTCGTCTTCGACACGATCGGCGGCGACGCGCTCACCCGAAGCCCGCTGACGCTCGCCGACTCCGGACGCGTCGTCAGCATCGTCGACATCGCGCAGCCGCAGAACCTCATCGAAGCGTGGGGTAAGAACGCCGCCTATCACTTCGTCTTCACCCGGCAGAACCGAGGAAAGCTGGACTCGCTCACCACGCTGGTCGAGCGCGGTCACGTGAAGCCGGTCATCGGCGCGACACTTCCGCTCGCCCGGACGGGAGAGGCTCACGAGCTCCTGGAGAACAGGCGGTCGTATGCACTCCGCGGCAAGGTCGCGATCGACGTGGCGGGCGACTCCGTTGCGCTTCCCCCTCGCATCTCGTAGCTGTCAGCTCCGCCCAGAGAAAGTGGCGCGGTACTCGGTGGGAGACACGTCCAGAAGCCGGCGAAAATGCAGTCGAAGGTTCGACCCGGTTCCCAGGCCGACCTTTTCGGCGATGCGGTCGACCGACAGCCTGGTGCTCTCCAGGAGCTCGCGGGCGGTGTCGACCCGTGCCTGGAGGATCCACTGCAGCGGGGTGCTGCCGGTCTCTTCGGCGAAGCGGCGCAGGAACGTGCGGGGAGACATCTGCGCGTGTGCGGCGAGTCCGGCGATCGTGAGCTGCTGGTCGAGCCGCGTCAGGGCCCATTCGCGCGTCGCGGCGAGGGTGTCGCCATGGGCTGCCGCGCTGATCTTCGGCAGGTACTGGGCCTGACCCCCGGTCCGGTAGGGCGCGGTCACGAGTGCTCGTGCGATTTCCTTCGCCGCGCCCACGCCGAGGTCGCGCCGAACGATGTGCAGGCACAGGTCCAGACCGGCGGCAGCCCCCGCCGAGGTGAGGATGTCTCCCTCGTCGACGAAGAGCACATTCGGCTCGACCGCGATCTGCGGATGTCGCTGCGCGAGTTTCTCCGCCGCATCCCAGTGCGTCGTCGCCCGCAGACCGTCGAGCAGGCCGGCATCCGCGAGAGCGAATGCGCCGTAGCAGATCGACGCGATGCGTGCCCCACGGGACGCGGCGCTGCGGAGCGCTTCGCACACCTCCACCGGTATCGGCCGGCCCGCCGGGGCGTACCCCGGGACGATGACCGTGTCCGCGTCGGCCAGCGCGTCCAGGCCCCGCAGGACTGTGTAGCCGAAGCTGCCGTGGGACGGCACCGTTCCGGCGGTGACCCCGCACGCCGACACCTCGTAGGGGAACCCCGACTCCGGATGGAACACCTCCGCCGGGATTCCGACGTCCAGCGGGCGCGCACCATCGAGCACCAGGACCACCACCTGATGCGGCCGCCGCATCACACCCGACTCCGATCTGGCCGACGCGCGCCGACCGCGTCATCATTTTTGCACGCATGCCCACTATCGCCATCCGTGCGCATCGCCCCGGGGCGGCGCCGCGGCACGGGGGAAATCAAGCGGCTCTTGAGGCTAGGCGGGACCGGGCCGAATCCCAAGCCACACAACGGGGTTGACCGGTCAGAGGCCGAACTGGTCCTCGACGATCCCCAGCCACACCTGTGCCGCATCGATTGCCACCTTCTCGCTGATGAAGGCGTGCTGCGTTCCGGTGTAGACGTCGCGAAACGCCCGCTCGAGTCGAGTGCCCTCGCGGATGGCGCTGGTTCCAGCGACGAGGTGAGCCCATTCGGCGCAACCCCTGGCCGTGTCGGTGGCGAATACCGCCGCGACCCGCATGTCGGCCCGTAGCGTCGGCGTGAGCTCTCCGCCGTCGGCAACGGCGGCCTCGGCTGTGGTGAACGCATCGAGAACGAGCAGCCGCGCGGCGCGCCAGGCAGCCACGTGGTGGGCCAGGCCCTTCTGGAATGTGGGACGGCTGGCCAGTGCCGCCATGTCGCTCATCCGGAACTTCGTCTCCGCCATCTCCGCAACGTCGTCGAGCATGCTCTTGGCGACCCCGAGCACCCACGCGGCATGGCCTGCTGCGGTCACCGGCATCATCCCCATCCGGGTGGCGGGTGAACTCCCCCGTCTGGGCTCACGGCTGAAAAGCGCAAACGTGCGTCCGTGGGGGACGAACACGTCGTTGATGGCGTAGTCGTACGACCCGGTGCCCTTGAGTCCCTGTACATGCCAGCCGTCCTTGAACTCGACCTGGTCGCGCGGCACCACGGCGACCTGCATGTCGGGCACGCCCTCGCTGACCCACTGCATCTCGCCGTCGACCATCGGCATGAATCCGGCCGCGACGTACTCGGCGTGACCGGTGCCCGACCCGAAGCTCCAGGACCCGGTCAGCCGGTAACCGCCCTCGACGGCGACACCCTGACCGTTGGGGAAGAACTGACCGCCCATGGTGACGTGGTTGTTGTTGGCGGTGAACACCTCGGCGAAACCGTCGTCGGGCAGATACGTCGCCGCGGCGAACGCCGACGGCAGGTTGGCGATCCCGGTCCAGCCGAATGATCCGTCCTGCCAAGCCATTTCGATCCAGGTCTCGATCATCTCAGCGAACGACGGCTCGAGGCCACCTGCGTCGACGGGGTTGAAGGCCGACATCAGACCGGTGGACCACATCGTCTCGACGACCGGCGCTGTCAGCGTGCGGTTCTGCTCGCACGCAGCGGCCTCGGCGAACACCAGATCGCGCATCTCGCGGGCGAGTCCGACGATGTGGTCAGGGGCGTGGGCAACCTCGGATACCTGCGTCACGAGTCGACCGTACGCGTTCAGGGCAAGGCAGTGAACACATTGGTCAATTCTGTCATCTCCGGTGCGGCCGCCGGGTCGGCAACCGGGCCGGGAGCCACCGGGGCGGGGCCCACCACGTGCTGCGCGTCGGAGAGGTGTGGCAGTTCGGTGGGCGCGGCAGCGGGTTCGGTGGCCAGTTCGGGGGCCACCGTGGCGGGTTCGGTGGCCGGTTCGGGCGCGACGGCAACGGGTGCCTGTTCGGGGACGTAAGCCTGCTCGGGGACATAGGGCTGCTCCGGCACGTAGGCCTGCTCGGGGACGTAGGGCTGCTCCGGCACGGCCGGCTCGGGGACGTAAGCCTGTGCCGGCGCGGCGGCCGCTCGCCGGACCGGGGTCGGCGTGGCGACCACTCTGCGCACTGTGTTGGCGGCAGCGTCGGACGGTGCGGGAACCGCCGCCCAACCGGCATCGGCAGATCCGGGTTGCACTGCCGTCGTCGAACCGGGTTCAGCCTGCGGCACCGCACCGGCGGAGAGACAGAGCACCCCCAGGACCGCCGCTGCGGCCACGCCGAGCGCCGTCGACACGATGCGCCGCCGACGGATCCGGCGACGTGGCGGGATCTGCTGCACCACAGGGACGGTGATGGCCTCGCCGATGGGGACGACGGCGCGTGCGGCACCGTATGCCGATGCCGACCGTGGCGCGAGCTCGCAGGCGCGCGGATGGTCCGAGGCTTCCATCGCACGTGCCATCGGCACGGCCTCGACATTTCTGAAGCCCTGGGATGCAAGCCGGGTCCGCAATCGAAGGCCGTCATCGGCGACATCGTCGCTCCACGTCAGACGGACCCGATCGACCTCGAATCCGCAGGCTCTGGCGATGGCGTGGGCGCCGCGGGCGGCCGCGCCGGCGATCTCGGCGTCGTGTTGCAGATCGAATGCGTCGTGGTCGAGAACGGTGCCGTCACCGGCGTCCACCAGAACCCAGGCGACGTCATCGGAGTTCAGCGAAAGTCCCAGCACCGACCGCACGTGCTCCCCTTCCCGCCTCCGAACCGTATGTGAGCGATTTATCGGACACCTCGAGCGCGCTGTTACAGCAACCAGGGGTGGACAACGTCCAGACGAGCCAATAGGCTCCTGATCTAAAGGTTGTCAGAACGACCTTTAGACCTCTGGCCCGAATGCCCGACTGATTCGGCAGGAGCGTAACGCCGGTGCGCGAGGTGCGCGCGCCGCCGAGTGCGACGGCGTCGTCGCCGTTGGCGGTTCTCCTCGTGCGATCCCAGTTATTTCATTGCCTCGCAACGAAATTCAAGCCAGAATGCAACGCAATTGGAGTCCCGTGGTGCATAGTGTGATGGCTCACACCTTCGAACGGAGTCTCATGTCATGAGTAGCGACAGTCGTCCCAGGCACAATCCACGCGGTGTCGAAGAATATCGGGAGTCGGATGCCTACCTGCAGAAGCGCCAGCTGAAATCGGGCTCCGCGGGATGGCTGCTGCTGGCCAGCCTCGGTGTCGGTTACGTCATCTCCGGCGACTACTCGGGCTGGAACTTCGGCCTGGCCGAGGGCGGATTCGGCGGCCTGGCGATCGCCGCGGTCATCATCGCGGGCATGTACCTGGCCCTGGTGCTCGGTATGGCCGAGATGTCGTCCGCGCTCCCCGCAGCCGGGGGCGGCTACACCTTCGCGCGCCGAGCACTCGGCCCTTGGGGCGGCTTCGCGACCGGCACCGCGATCCTGATCGAGTACGCGATCGCCCCCGCCGCCATCGCCACCTTCATCGGTGCCTATGTGGAATCGCTGAACCTGTTCGGCATCACCGACGGGTGGTGGGTCTACCTCGCCGTGTACGCCATCTTCATCGGCATCCACCTGGCCGGCGTGGGTGAGGCGCTCAAGGTGATGTTCGTGATCACCGGTATCGCGCTGGTCGGTCTGATCGTGTTCGCCGTCTCGGCGATCGGTCAATTCGACTCGGCGAATCTCACCGACATCGCCGTAGACGTGGGAGCCACCGGGGCTTCTGAGTGGCTGCCGTTCGGCCTGCTGGGCATCTGGGCGGCGATTCCGTTCGCGATCTGGTTCTTCCTGGCGATCGAGGGCGTTCCGCTCGCTGCCGAGGAGGCGGCCGATCCGGCGCGCAACGTGCCGCGGGGCATCATCGCCGCGATGGGCGTCCTGCTCGTCACCTGCGTGACCGTCCTGGTCCTCACCACCGGCGCCGGCGGAGCCGCCGCGATGTCGGAATCCGGCAACCCCCTCGTCGAAGCACTGGGCGACGGCACGATGGCCAAAGTCGTCAACTACATCGGGCTGGCAGGTCTGATCGCGAGCTTCTTCTCGATCATCTACGCCTACTCGCGCCAGCTGTTCGCGCTGTCGCGGGCCGGCTATCTGCCGAAGGTGCTGTCGGTGACGAACTCCCGTAAGGCACCGACGCTGGCGCTCGTGGTGCCCGGCATCATCGGGTTCGTACTGTCGCTGACCGGCCAGGGCGCCCTGCTGCTGAACATGGCGGTCTTCGGCGCGGCCCTGAGCTACGTGCTGATGATGGTCAGCCACATCGTGCTGCGCAAGCGCGCACCCGAGATGCCTCGGCCCTACCGGACCCCCGGCGGCGTCGTCACCACCGGGTTCGCCCTCGTGATCGCCGTCCTGGCCGTCATCGCGACGTTCCTCGTGGACAGCACCGCCGCGTTCGGTTGTGTGGTCGTGTTCCTGGCGTTCATGGCCTACTTCGGGTTCTACAGCCGGCACCATCTGGTCGCCAACTCCCCCGACGAGGAGTTCGCGGCGCTGTCCGCCGCCGAGGACGAACTGAGGTGACCTACCGTCAGCAGATCTCAGGCCGCACCTATCAGTTCGACGGACTCGTCGAGGTGATGGCCAAGGCCACTCCGCTGCGCTCCGGCGACGAACTCGCCGGTTGCGCGGCGGAGTCGGACGCCGAAAGGGCCGCGGCGGCCTGGGTTCTCGCTGACCTCCCTCTGTCGACCTTCCTCAACGAGCAGGTGGTGCCGTACGAGACCGATGACGTCACCCGGTTGATCATCGACACCCATGACCGCGAGGCGTACTCCCCCGTCTCCCACCTCACGGTCGGCGGGTTCCGCGACTGGCTGCTGCACACCGCGTCGGACCCGCACAGTGCGCAGCAACTCGCTGCCGTCGGCGCGGGACTGACCCCGGAGATGGTGGCGGCGGTGTCGAAGATCATGCGCAACCAGGACCTGATCGCCGTCGCCGCAGCGTGCACGGTCAGCGCGGCGTTCCGGACCTCGATCGGAGTGCCGGGCACCCTGACCACACGTCTGCAGCCCAATCACCCGACCGACGATCCGCGCGGCATCGCCGCTGCCACCCTCGACGGCCTGCTGATGGGCTGCGGGGATGCGGTGATCGGCATCAACCCGGCTACCGACTCGCCACAGGCGACCTCCGATCTGCTGCACCTGCTCGACGACATCAGGCAGCGCTTCGAGATCCCGATGCAGTCGTGTGTGCTCACCCATGTCACCACCACCGTGGAACTCATCGAGCGGGGCGCCCCGGTCGATTTGGTATTCCAGTCCATCGCCGGAACCCAGGGCGCCAACACGAGTTTCGGCATCACGCTGCCGATGCTGGCCGAAGCCAACGAGGCCGGGCGTTCGCTGAAACGCGGCACGGTCGGCGACAACGTGATGTACCTCGAGACCGGGCAGGGTTCGGCCCTGTCGGCGCACGCACATCTGGGTGCCGGGGGTCATCCGGTGGATCAGCAGACCCTGGAGACCCGGGCCTACGCGGTGGCCCGGGCCCTGGACCCGTTGCTGGTCAACACCGTCGTCGGGTTCATCGGTCCCGAGTACCTCTACGACGGTAAGCAGATCGTGCGCGCAGGTCTGGAGGATCACTTCTGCGGCAAGCTGCTCGGTCTGCCGATGGGTGTCGACGTCTGCTACACCAATCATGCCGAGGCCGACCAGGACGACATGGACACGCTGCTGACCCTGCTCGGTGTCGCGGGAGTGGCGTTTGTCATCACGGTGCCCGGCGCCGACGACGTGATGCTCGGCTATCAGAGCCTGTCGTTCCACGACGCGCTGTACGTTCGCAAGGCTCTCGGCCTGAGGCCGGCACCGGAGTTCGAGGCGTGGTTGGCCCGGCTGGGCATGGCCGACAGCGACGGACGGGTCCTGCCGGTCGACCCGGCCGGTTCCCCGCTGCTCGGGTTGGCGGCGGGCTGATGTCCGCGGAGGAGGACCGCTCACCCGCCGAGGACGTGTGGGGACCGCTGCGCCGCACCACGCAGGCGCGCATCGGTTTGGGACGCACCGGCAATTCGCTTCCGTCACACCGGGTCCTGGAGTTCAAGGCCGCCCATTCGGCGGCCCGCGACGCAGTCCACGAGCCGCTGGACATCCACGGACTCAGCGACGCTGTCGAATCCTTGGGCATCGGCGCGCCCGTGCACGTGCACAGCCGCGCATCCAGTCGCGGCGAGTACCTGCGACGGCCCGACCTGGGCCGGGTGCCTGCCGACTGGACCGAACTGCCCGCTCCCGATTCGGGACCGAAAGCCGACATCGCACTCGTGCTGGCCGACGGGCTGTCGCCACGCGCGCTGACCGACCACGCGACGGGATTGCTGGCTGCTTTGATCGCGGAATTCGACGGCCATTACCGCCTGGCTCCGCCGGTGATCGCCACTCAGGCGCGGGTGGCGCTCGGGGATCACATCGGCGCAGCGCTCGACGCCTCGACTCTCGTCGTGATCATCGGCGAACGGCCGGGGTTGTCGGTCGCCGACAGTCTCGGCATCTATCTGACCCATCTGCCGCGCCCGGGGCGCTCCGACGCCGACCGCAACTGCATCTCCAACATCCACCCGCCCGACGGTCTGGGCTACCAGAGCGCGGCGCGGACCACCGCTGCGCTGGTGGCCGGGGCCCGTCGGCTCGGGAGATCCGGCGTCGACCTGAAGGACACCAGCCGCGCGGCGCTGTCCGGCGGGACCGGGCAGGTCACCGCTTAGCGGCCATTGTCATGTCGTGGTGTTGGCCAGCATGTCGATCCGGGCCAGCGCGTCCTCGGCGAGTGCAGCCACGTCGAAACCGCCGGCGGCTCCGCAGGCGGTGATCTCGATCGCCGCGTTGTGTGCGGCGACCAACGTGTTGTCACAGTTCCAGTCGGCAGCACGCAGCGTCCAAACGACGCTGCGCTGCGGGCTTTCGCCCGCATCTCCGACGTCGAAGAGATACGTGCGGTCCTGCATCGTGGTCACGGTCAGCGGTGTGCCGCGGCAGGTGTCGATCGTCCGACGGGCATCGGCGAGGGCTGCGGCGGGGTCGAAATCGAAGCGATACACCGCGACCATCTCCTCGACGAACACCGCACCGTCGTCGGTGGTCCAGTGACCGCCGTCGGTGGCCAGCGGCCGGTGCGCGTCGAGGAACGGCGGGTCCACCTCCTGCGCCAGCCCGCTGCACCGTACGGGTTCGGCGGTGACGAACAGATTGCCGTCCTCACCGAGGACTTCGGGGCTGAGCAGATCGACGACCTGCAATGCCGTGATGGGAGCGGCCAGCGCAGCCGGCGTCGGCGTCGCGTCATCTAGGTGCCGTGTGCAGCCGCCGACCATCGCGACGGCCAGCACCGCCGCGGTGACCGAGAGGCGGCGCACGGCGGGAGTCACCGCCCGAAACCCGCGTCCCGCAGCGCCTGAGCCATCGACCCGCTCGACGACGTCGTCTCCCGGCGACCGGAGTCGTTGGTGCGTTTGGGCTTTCGGCCCTTGCCGGGGGCCTCCCGAGGTGCCGGCGCACGCTTGGGACGCTCGCCGGTCGCCGCCCGCTGTGGCGGCGCGTCGTTCAGGCGCAGGCTCAGCCCGATTCGCTGCCGCTCGACATCGACGTCGAGCACCTTCACCTTCACGACCTGACCGGAGCGCACCACCTCGTGCGGGTCGGAGACGAAACGATCCGCCATCGCCGAGACATGGACCAGACCGTCCTGGTGCACGCCGACGTCGACAAAGGCCCCGAAGGCCGCGACGTTGGTGACCACGCCCTCGAGGACCATGCCCGCCTTGAGGTCCCCGACCTTCTCGACGCCGGAGGCGAACGTCGCGGTCGTGAAAGCCGGGCGCGGATCGCGTCCGGGCTTCTCGAGTTCGGCCAGGATGTCGGTGACGGTCGGGATGCCGAAGCGGTCGTCGGCGAACTCGGCCGGTCGCAGGGACCGCAGCGCCCGCTCGTCACCGATGATCTCGGCGAGGGTGACTCCGGAGCGGTCCAGGATGCGCCGCACCACCGGATAGGCCTCGGGGTGCACACCCGACGCATCGAGCGGATCCTCCCCGTCGCGGATCCGGAGGAACCCGGCACACTGTTCGAAAGCCTTGGGACCCAGCCTCGGAACCTTGAGCAACGCGCGACGATTCTGGAATCGACCGGTCTGGTCTCGGTGCGCGACGATCGCTTCGGCAAGGGTTTCGGTGATGCCCGAGACGCGGGCAAGCAGCGGCACCGAGGCGGTGTTCAGATCCACACCCACGGCATTGACCGCGTCCTCGACCACTGCGCCCAGGCTGCGGGCGAGGATCCCCGGAGTCACGTCGTGCTGGTACTGCCCGACGCCGATCGACTTGGGCTCGATCTTGACCAGCTCGGCCAACGGATCCTGTAGCCGGCGGGCGATCGACACCGCTCCTCGCAGCGTGACGTCGAGTTCAGGCAGTTCGTGTGCCGCGTAGGCGGAGGCGGAGTAGACGGAAGCCCCGGCCTCACTCACCATGGCCTTCGCAGGTGCGGGCGCGCCGGCGCCGCGGATGTCGGCGATGAGTTCGGCTGCTAGGGCATCGGTCTCGCGGGATGCCGTGCCGTTTCCGACCGCGATCAACTCGACCCCGTGCCGGGCGACGAGTGCCGCCAGCGTTGCCTTCGCCGCATCCCATTGCTTCTGCGGCTGGTGCGGGAAGATCGCGCAGGTGTCCACCACCTTGCCGGTGCCGTCGACGACCGCGACCTTGACGCCGGTCCGGAAGCCCGGATCCAGACCGAGGGTGGCACGGTTGCCGGCGGGGGCTGCGAGCAGAAGGTCCTTGAGGTTCTTGGCGAACACCGCCACGGCGTCCTCCTCGGCGCGCAGTCGCAGCCGTACCCGGGCGTCCACCGCCGCGGAGACGGACAGCCTGGTGCGCCACGCAAAACCGACGGTGTTCACGAGCCACGGTGTCGCGGCCGCAGCCGCGGTCATGTTGATGCCGAGGGCTCTGGCGATCATCGCCTGGTACACGTCGTCATCGTCGCTGCCGCCGTCGAGGGTCAGCGCGAGAACCTGTTCCTTTTCGCCGCGCAGCACCGCGAGCACCCGGTGCGACGGCATCGTGGACAGAGATTCGGAGAACTCGAAGTAGTCCCGGAACTTCTGCGCCTTCTGGTCGGCCGCGCTGCCGGTGGCCACCTCGGAGGACTGTCGGGACCGCAACGAGCCCTTCTCCCAGAACCGTTCGCGCAGCGCGCCGACGAGCTCGGCATCCTCGGCGGCCCGTTCGACGATGATGTGTCGGGCGCCCTCCAGCGCCGCGGCGGTGTCGGCGACGGCCTCGCCGAGGAAATCGCCCGCCGCGACCTCCGGAACCGTCGCCGGGTCGGAGAGCAACTGGTCGGCCAGCGGCTCGAGTCCGGCTTCCCGGGCGATCTGCGCTCTGGTCCGCCGCTTCGGCTTGTAGGGCAGGTAGATGTCCTCCACCCGCGCCTTGGTGTCCGCCGCCATCAACGAGCGTCTCAGCTCGTCGGTGAGCTTCCCCTGCTCGGTGATCGAGGCCAGCACGGCGTTGCGCCGGTCGTCGAGCTCGCGCAGATACCCGAGCCGATCCTCGAGCGAACGCAACTGCCCGTCGTCGAGGCTGCCGGTGACCTCTTTGCGATACCTCGCGATGAACGGAACCGTCGCACCCTCGTCGAGTAACCGCACCGCGGCGACGACCTGACCCTCCCCGACAGCGAGTTCCTCAGCGAGACGGGCGTTGACCGATTTCACGGGCAGAACCCTACCGAAGGCCACCGACGACGAGGCGGGCGCGGAGGTCGGACCCGCCTCGTCGTCGCGCAGATGGGTGCCCGGGGATTCAGCGATCCCCGTTGCGGCTCAACGCAGATCGAAGCGGTCGTTGTTCATCACCTTGGCCCAGGCCGTGACAAAATCCGCGACGAACTTGTCCGTGCTGTCGGCCTGTGCGTAGACCTCGGACAGCGCCCGCAGCACCGAGTTGGATCCGAACACCAGATCGTTGGCGGTGGCCGTCCACTTGGTCTGCCCGGTGGCGCGGTCGAAGCCCTCGTAGACGTTCTCCGACGACTTCGACGGCTTCCACTCCGTGCCCATGTCGAGCAGGTTCACGAAGAAGTCGTTGGTCAGCGTGCCCGGCGCGTCGGTGAACACGCCGTGCGTGGAGCCGCCGTGGTTGGCGCCCAGCGCACGCAGGCCGCCGACGAGCACCGTCAACTCCGGTGCGGTGAGGTCCAGCATGTAGGCCTTCTCCACCAGAAGCTGTTCCAACGGTGCCTTCTCGCCGGGCCGGACGAAGTTGCGGAAGCCGTCGGCTCGCGGTTCGAGCACCGCGAACGACTCGGCATCGGTGTCCTCCTGTGAGGTGTCGGTGCGCCCGGGCGCGAAAGGCACCTGGATGTCGTGCCCGGCATCCTTGGCGGCCTTCTCGACCGCCGCTGATCCGGCCAGGACGATCAGGTCGGCCAGAGACACCTTCTTGGCGCCTGCCGATCCGTTGAAGTCCTGCTGGATCTGCTCGAGGACCGGCAACACCTTGGCCAGCTCGGAGGGCTCGTTGGCCTCCCAATCGCGCTGCGGTTCCAGCCGGAGCCGCGCGCCGTTCGCGCCGCCCCGCTTGTCGGTCCCCCGGAAGCTCGACGCTGCCGACCACGCCGTCTTGACCAGTTGGGGTACGGACAGGCCGGCGTCGAGCACTGTGGCCTTCAGCGAGGCGACGTCCTTGTCGTCGATGAGCTCGTGGTCGACGGCGGGAACCGGGTCCTGCCACAGTTGCGGCTCGGGAATCCACGGTCCCAGGTAGCGGCTGACCGGACCCATATCGCGGTGCAGCAGCTTGTACCAGGCCCTGGCGAACGCATCGTTCATCTCTTCGGGGTGGTCGAGCCAACGCCGGGTGATCTCACCGTAGATCGGGTCGACCCGCATCGAGACGTCGGTGACGAGCATCGTCGGCTTGCGTGGCGGGCCGCCGAACGGATCCGGGATCGTCGCCTCCGCGTCCTTCGCCTCGAACTGCCAGGCGCCGGCGGGGCTCTTGGTCAGCTCCCATTCGTTGCCGTAGAGGATCTCGAGGTATCCGTTGCTCCACTGCGTCGGCGTCCCGGTCCAGACGACCTCGAGGCCGCTGGTGATGGTGTCGCCGGCGTTGCCAGAACCGAACGGACACTTCCAGCCGAGCCCCTGCTGCTCGATCGGCGCACCTTCGGGCTCGACACCCACCAGGTCGCCGTCGCCGGCGCCGTGGGTCTTGCCCAGCGTGTGGCCGCCGACGATCAGAGCGGCTGTCTCCTCGTCGTTCATCGCCATCCGACCGAAGGTCTCGCGGATGTCGTGTGCGGCGGCCAGCGGATCCGGTTTACCCTCGGGGCCTTCGGGATTGACGTAGATCAGACCCATGGTGGTGGCGCCGTACGGCTCGGCCAGCTCGCGTTCGCCGGAGTAGCGCTTGTCGGTGCCCAGCCAGGTGTCCTCTTGGCCGAACAGGATCTCCTCGGGCTCATAGATGTCCTCGCGGCCGAACGCGAAGCCGAAGGTCTTGAAGCCCGCGGACTCCAGCGCGGCGTTTCCTGCGTAGGTGATCAGGTCGGCCCAGGAGATCTTGTTGCCGTACTTCTGCTTGATCGGCCACAGCAGCCGGCGGGCCTTGTCCAGGTTCGCATTGTCGGGCCAACTGTTGAGCGGGGCGAAGCGCTGGCTGCCCTGACCGGCGCCGCCGCGGCCGTCGAAAATGCGGTAGGTGCCCGCAGCGTGCCAGCTCATCCGGATGAACAGGCCGGCGTAGCTGCCGTAGTCGGCGGGCCACCAGTCCTGCGACTCGGTCATCAGCGCGAGCATGTCGGACTTGAAAGCCTCGACGTCGAGCTTGGCGAATTCCGCAGGGTAGTCGAAACTCTCCCCGAACGGGTTGCCTTTCGAGGACTGCCGGTGCAGCACCGAGACATCGACCTGCTCAGGCCACCAGTCTTGATTCCTCAGTGGTGCATGCGATTTCGGCTTCGGTGAGTCGATCACCGGGTTTTCGGACTCGCTGTTGCTGGCGGTCTCGCTGTCGGAGTGGGGTGGGCGGGCGTCGGAGGTATCGGATGACACGGTGTTTCCCTTCTTTTCAATTCATCAGGCGGAGTGATCGGGCTGTGATCACGGGTGTGACCGGGATATGTGGGAGGGGGAACAGTCGGAGCACAGCCCCCAGTAGATGACCTCGGCCTCGTCGATCTCGAAGCCGCGATCGTCGGGCGCGGTGAGGCACGGCACTTCACCGACGGCGCCGTCGACGTCGGCGATCAGACCGCAGGACCGGCAGACGATGTGGTGGTGGTTGTCCCCGATGCGGGACTCATAGCGAGCCAGCGAGCCCGCGGGTTGGATCCGGCGGATCAGTCCGGCGGCGGTGAGCGCGTTCAACGCGTCGTAGACGGTTTGGCGGGAAATATCCGGAACACGTTGGCGTGCAGCATCGATGATCACCTCGGTGTCCGCGTGCGCATGCCGTCCCACCGCCTGCATCACCGCGATCCGGGGCTGGGTGACACGCAGTGACGCGGACTTCAGCGCGTGCGCAAAATCCGGGTCATCGGCCATCGCTTGTCATACTGGTCCCTTTTCTGGACGGGATCAAGACTTCTGGCGTGTGGGTTTCCGGCCGCGCCGACGCACCCGCGAAGAACCTCGCGGCGGCCGCAGCGGTGACGAAGCCGGCGAGCGCCGTCCACCCCGAGGGCCCACTCAGCCCGAACTTCGCCATCAGCACCAGCGCGATACCGGCGGTGCAGATCAGCGCCCCTGCGGCGGTGGCGCGGGCGCCGGTGGCCCCGACCGGTGCATCCCACCACGGCAGCGGGCGGTGCTCCAAAGGCGAGAGAGCCTGGAACAGCACTGCCATCACCACGGCGAACACCACGGCCCGCAGCGCCAGCAGGGCCCAGAAGTCGGCGGCGTTCACGTCGTAGGCGTCCAGACCGAGTGCGTGCAGGCTGAATGCGGCGATCGCGATGGCGGGAATGTGCCAGAGGTACAGCGTCATCGCTCCCCCGTTGCCGATCGCGACGACCCGCCAGACGCGGGGGCGTTCGGCCCAGCGCCGGATCGCGCCGGCGAACACCACGAAGGCACACGACATCCACGTGCAGTGCAGCGCCAGCACCAGCGTGGGCGGGGCGGTGTTGGAGAAATGCTCGACCCCGGTGACGACGAGGGAAGTTTCGTAAGGCCCGGCCGCGACGAGGGCGACCTGCGCGGCGAACGCCGCAACCGCGACCGCGAATGCGACCCGGGTGGTGATCAGACGACGCGCGTAGGCCACGCCGATGGCGACGGGGATGAGCCAGACGATCACGAAGTTGGCGATGCCGGCCGCGGGCGTGCCGGCAGCGGCCCGGATCCCGTCCATTGCGGCGGCGGCCAAGAGCAGCGCCGTCAGCATGACAGCGACGGCGCGGCCGGTGGTGATGCGTGTCAGGGCGGGAACGAAGGCCAGCACCACGAGGTAGACGCCGAGGAACCACAGCAGCGCCACGCTCTCGGCACCCAGGTCGGCTGCCGACTCGGCACCCAGCGTGAACCGGACGACCAGCAGGCCCACCGACCACGCTGCGAGATACCAGAACACGGGCCGGCACAGTCGCTGCGCGCGGGCGAACAGCCAGGTCCCCCAGGGCGTCCCGGCGTGGTACCCGTAAGCCCCCGCGGCACCTCCGGCGAGGAAGAACAACGGCATCACCTGCACGATCCAGGTGATCGGAGCGACGGCGGGAACCTCGCCGATCAGGTTGCCGATCCGGACACCGTTGCCGTCGATGGTGGCCAGCAGCAACGCGCAGTGGCCGAACATCACGATCACGAGTGCGGCGAGGCGCACGACGTCGACGGCGCGGTCACGTCCCGGCGGGGTTATAGCCATGCCGCCAGCATGCCCCGTCCCGGGTCGGTACGGATGAGTAGAACTACCACATTCCCCCGGGCCGTTCGGTCAGGGCAGGGCGCCGAAGAGGGTCGACAACACCGGTGGAAGCGGTGGCGGCAGGACGCTCTGGGGAGCACCCGCCAACCGCTGGGCGGGCACCACGGCCGTCTCGGCCGGTATCGCGATCGGCTGGGCCGCCGCCGGCAGAGCCGGAACCGCGATCGGCGGCACGGGTACCGCGGTAGGCGGCACGGCAGCCGGCAGGTGCGGTACCC
>NZ_JBAUJR010000327.1:0-7023 GCF_049683935.1 Mycobacterium sp. | reverse complement strand
GCTCCTCGGTGACCGTCACGGTCTCCGGCGGCGGTGGTGGCGGCTCCTCGGGCGGCGGCGGCGGCGGGGGTGGCGGCGGTGTGGTGGTGGTGATCTCGTCCTGAACCGGCGGCGGCACCGACATCGTGGTCGTCTGAGGGTTCGCGGTGTTGTCGGTATCGGTTCGGGTCACCAGCACCGACACCGACACCACGAGAGCGATCGCGGCGACGATCGCCACGACGCCGACCACCCACGGCCATCGAGGCGGGGCTTGAGGCTCACCGGCCTCAGGAGCGGACTCGTAGCTGTCGTAGTCGTACAGCGATGCGTCGGAGGGAATGTAGGGGCTGCTGACGAACTGTTCGGACTCGGGCGCGGAATACGCCTGCGAATAGTGGTCGGTCTGCCCGGTGTCGGGGAAGTCGCCACCGACTCCGCTGCCGGGTGGAGTGCCCGACGCATCTGGGGTGGGTTCGCCCGAGGAGGGTTTGTTGCCCGGCTCGTCACCTGGAAGTTCCGAGCCGCCAGAGTCCCGTTCGGGGGGATTCGGCCCGCTCATCTACGTCTGTCCTTCTCGACTGCTGCTCCGTCGGTCGCGCCGTCAGCGGACCACGACGCTTGGGCAACACTACCCAACGGAGACACCCGAACAGGACGCCCAGTGCGGTTTGCGGGCGAACTCATGCCCTGATTGTGACCTTGTTCGACACGTGCAGACCACACCGACAGCGGCTCAGTGCTTCTCGGCTCCCGTGTGGTATTCGAAGACCAGACCGGCCACCGAGGCCAGGATGAAGCAGACGCCGCCGACGATGAGCCACGGCAGCCACATGGCCATACCGACCGCGGTGACCGAACCCGACAGCGCGATGAGGATCGGCCACCAGCTGTGCGGCGGATAGAAACCCAGCTCGCCGGCGCCGTCGGCGATCTCGGCATCCTCGTAGTCCTCGGGCCGGGTGTCGAGACGGCGTGCGACGAATCGGAAGAACGTACCGGTGATCAGCGTCAGACCGGTGGTCAGCACCAGGGCGGTGGTACCCGCCCATTCGATGCCGCCCTGGGCGAACATCGCCGTCAGAACGCCGTACACGACCGACGACAATGCGAAGAACGCCGTCAGGAACTCGAACAACCGGGCTTCGATATGCATTGCTGTCCTACCTGCTCGCCTGGGGGATCTGCGGTGCCTGCTCTCCGCGGCGGGTGTCGAACGGTTGGGTGGTGACCGCCAGTGGAGGCTGGTTGATCGCCTCCAACGCCTCGGCGTTCGTCATTCCGGCCTGACGCTGGTCGAGGTAGGCCTTGAAGTCATTGGGTTCCACCACACGGAGTTCGAAGTTCATCATCGAGTGGTAGGTGCCGCACATCTCCGTGCACCGGCCCACGAAGGCACCGGTCTCGTAGATCTCGCTGACCTGGAAGATGTTGTCGGAGTTGTTCTCCGCCGGGTTGGGCAGCACGTCGCGCTTGAACAGGAACTCCGGCACCCAGAAGCCGTGGATCACGTCGGCCGAAGCGATCTGGAACTCGATCCGCTTGCCGGACGGGACCACCAGCACCGGGATCTCCGTGGACGAGCCGAGCGTCTCGATCTCGTTGTAGTTCAGGTAGGTGCGGTCTTCGGGGTTGAGGCCGGCGATCGCGCCGACCTCCTCGCCACCACCATGGCCCTCGCCCTCGGACTCATCGGTTTCGGACTCGGAGACCTCGGGCGCCGAAGCCATCGCTTCCTTGCGCTCGTTGTCGACGCCGTCGTAGGTGAAGGTGCCGTCGGTGAAGTCGACCTTCTGGTATCCGAACTTCCAGTTCCACTGGAACGCGGTGACGTCGATGACGACCTCGGGGTTCGGCTGCTTGTCCAGCATCCGCTCCTGCACCACGACGGTGAAGTAGAAGAGCACCGAGATGATCAGGAACGGCGTGACGGTGAGAGCCAGCTCGAGCGGCATGTTGTAGCCGAACTGGCGAGGCAGTTCGGTGTCGTCCTTCTTCTTCCGATGGAAGGCAATGGTCCAGAACAACAGGAAGTAGACGATGGCGCCGACGACGAGCGCGGCGATCAGCGACCCGATCCACAGTTCGCGGTTGAGGTGCGCCTCCGGAGTGATGCCCTCGGGCCATCCCAGGCCGAGAACCTCAGACCAGCTACACCCGCTGAGCAGGACTGTTGTTCCGCCCAAGAGCACGGACAATGCCACCAACTTCAGGCCGCGAGCGGACACGTTGGCGCCTCCTTGAAGTCATCTAGCAGTCGACGAACCACCGGGCGGTTCGACGGCTGCACTGAATACTACGCAGCGTAGACCACCCTGTGGCGGTGGAGCCAAGCGACCGGGAATTGTGTCTGGTGTCGGTCTCTTCACAGCGCTTCCATTAGGCATACTGGCGCGGTGTGCGGACTGCTGGCGTTGGTCACCGACCCTTCCTCTGAGGTCTCCCCCACCATCGTCGACGCGGTTTCCGGCGCCTCGTCCCTGATGCGCCATCGCGGCCCCGACGAGCCGGGGACCTGGAACGACGGCCAGGTGGTGCTGGGCTTCAACCGGCTCTCCATCATCGACATCGCCCACAGTCACCAACCACTGCGGTGGGGGCCCAGCGACGCGCCGGACCGATACGTGCTGGTGTTCAACGGCGAGATCTACAACTACCTGGAACTGCGTGAAGCGCTCCGGTCCGAGTTCGGCGCCGTCTTCCACACCGACGGTGACGGTGAGGCGATCCTGGCCGCCTACCACTACTGGGGCACCGAGGCTCTGACACGCCTCCGCGGCATGTTCGCTTTTGCGCTCTGGGACAGCGCCGAGCAGGAGCTGTTCTGCGCGCGGGACCCTTTCGGCATCAAGCCGCTGTTCATGGCGACCGGGCCCGGCGGGACCGTGGTCGGCAGCGAGAAGAAATGCCTGCTCGACCTGGCCGACGAACTGGGCGTCGATCTCGCCATCGACGAGCGTGCGGTGCAGCACTACACGGTGCTGCAGTACGTTCCGGAACCCGAGACACTGCACCGGGGCATCCGCCGGCTGGAGTCGGGCAGTTACGCGCGGGTTCGGCCGGGCGCAGCACCCCAGGTCACCCGGTACTTCAGCCCACACTTCGATGCGGTGCCGTTCACCGGATCGCCGTCGGGAGACGACCAACGCCGCTACGACGAGATCACCGCGGTGCTCGAGGACTCGGTGGCCAAGCACATGCGCGCCGACGTGACGGTCGGAGCGTTCCTCTCCGGCGGCATCGACTCGACGGCCATCGCGGCACTGGCCATGCGGCACAACCCGAGGTTGATCACGTTCACCACGGGCTTCGAACGCGAGGGGTTCTCGGAGGTGGACGTTGCCGTCGCCTCAGCCGAAGCCATCGGCGCCCGGCATGTGACCAAGGTCGTCAGTCAGGCCGAGTTCGTCGCCGCACTACCCGAGATCGTCTGGTACCTCGACGAACCCGTTGCCGACCCTGCGCTGGTGCCGCTCTACTTCATCGCCAGAGAGGCACGCAAGCACGTCAAGGTCGTACTCTCCGGCGAGGGTGCCGACGAGCTGTTCGGTGGCTACACAATCTATCGGGAACCATTGTCGCTCAAGCCTTTCGACTATCTCCCGCGCGGCCTTCGCAAGTCGGTCGGAAAGGCGGCCCGCCCCCTGCCGGAGGGCATGCGCGGTAAGAGCCTGCTGCACCGCGGTTCGCTCACCCTCGAGGAGCGCTACTACGGCAACGCGCGCAGCTTCTCCGACGAACAGTTGCGAGCGGTGTTGCCCAGATTCCGCGACGACTGGATCCACACCGACGTCACCTCCCCGGTGTACGCGAAGTCGCAGGGCTGGGACCCGGTGGCCCGCATGCAGCACATCGACCTGTTCACCTGGTTGCGCGGTGACATCCTGGTCAAGGCCGACAAGATGACGATGGCCAACTCTCTGGAACTGCGGGTGCCGTTCCTGGACCCCGAGGTGTTCGCCGTGGCCTCACGACTGCCGTTCGATCAGAAGATCACCAGGGCCACCACGAAGTACGCGCTGCGGCGTGCGCTGGAGCCCATCGTTCCCGCCCATGTCCTCAACCGGCCGAAACTGGGGTTCCCGGTGCCGATCCGGCACTGGCTGCGCTCAGGCGAGCTGCTGGACTGGGCCCAGGACATGGTCGGCGCGTCCGGCGCCGGCGACCTGATAGACCTGGCCGCGGTCCGGTTGATGCTGGACGAACACCGAAGAGGCACAACAGATCACAGCCGCAGGCTGTGGACGGTGCTGATCTTCATGCTCTGGCACGCGATCTTCGTCGAAGGAAGCGTCACGCCTGCGATCAGCGAGCCGACCTACCCGGTGCAGCTCTAAGCGAGCGCCTCGGCTATTTCCCGGCCCGCGTCGGCGCCGTAGGCATCACTGAGCCGCTGGACTGCCGAGTCGCGGTCCCATGACCACTCCTGGGGTCCGGGCGCCTCGAGCACCAACGTCGCCACCAGCGAGGCCAGCTGAGCTGCACGCTCCAGCGACAACCCGGCATCACGCCCGGTGAGGAATCCGGCCCGGAAAGCGTCACCGATACCGGTCGGATCCTCTTTGTGCGTCTCGGGCACCACGTCGACATGGATGAACGTGCCGTCCTTGCCGACCAGGTCCACACCCTTCTCACCCAGCGTGGTGATGCGAAGTTCGATCTGCCTCATCACCTCGGCCTCCGACCACCCGGACTTCTGCAGCAGCAGATCCCACTCGTAGTCGTTGGTGAACAGGTAGGTGGCGCCGTCGATCAGCCGGCGGATCTCCTCGCCGGACAATCGCGCCAACTGCTGGCTGGGGTCGGCGGCGAACGCCAGCCCCAGCGACCGGCATTCCTCGGTGTAGAGAAACATCGCTTCCGGGTCGTTGGCACCGATGATCGTCAGACTCGGTGACCCGGTCCGCTCGATGACGTCCGCCAGCTTGATGTCGCGGGCCTCCGACATCGCGCCTGGATAGAAGGAGGCGATCTGGGCCATGTCTTCGTCGGTGGTGCACACGAATCTGGCCGTGTAGGCGGACTCCGAGACCAACACGCCGTCGCAGTTCACCCCGTGAGAGGTGAGCCACTGCCGGTATTCGTCGAAGTCTTTTCCGACGGCCCCCACCAGAGTCGGATTGCCGCCCAGCACACCCATCGCGAAAGCCATGTTCCCCGCGACCCCGCCGCGATGCACCACCAGGTCGTCGACCAGGAAACTCAGCGACACCTTCTGCAGGTGGTCGGCGAGGAGTTGCTCGGAGAACCGACCCGGAAAACGCATCAGATGATCGGTTGCGATCGATCCGGACACCGCAATGGTCACGCAGTTTCACCCTTCATCAGTTCACGCAGGTCATGTGCTCGACGATCCGAACAGCCGAACGTCGTTCACCCTAGTGTCGACCACAGGCTGGGCCCGGTATCGGCCCCTGTGGTCGCGCTGTCGGCCCCGGAGGCACCCCGGTCAGTTGCGCTAACCTGCGTATGGGTGCCCCGCCGGGCCACTCTAGCCGCGCACGATTCGACCGACCTCTTCGGGAGCAAATATATGACTGGTCCGTACCCGCCCCAATACGGCGCTGGACCGGTCGGCCCGCAGCAACAGCCTGGATACCCGGATTCCTTTGGCCAGCCGTATCCTCCGGCACAGCCCTACCCCGACAGCGGCATCGACGCGACGTACCCGGGAATGCTGCCGCCACCGGTTCAGTATCCGCCCCGCAAACGCCGCAAATGGATCATCGCGGCCGTGGCGGTGCTGGCCGTCGCCGCGCTCGTCGGCGTCGCCGCCGTGGTGGCCCTCAGCGGCGGGCGGGAGGAACAGACCACCGGCGGACAATTGACCGAGGCGTCCGCGCAGGGGGCGATCCAGGATTACCTCGACGCACTGTCGAACGGTGATGACGAGACGGTGGCCCGCCACACCCTGTGCGGGCTGTTCGACGCCGCCAAGGAGCGCCGCGCGGACCTCGCGCTGGCCGGACTGTCCAGCGATGCGTTCCGCAAGCAGTACAGGAGCGCCGAGGTGGCCTCGGTGGACAAGATGGTGACGTGGTCACCGTCGCAGGCCCAGGTGCTGTTCACGATGCGGGTGGAGCCTGCGCGCAACTCGAGAGGCACGCAGCCACAAGACGGTGAAGAGCAGGCCATCGCCCAGTTGCTGTCGATCGACAACGAGGTCCTGGTGTGCTCGTTCCTACCGCGAACCGCCGGTCAGTACTGAGCGGGTTTCAGCGCCGACTCAGTTGAACGAATCGCCGCACGCGCACGAACCGGTGGCGTTCGGGTTGTCGATGGTGAAACCCTGCTTCTCGATGGTGTCGACAAAATCGATGGTGGCGCCCTGGATGTAGGGGGCGCTCATCCGGTCGACCGTCAGGTTCACTCCGCCGAACTCGACGACGAGGTCGCCGTCGAGGGTGCGGTCGTCGAAGAACAGGTTGTATCGGAGCCCGGCACATCCGCCCGGCTGCACGGCGATGCGCAGCGCCAGATCATCGCGACCTTCCTGATCCAGCAGCGCTTTGGCCTTGCTTGCAGCGGCATCGGTCAGGGTCGCGCCATGGGTTTCGGTAGCTTGGCCCGGCTGCACTGCCGACTCGTGCTGAACAGTCATGGAATCTCCTGTGTGGATGTACGTGGGTGGAGGCCTCACCCCCGGAACGGGGACAGCTCCACTTGGTCAACGGTACCTTGTTCGGCCCGTATTCCCCATCTATCCCCAGGTCGGGTCGCCACCTGCGACGACTCACCGATACGTCGCCGCAACGGCCGACGCCAGGCCGGTGAGCTGGTTGGCCGCATCGTCGATCGCGCGCTGCACCGAGCCCGCGTGGTCGGTGATGGAATGGGCCGAGGTGATCCCGGCGGCTTCGAGCGCTGATGGCTCCAGCGTTACCTGGCCCGCCAGCACGAGCACCGGGATCTGCCGTTCGCGGGCGCCGGCGGCCAGCGCGCTGACGACCTTGCCGTGCAGAGACTGGTCGTCGAAGCGGCCCTCTCCGGTGATCACCAGGTCGACGGCGGCGACGTCGGCGGCGAGGCCGGTGTGTTCTGCGA
>NZ_JBAUJR010000326.1:0-1588 GCF_049683935.1 Mycobacterium sp. | reverse complement strand
CCGTCATGCCGGCCGCGCGCAGCAGCTTGGCGATCTCGCGGCCGATGCCGCCGGTGCCGACGACCAGCGCGGTGGCGCCGGTGATGCTGCGCGTTTCGCGGTGACGCCACTCGTGTCGGCGCTGCAGGTCGAAGCTGGTGCGGCTGTCCTTGGCGTGGGCCAGCACCGCGCCGAGCACGTACTCGGCCAGCGGCCGGTCGAACACCCCGCGGGCGTTCGTCACCACGACCTCGGAGCTGCGCAGGTCGTCGAACAGCAGCGTGTCGACCCCGGCCGCGGTGATGTGAATCCACTCGAGGTCGCCCGCGTCGGCCCACACATCGCGCACGGCCATCGAGAAGAAGTCCCACAGCAGCAGCCCCTGGGCCCCGCGGACCGCCTCGGCGAGCCCGTCAGCCGCACAAAAGCGCAGGTCAACATCGATATCGTCGAGCCCGGGTGGCCGGTCATCGGCTTTGGCGCACAACACAGCCACCACCGGTCTTGTCCTAGGCACGGGGACGAGGCTAGGAACCCGACCGTCCGATTGTCAACAATCGGACTTGCGGGCGGGTCGACCCGGCCTCACACTGTGCAAATGAACCCCTCGCCGCCCCTGCACCAGGCCGGGATCGGAGTCGTCGTGCCCTATGACTTCGCTCTTGACCGGGAGTTATGGCGATGGCTTCCCGACGACGTCAGCCTGCACTTCACCCGGCTGCCGTTCGCCCCGATGGCGGCGACGATGGAGATGGCGATGCACATCTCCGACCCGGACAGTGCCGCGCGCGCCGTCATCGACGTCTCCGCGGTCTCGCCGCTGGTCACCGCGTATGCGTGCACCTCGGGCAGCTTCGTCGGCGGACCGATGGCCGAGCAGGCGCTGGTGACCGCGATGATGGGGGCCGGCGCCCCGGCGGCGCTGACCACCAGCGGGGCTCTGCTCGCCGCCCTGCGATATCTGGGGATCAACCGGATCGCCACCGCCACGCCCTACACCGCGGACCTGACCGTCGGGCTGACCGCCTTCCTCGGCAAGGCCGGGGTCGAGGTCACCGCCGCCACCGGCCTCGGGCTGATCTCCGACATCTGGACGGTGCCCCACGACGTCACCGCCCAACTGGTCCGCGACACCGACAACGACCACGCCCAGGCGGTGTTCATCAGCTGCACGAACATGCCGACCTACGACGTCATCGCCCGCCTGGAAGCCGAACTGCGCAAGCCGGTGCTGACCGCCAACCAGGTCACCATGTGGCTGGCGCTGAACCTGATCGGCCGCAAGGCGGTCGGCCCCGGGCAGCAGTTGATGGAACGCTGACCGTTAGTATTGTTGACAATTCTGCAATTCCGTCATGTCAGTCAAGGAGGACGCATGCCGACAGTGGGACTGCTCTACCCCGGTCACAGCGCCGAGGACGACTTCCCCGCTCTCGAGACCCGGGTCGGCGGCGCGGTACGACTCCCGGTGGTGATCACGTCGGTCGGTGAGGACGCCCACCGGGTCGACGCGCTGCTCGACCTCGGCAGCAACACCCGACTCGCCGACGGCGCCGCGGCGCTGGCCGCCGATGCACCCGACGCGGTGATGTGGGCCTGCACGTCGGGG
>NZ_JBAUJR010000325.1:0-4733 GCF_049683935.1 Mycobacterium sp. | reverse complement strand
GTGCCGCACCGTCCGTCGCTGTGGGTGAGCGCCGCGGCGTAGCGCACCACCGCTGCGCCGTTCGGCCGGACGTGCACGCTGCGGGCCCGCACCGCATGCAGTGCGCAACCATGCTCACCGACCGCCGCCGACAGGATCGCACCGGCCTGCGGTCCGAGAAGGACGGACAGCGCATCGATCGCCATCCGTCCAGGGTGCGGGCGGCAGGGGTGCTAGCGATGAGACGTGGGTGAGAAGACTCTCATCAAGTCAGCAGTGGACGCCGAGTGCACGGGTTCTGACGGAAATCGGGTGAAATCCATCAGAATCCGTACTCTCGACGAGCCCTTGTCAGGTGGCCGGTGTGTAACCGAACGGCAGCAGGATGCTCTTGGCTTCGGTGTACGCCTCGACGCCTTCGGGGCCGTTCTCGCGGCCGATGCCGGAGTTCTTGAAGCCGCCGAACGGGGCGCCCGGGTCGAAGGCGTACATGTTGACCGCGTAGGTGCCGGTGCGGATCTTGCGGGCGATCTGCAGCGCCTTGTCGTTGTCGGTGGTGTAGACGCTGCCCGCGAGGCCGTAGACCGAGTCGTTGGCGATGCGCACCGCGTCGTCCTCGTCCTCGTAGGCGATGACGGCCAGCACGGGTCCGAAGATCTCCTCCTGGGCGATGGTCATCGAGTTGTCGACGTCGGCGAACACCGTCGGCTGGACGAACCAGCCGCTGTCGAGTCCGTCGGGGCGGCCACCGCCGGTGACGACGCGCGCACCCTCGTCGATGCCCTTCTGGATGTAACCCTCGACGCGCTCGCGCTGCTTCTCCGAGATCAGCGGTCCGATCATGGCGGCGGCGTCATCGGGCAGACCGACCGGCATCGCGGCGACCGCGGCGGACAGTTTTTCGACGACCTCGTCGTAGCGCGACCGCGGCGCGAGGATCCGGGTCTGGCCGACACAGGCCTGGCCGCAGTTCATCAGGCCCGAGAACACCAGCATCGGCAACGTCGAGTCCAGGTCGGCGTCCTCGAGGATGATGGCCGCCGACTTGCCGCCCAGTTCCAGCGTGCAGGCCTTGAGCTTCTCGGCCGCGATCTTCGCGACCTCCTTGCCGACGCCCGAGCTGCCGGTGAAGGTGAACTTGTCCAGTTCGGGGTTGGCGGTCAGGGCGCGTCCGGTCTCGGCGCCACCGGGCACGATCGAGAGCACGCCTTCGGGCAGCCCCGCCTCGGCGAACATCTCGGCCATCGCGAACACCGACAGCGGGGTCTCCGCGGCCGGCTTGAGCACCACGGTGCAGCCGGCCAGCAGGGCGGGCCCGAGCTTGTTGGCAGCCAGGAAGAACGGCACGTTCCACGCCGTGACGGCCCCGACGACACCGATCGGCTCCTTGACGACCAGCGTCTGGCCGTAGACGCCGTCGCGGATGTCCTGCCAGGTGAACTTGTCCGCCGCACCCACGTAGTAGTTGAACGACGACATCGCCGCGCCGTACTGCATCATGTCGACGATCGTCGGCGGCTGACCGGTTTCGGCGGCGAGCAGGAACTTCAGCTCGTCGCCGCGCTCCTCCATGATCTTGACGGCGCGGCCCAGGACCTCGGCGCGCTCTGCGGGGGACATCTGGGGCCACGGCCCCTCGTCGAAGGCCTTGCGGGCCGCTGCGCACGCCGCGTCGACGTCGGCGGCGGTGGCCAGCGGCACCTTGCCGACCAGTTCGCCGGTGGCCGGGGAGTGCACCTCGATCACGTCCGAGGAGGCCGGCTCGACCCACTTGCCGCCGATGAACAGCTTGTCCCATTCGGTTTTGAACGCGGTGCTCTGGGTCATTTTGCTCCTTGCGTGCGCGGTGTCATGCCCGTCACATTACCGACCGCGACGCAAAACGAGAACCTGTTGCAGTTCAAGCCATCAGGATGGCTGCAACACCAGCACCAGGTTGCTCACCAAGAACTCCCGGACTAGCGGCACCGAGGTCAATCCCCACGCCCATCGCGGGTGGTAGCGGGGAAATGCGGCGACCAGCGCGCCGGTGCCCTCGCCCCACCGCAGACCGTCGGCCGCCGACACCGCGAACAACGACGAGCCGTAGTCGTTCTTCGGTCGGTGGCCGTGTTTGCGGGCATATCGGTCGGCAGCACGCCGGCCGCCGACGTAGTGCGTCAACCCCGTCTCGTGCCCACCGAACGGGCCCAGCCACACGGTGTAGGACAGCACCGCGAGGCCGCCGGGACGGGTCACCCGCAGCATCTCCTCGCCCAGCAACCAGGGTTCGGTGACGTGCTCGGCGACGTTGGACGACAGGCAGATGTCCACGCTGGCGTCGGCGAACGGCAGTGCGGTGCCCGAGGCCCTGACGAACATCCCGTCGCGGCGGTGCGACCGGGGCGCGGCGGCGTGCATCTCGCGCGGGTCGGGTTCGACGCCGATGTAGCGGACGGCGCCTGCCGTGAACGCGGACGCGAAGTAGCCGGGGCCGCCACCGACGTCCAGCAGTGTCCGGCCGGTCGGCGCGGAACCGTGCAGCGATGTCCACAGATCGGTCACCATCGTCACGGTGTCGGCGGCAAGGGCGCCGTAGAAACGGTCGGGGTCGCTCTGTTCGAAGCGGAAGGCCGCGAGCAGTCGCAGCGACCGCGACAGCGTCGCGCGCCGGGTGAACAGATCGGTAGCGACCACGCGGACACCCTACGCAGGGCGGTTAGGCTGGCACCCGATGTCTGTTCCCAGCCTGCCGGTCCGCTCCGTGTTGCTGCTGTGCTGGCGCGACACCGGGCACCCCCAGGGCGGCGGCAGCGAGACCTACCTGCAGCGCATCGGCGCGCAGTTGGCCCAGTCGGGCGTCCGTGTCACGCTGCGCACCGCCCATTACCGCGGCGCCGCGCGGCGCGAGACCGTCGACGGCGTCCAGATCCAGCGGGTCGGCGGAAGCTACTCGGTGTACGTGTGGGCCGGGCTGGCGATGGCGGCCGCGGTGGTCGGTCTGGGCCCGTTGCGGCATGTGCGTCCCGATGTGGTCGTCGACACCCAGAACGGCCTGCCGTTCCTGGCCCGGTTGGTGTTCGGCAGGCGGGTGGTCGTGCTGGTGCACCACTGCCACCGCGAGCAGTGGCCGGTGGCCGGGCCGGTCATGAGCCACATCGGATGGTTCGTCGAGTCCCGGCTGTCACCGCGGCTGCACCGACACAACCAGTACGTCACGGTGTCGCTGCCCTCGGCACGGGATCTGGCGCTGCTCGGGGTGCACTCCGAGCGTGTCGCTATCGTCCGCAACGGTGTCGACGCCGCACCCGAGGCCACGTTGTCGGAGGCGAGGTCGACGACTCCGCGGGTCGTCGTGCTGTCCCGATTGGTGCCGCACAAGCAGATCGAGGACGCGCTCGACGCGATCGCCCGGCTGCGGTCCCGGATCCCGGGCCTGCACCTCGACGTGCTCGGCGACGGTTGGTGGGCGGAACGACTCGTCGACCACGCCCGCCTGCTCGGCATCGCCGACATGGTGACGTTTCACGGTCACGTCGACGATGACACCAAACATGCTGTCCTGCAGCGCAGCTGGGTGAACATACTCCCGTCGCGCAAGGAGGGCTGGGGACTCGCCGTCGTGGAGGCCGCCCAACACGGGGTGCCCACCATCGGGTACCGGTCCTCCGGAGGGCTGTCGGACTCCATCGTGGACGGCGTGACCGGGCTGCTGGTCGACGACTGCCAGGGGCTGGTCGACGGTCTCGATCGGGTGCTGAGCGACGCGGTGCTGCGCGAGCAACTGGGCGCCAAGGCCCAGGTGCGCAGCGGCGAATTCTCCTGGACGCAGAGCGCCGACGCGATGCGGTCGGTGCTGGACACCGTGCACGCCGGCGGCTACACCAGCGGCCTCATCTGATGCCCTACTGCGGGACCGCCAGGGCAACGACATCCACGATGTCGGCGAGTTCGCCGAGTTGCCAGGCTGTTTGGGCCAGCTGACGTGACCGGGCCACGCCCAACACCGGCGCGGCGAGGCCGTGGTACTTGTCCTCGAGTTGACCGTCCGTCATCGGGTTGTCCGGTGTGCCCAGGTTGTGGGCGACATGTCGCGCCAACGAACGCCCGTCACGCAGCGTGACCACCACGCGTGCGGAGTCCTTGGACTGTTCCTCGTCGACGTGGACGGCGACGATCTCGCGGAGGCGCACCACCTCGGGCGCGTTGACCCGTTCGTCGGTGAACTGGGCAGTCGACGCGGCACCGTCGGCCAGGGCGGCGGCGAGCACGTGATAGATGCTGAACTTGCCCTGCAGTCCGGTGCGCGGTTCGGTCGCCCCCGTCGTCGTCTTCACGTAATCGTGCACGTAGGCGTCCACCGAGACGACATCGTCGGCGCTGAACCCGTGTTCGGTACGCAGTTCGAGCAGTGCCTGGGCCGGCGGGTGCGTCAGCGACCCGCAGGCGTAGGGCTTGAAGCCGTCGCGTGGCAGGTACCACGTCTCACCGAGGCCTTCCAGCGCCCGCCCCGGCGCAGGATCGGGGGAGAACAGATGCAGGAAACCGCGGTGCCCCTCGATGGATTCGGGACTCGAGGTGATGCCGTCGCGTGCGAGGAAGCCCGACAGCAGGCCGTCCATCGCGGCCTTACCCGCGTGGATGGACTTGCCGGTCGACCCGTACACGACCTTCATTCCTGCGCTCTGCGTCGCGCCGGTGCCCAGAGCCGCGAGCGTCTCGGCCGCGGACAGGCCCAGCAGACGCGACGTCGCGACGGCGGCGCCGATGTGGCC
>NZ_JBAUJR010000324.1:0-4558 GCF_049683935.1 Mycobacterium sp. | reverse complement strand
GCGCTGCACCGCGCTCCGGGCGTCAGCGTCATCCCACAGGAGGACCAGAAAGTCTTGACCGCCGAGGACCGCGCCGCCGCCGTCGTCATCGGGGACCGGCCCAAGCATCTGATCGCGATCGAGGCGTGATGGACACACGACACCGGGATGCGCTCGCTTCGCTGCGGCTGACCTGGGCGCCTACCTCAGACGACCTGTGGCGACCGCAGGCCGCCACCCACGTGACGGGCCTCAACGAGCACGCCGTCGACGACGTCATGGATGCCTTCGGCGACGCGCTGCGCGACGAGAGCTCCAACCCGCTCGGTGTCGTCATCCGCGGCCCGGCGGGGTCGGGCAAGACCCATCTACTCGGTCAGATTCGCGAGCGTGTGCAGGCCGACAGCGGCTTCTTCTTCGTCGTCGAACTGCTCGACGCCGCCAGCTTCTGGCAATCGGTGCGCAGCGGCATCCTGGAGAGCCTCGGCCGCCCGGGCGCACAGCGAGAGACGCAGTTGAAGGATCTGCTGTGGGATCTGTCGTCGCTGGCCCATGTGTCGCGTGCCGATCGGCGGGCCATCATCGGTGACGACGACCTGGATGCCGAAACGCTCTACCGCTTCATCAAGGCGCTGTCGGCCGCTGCGAAAGAGACGGTGCGGCAATGTCATCAGACGCTCCGGGCGCTGGTGCTGCTCGGGTCCAACGACTTCATCGCCCACGACATCGGTGAAGGCTTCCTGCAGGGCAGCGAGGAATTCAGCGTCGAAGAACGCGGACCGTGGGGATTGCGCGCGGCCCCGGCGTCGGCGCAGGAGTGTGTCCGCGACATCTCACGCCTGGTCGCGCTGGCGGGGCCGTCAGTGCTCGCCGTCGACCAGATCGACACGCTGCTCGCTCAGTCGCTGGCAGGAACATCGGGTGACGGAGTGCTCGAACAGGTCGCCCACGGGTTGATGTCGTTGCGGCAGACGACGCGGCGCACCGTGCCGGTGGTGGCCTGTCTGCCTGCGGTGTGGGAACACATCCAGGACCGCGCTGCGGCCAGCGTCGCCGATCGCTTCCGGGTGACGGGCGTGCTGACGCCTCTGCCCAGCGCCGACATCGGACGCGCCATCCTGGAGCGCAGGTTCGCGGCGAGCTATGCATCGGCGGGATTCACCCCGCCGTACCCGAGTTGGCCGCTGGCACCGGTGGCGTTCGAGGAGGCGCCGTCCTACACGCCACGCCAACTGCTGATCCGGGCCGATACTCACGTGCGGGAGTGCCTCAAGCACGGCGAGATCGTCGAGCTCGAACACCTCGGCGCCGACGACCAGCCGTCGTGGGAAGCTCAGGGCGACATCGGAACAGCTTCGGCCTCTGCGGCGTTGGACCGGCGGTTCGCCGAGTACCGGCGACGTGCGGTGCCCGAGGCGGCCGTGGCACACGACGGCGAAGACATCACGATGCCCGAGTTGCTGTCGGCGGCGCTGCGGGCATGGATCACCGAGCGCGACGGTGAGAGCATGTTCGTATCCGACCCGCCACCGGGCACGCACGTCATGCTGCATGCCCGGCTGCGCGAAAGCCTGGACAGCGACACCGACGACGAGCGGCACTGGGCATTCCGTGCCATCGCAGCGTCCAACGCCAGCGCCGCGCTGAGCCGGGTGCGAAAGGCGCTGACTGCCACCGGATTCAGCTCGGGATCGGACCGTCGGCAGCTGTTCCTGCTGCGCAATGCGCCGTGGCCGAGCGGCAAGACGACCGCCGCGGAGATCGACGTGTTCCACGCGGCGGGTGGCCGCACGCTGCCGCTGTCCGAGGATGACGTGCGCACCATGACGGCGCTGCGCGATCTGATCGACGACGACGATCCGGAGCTGACCGCGTGGTTGCGGGCCCGCAGGCCGGCTCACGGTCTGATGTTGTTGGCGCAGACGCTGGCAGCCGACGACGACGCGCCCGAACCCGTCGTCGTCGCAGAGGGTGAACCGGAGCCTGCGTCCGAGCCGGTCGACGATCACACCGTCTCCGCGACGGAGATCCCGCTCGGTCTCGACCTGAAAACCGAAGAACCGGTGACGATCCCGCTGTCAGCGTTACGCAAGCATGTGGCGATCTTCGCCGGCTCGGGGTCGGGGAAGACGGTGCTGATCCGCCGTCTCGTCGAGGAGTGCGCGCTGCGGGGCGTGTCGTCGATCGTGCTCGACCCCAACAACGACCTGTCGCGGCTGGGGACGGCGTGGCCGCAACAGCCGTCCGGGTGGCGGCGCTCCGACGGTGCGCGTGCCGACGACTACCTGACCAACACCGAGGTGAAGATCTGGACGCCGCGCCGCACCAACGGCCGCCCGCTGGCGTTCCAGCCGTTGCCCGACTTCTCCAGCGTCGTCGACGACTTCGACGAGTTCACCGAGGCGGTCGAGTCGGCATGCGAGGCGCTCGAACCGCGGGCCCTGATCTCGGGAAAGACTCAGAAGGCCAACCGGGCACGCGCAGTGCTGCGGGAAGCGTTGCAACACTACGCCAGAACGGCGGAGCCGACGCTCGGTGGTTTCATCCGGTTGCTCGCCGACCTTCCCGAGGACGTCAGCAACATGGCCGGCGCTCATCAGATCGCCGGTGACCTCTCCCAGGATCTGCGGGCGGCGATGGTCAACGATCCGATGTTCGGTGGCGGCGGCACTCCCGTCGACCCCGGCGTGCTGCTGACGCCGGCCGACGGGCACCGCGCCCGGGTATCGGTGATCAGCATGATCGGTCTGCCCTCGGACGAGCAGCGGCAGAGCTTCGTCAACCAGCTTCAGATGGCGCTGTTCGCCTGGATCAAGCGCAATCCGGCAGGAGATCGCCCGCTCGGCGGCCTGCTGGTGATGGACGAAGCCCAGAACTTCGCACCGGCAAAGGGATTCACCGCGTGCACCCGCAGCACCCTGGCGCTGTCGTCGCAGGCCCGCAAGTACGGCCTCGGCCTGGTCTTCGCGACACAGGCGCCCAAGGGGGTCAACCACAACATCCCCGGCAACGCCGCCACGCAGTTCTACGGGCTGCTGAACTCGCCGGCACAGATCGAGGCAGCCCGCGAGATGGCCCGTGCCAAGGGTGGTCTGGTCCCCGACATCAGCAGGCTGCGGGCCGGCAACTTCTACGTCGCGACCGAGGGTGAATCCTTCCACCGGATCGTCGCGCCGTGGTGTCTGTCCTACCACCCGGCGAGTCCACCGTCAGCGGAAGACGTGCTCGCCCTGGCGACTTCGGCGTAGTTTCGCCGCTGAGAGGAGTTCGACAGTGTCCCACCGCTACATCGTGATAGGTGCCGGCGCGATCGGCGGGACCATCGGTGGAGTACTCGCCCGCTACGGCGCCGACGTGGTGCTGGTGGCCCGCGGCGAACACGCGCGCGCTCTCGCCGACAACGGTCTGACACTGCGGACCCCCGACGGTGTGTTCCAGATTCCGGTCTCCGTCGCCGCCGCACCGGACGAGGTCCGCCTGACCTCTCGCGATGTCCTGGTGTTCGCGACCAAGACGCATCAACTCGACGCCGCGCTGCAGGAGTGGGTCGACCGGCCGGTGTACGACAGCACAGCCACCGTGGGCAGCGCAGGTGAGCTGCTGCCGGTCCTGACGGCCCTCAACGGCGTAGTGGCAGAAGACAAGACGCTGCGCTTCTTCGCCAGGGTCTTCGGAGTGTGCGTGTGGATGCCCGCCGCCCACGTCACGCCCGGCGAGGTGATCACGAAGTCGTGGCCGGTGGCCGGACAGTTCCACGTGGCGCGCTGGCCGGCATCCCTGGCCACGCCCGACGACCGCGCCTTGCTCGAGGAGATCGCCGCCACGTGGACACCGGCCGGCATCATCGTCGCTCTGCCGCCCGACGTCGCACCGTGGAAGTACAACAAACTGCTGAGCAACCTCACCAATGCCGTTGTCGCGCTGACAGGCTCGGAGCGTGACGGCGCGGTCGCCACCGCGGTCAAGGACGAGGGTGAGGCGGTGCTCGCCGAAGCCGGCATCGAGTACGTGCCGTTCGACGTGTCGACAGCCGCCCGCGCAAAGGGCCCGACGATGCGGCCGGTGGCCGGCGCCGAAGAGGTGATCTCGAACTCGACGTGGCAGTCGCTGGCCCGCAACAGCGGCAGCATCGAGACCGACTTCCTCAACGGCGAGATCGTGCGCATCGCACACGCGTACGGGGGCGCAGCACCCTTGAACACCGCGCTGGCCCGGCTGGCCAGGGACACCGCACATTCGGGCCGCGGCCCCGGGGAGTTCACCGAACAGGAGTTGGGGCAGCGGCTGGGGTTGACCGATGGATCCGCGACCGGGAGGAACTGATGAGCCTCCGCGAGCACGTTTTCATCACCGCCGACCAGTTGGCGCGTCGGCTCGACGCCGGCGAGCAGATCACGCTGCTCGACGTGCGGTGGTCGCTGCCCGAACCGGACGGCGTCGCGGCCTATGAGGCAGGCCATCTGCCCGGCGCGGTGTACGTGTCCCTCGACGATGAACTCACCGACCACACGGTGCCCGGCCGTGGCCGCCATCCGCTGCCGTCGGGGCGCCCGCTGCAGGTAGCCGCGCGGCGCTGGGG
>NZ_JBAUJR010000323.1:0-15069 GCF_049683935.1 Mycobacterium sp. | reverse complement strand
ACCACATGTCCGTCCGACAGGAACCAAGGGAAACTCAGTCATGAAGCTTCGAGTACTGCCCTATGTCACCGTCGAGGTCGACGACCGGGTTCGGCGCAGGCTGCGGTTGCGCGCCGAGCGGTTGCGCGTCAGCCTGCGCGCGTACCTGCTCAGCGCGGCCGACGACGTCGACGCCGCAGGCGACCGGGTGCGCGGGACCATCGACCGCGCGGTGAACCGGGTCGACTCGGCGGTGGCCACGGTCAACGACAAGATCGGTCCGACCGAGAACACCACCCGGCCGCACCTGCGCCTCGTCGACGAGGCGAGCTAGGCGATCCGGCGAGCACGACCAGCCGGCGCACCTTCACGGCCCCCGGGAATGCCCAGTTCCCCGGCGCTGAAACAAGATCGATCCGCGGCCACGCCCGGGCGGGTTGGGCGGGCCGCGGCGAAATGTGCTGTCCTTGTCGAGGGACCGAGAGCTGAAGGGAGCCCGTCGCTGTGGGAGGCCCAGTCTTCGGTCATGGTCTGACCGTGCTGCTCGCGGTGCTCGCCGCGGTGTTCCTCGCGATCGGAATCGTGGTGCGCCAGCGGGCCACCGTCGATGTGCCCGCCGAGCACGGCATCAGCCCCGTGATGTTCCGGACGCTGATCCGCAGCAGGCTCTGGTGGGCAGGCACCGGAGCGGCGATCGCCGGCTTCGGTTTCCAGGCGCTGGCGCTGGCCGAGGGCTCGCTGCTGCTGGTGCAGCCCATTCTGACCTCGGCTCTGCTGTTCGCGCTGCCGCTGAGCGCCCGGTTGGCGCACCGCAAGGTGACCAGGGGCGAGTGGGCGTGGGCGATGCTGCTGACCGTCGCGCTCGCGGTGTTCGTGGTGCTGGCCAAGGCGCGGCCGGGGGATTACACGGCGTCACTGTCGACCTCCGCGGTGGTCGCGGTGGTCTGCACGGTGGCGGTGGCTGCCTGCGTGATCGTTGCGACGAGGACCGTCGGCTGGCGGCGCGCCGTCCTGCTGGCCGTGGCGGTGGGCGTGCTGTTCGGGGTCGTCGCGGTGCTCACCAAGCTCGTCATGCACCTGCTGACCCACCAAGGTGTCGTAGCAGTGCTGACCACGCCAGTGCTGTACCTGCTGGTGCTGCTCGGGGTGCTGGGGATGCTGGTGCAGCAGTCGGCGTTCCATGCCGGATCCCTGCAGACCTCGGTGCCCACGATGCTGGTGCTCGAACCTGTGGTCGCGGTGCTGCTCGGCGCGGTGGTCCTCGGTGAGCACCTGGACGTGGGGCGCTGGGATGCCGTCGCGCTCGCGGTGTCGACGCTGGCGATGGCAGCCGGGACCATCGCGTTGGGGCGCGATGAGGGCGCCTACGAGGAGGAGCTCAGCGCGCCGACGACGGCGCCGCCTGCCACGACGACCACCGGCGGATCTGCACGCTGACGACCGGTCCGTCGAGTTCCACCCTGCTGTACTGGGGGTATTTGGCGCGCAGCAGCGCATATCCGGTCGCCATCTCCTCGCCGCTGTGATGAACGGCCGCGTCGCCGTCGGCGCGGACCCACCACAGCCGGGTCCAGTCGTGGTCGTAGTGGTCGACCAGGAGGCTCACCGCGGGGTTCTGCGCGATGTTGGCAAGCCGGCGCAAGCGCCGGGTCGTCTTGGGTTTGGCGTCGACGGCCGTGTAGAGCACGTCGCTGCGGCCTTCGGGCATCGCGAACACCACGGGTACCAGGTGTGGCGCACCATCGGCTCCAGTCGTGGCCAACACGGCGACAGGCGAGCCTGTGAATGCGGTCGCAGCATCAAATTCCGGCATCCCTCCACGGTAAGGTGCCAACGGCCCGCTGATTCGTTCACCGCGGAGTCGTCGCACGGAAACTGTGGAGCCACCGCGCGGCCTCCTGCACATCGGAAGGTTCGGCATGACCATTTCGCGGCACACGGCACCGCTGCTGTCCAGAGTCCTCGCATTCGCGGTGTCCGCACTGCTCGCGGGTGGCGCGGTGGCCTGCGCGCCGCCCGAGCAGGACAACTCGGGCGCCGAGACGGCGTCGGGGGTGATGGCCGCCGAGGCCACCTCCGCCGAGGACTTCGGCGGAATGGACGGGCTCATCGAGGCGGCCAAGGCCGAAGGTGAGCTCAATGTGATTGCGCTGCCACCGGATTGGGCCAACTACGGGGCGATCATCACGGCCTTCTCGGACAAGTACGGCATCAAGGTCAACTCGGCACAGCCCGACGCGTCCAGTCAGGACGAGATCAACGCCGCCAACCAGCAGAAGGGCCGCAGCAGCGCGCCCGACGTGTTCGACCTGGGCCAGTCGGTGGCGCTGGCGAACACCTCGATGTTCGCGCCGTACAAGGTCGCGACGTTCGACGACATCCCGGCCGCGTTCAAGGATCCCGACGGCACCTGGGTCAACGACTACGGCGGCTACATGTCGATCGGATTCGATTCGGCCGCTGTCCCCCCGGTCACCGGCATCGACGACCTGCTCAAGCCCGAGTACCGGGGCAAGGTGGCACTCAACGGCGATCCGACCCAGGCCGGTGCGGCGTTCTCCGGTGTCCTGATGGCCGCGCTGTCGCAGGGCGGTTCGGTCGACGACATCGCGCCCGGCGTCGAGTTCTTCCGCAAGCTCAACGAGGCGGGCAACTTCCTGCCCGTCGACCCGACGCCGGCGACCATCGAGTCCGGACAGACGCCGGTGGTCATCGACTGGAACTACACCAACGCCAGCGAGACCGAGAAGCTGCCCAGCTGGCAGGTCGTGGTGCCGTCGGAGTATCCGGTGGCCGGCTACTACTACCAGGCCATCAGCAAGGATGCCCCGCACCCGGCGGCCGCCCGGCTGTGGCAGGAGTTCCTGTACAGCGACGAGGGTCAGAACCTGTTCGCCCAAGGCGGCGTGCGACCGGTGCGCGCCGACAACATGATTGCCGACGGCACCCTCCAGGACTCGGTCGCGAACTCGATGCCCGTCGTCGACGGCCCGGTGACCGTGCCGACGCCCGAGCAGACCGAGGCCGCCTCGAAGTACCTCGCGGAGAACTGGGCCGCGGCGGTGGGCTGACATGCCGACGCTGGGTCGGCGCGTCCGGGAGTTGTTGCCGCTGCTGCCCTTCCTGACCGTCGTCGTGATCTTCCTGATAATCCCGACGGTCACGGTGGTGGTGAGCTCGGTGTACGCCGACGGGGTCTTCACGATGGAGCGCATCGCGGCGCTGTTCACCGGCACCGCGCTGTCGGCGCTGGCCAGCAGCGTCGTGCTCTCGGGCGCCACCGCATTCCTCGGCGCGGTGTTCGGCGCGGTGATGGCCTGGCTCATCGTCAGCAGCCCACCGGAGTCGATGGTGCGCCGCGCGGTGCTCTCGCTGTGCAGCGTGCTCGCCCAATTCGGCGGCGTTGCACTGGCTTTCGCCTTTCTGGCGACCGTCGGCCTCAACGGTGTGCTGACGCTGTGGGTGCAGCAGATGTTCGGCTGGAACCTGGCCGGATCGGGTTGGCTGTACAGCCTGGGCGGGCTGATCCTCGTCTACACCTACTTCCAGATCCCGTTGATGGTGATCGTGTTCATCCCGGCGCTGGAGGGACTGCGTGACCAGTGGCGCGAGGCCGCGGTCAGCCTCGGCGCATCCACCTGGGCGTACTGGCGCGAGGTGGCCATTCCGCTGCTCACCCCGGCATTCCTCGGGTCGGCACTGTTGTTGTTCGCCAACGCTTTCGCCGCCTATGCGACCGCCGCGGCGCTGGTCAGCCAGGGCAGCCCGATCGTGCCGTTGCTGATCCGTGCGTCTCTGGTCAGCGAGGTGGTGCTGGGGAAGCAGGGCTTCGCCTACGCGTTGGCACTGGAGATGATCGTGGTGGTCGCCGTGGTCATGGTCGCCTACTCGCTGCTGGTGCGGCGCACCGCGCGGTGGCTGTCATGAGAACCGCGTCATGAGAACCGCGGTGCGCGGCGGATTGTGGGTGCTGTTCGGCCTGTTCTTCCTGTTCCCGCTGTACGCGATGGCCGACTTCTCCACCCGCAACCTGCTCGCGGGCGGGCGCACGATGCAGGCGTGGGCGAATCTGGTCACCGACGATGCGCTGTACCAGTCGATCGTGATCTCGCTCCTGCTGGCCGTGTTCACCGTGGTGACCATGCTGGTGCTGTTGGTGCCCACCATGATCTGGGTGCGGCTGCGGGCCCCGTGGGCGAAGGGACTCGTGGAATTTCTCTGCCTGCTGCCGTTGACCATCCCCGCGTTGGTGATCGTGGTGGGACTTCGCAACGTGTACCTGTGGGTGACATACCTGCTGGGCGAATCGGCCCTGACGTTGACCTTCGTGTACGTGGTCGTGGTGTTGCCGTTCGCCTACCGTGCGCTCGATGCCGCGTTGTCGGCCATCGACCTGCAGACACTGTCGGAGGCCGCCCGATCCCTCGGCGCGGGCTGGACGTCGACGATCCTGCGCGTGGTGGTCCCCAACATCTGGTCGGGCATCCTGTCTGCCGCGTTCATCTCGATCGCGGTGGTGCTCGGTGAGTACACCATCGCGTCGCTGAGCGGATACGAGACACTGCAGGTCCAGATCGTGTTGATCGGCAAGAGCGACGGTCCGACGTCGGTGGCGGCCTCCCTGGCCACGCTGCTGTTCGGGTTCGCGCTGCTGCTGGTCCTGTCGTTGGTGACCCGCGGACGGAGCCGCCGAACCTTGGGAGCAACGCTATGAGAAACGGCGGCACCGTCCACGCCGCCGGTGTGGGCGTCGAACTCGACGAGCTCACCCGGGTGTACGGCAGCACCAGGGCACTCGACGGCCTCACGCTGCACATCAAGCCCGGGGAAATGGTGGCGCTGCTGGGCCCTTCGGGGTGCGGCAAGACGACCGCG
The DNA here is from genome assembly GCF_049683935.1 of Mycobacterium sp. GTDB lineage: Bacteria > Actinomycetota > Actinomycetes > Mycobacteriales > Mycobacteriaceae > Mycobacterium. Next base: position 10,215 of record NZ_JBAUJR010000323.1, on the reverse strand, counting down.
CTGAGGATTCTCGCAGGCCTCGACGAGGCGACATCGGGAACGGTGTCGGTCGCAGGAGTCGACGTCAGCAGAGTGCCCGCCAACAAGCGGGACATGGGAATGGTGTTTCAGGCCTACAGCCTGTTCCCGCATCTGACCGTGCTCGACAACGTCGCCTTCGGGTTGAAGATGCGCGGGAAGGGCAAGGGCGTCAGGCAGTCCCGCGCGGCGGAGATGCTCGAGCTGGTGGGCCTGTCGGCGCACACCGACAAGTACGCCGGCGAGCTCTCGGGTGGTCAGCAGCAGCGGGTGGCGCTGGCGCGCGCGCTCGCCATCGAACCGCGGGTGCTGCTGCTCGACGAGCCGCTTTCGGCGCTGGATGCCAAGGTGCGCACGCAGTTGCGCGACGAGATCCGCCGGGTGCAGCTGGAGGTGGGCACGACGACGCTGTTTGTCACCCACGACCAGGAGGAGGCGCTGGCCGTCGCCGACCGGGTCGGGGTGATGAGCCAGGGCAGGCTCGAACAGCTCGCCGCACCGGCCGACGTCTACGCCAGCCCGGCCACGCCGTTCGTCGCGGACTTCGTGGGCCTGAACAACAGGGTGCCCGCGCGGGTCTCCGGTGGCCGCGCGGAGTTGCTGGGTGTCTCGGTGCCCGCGTTGGCCGGCTCGGTGGCCTCGGGAACAGGCATGGCCATGGTGCGCCCGGAGTCGGTCACCATCACCGCCGATCGCGCCGGCACGGCCAGGGTCGGTGCGGTGTCGTTCCTGGGCGCCATCTCCCGGGTGACGGCGTTTCTGGCCGACGGTTCGACGATCAACGCACAGATGGCCAGCTCGGCCGCGCGGGCGTTCGCTCCGGGCGACCCGGTGACCGTCGGCATCGAACCGGGCGGCGTGCTCGTCGTCGCGGGGTGAATCGGGCGCGCAAAGCGACGGTGACGGTGCGTGAGCGCGCCGGATTCACACGTCGGCGACCGGGTCGATGCCCAGGTCGCGGTAGCTCACCAGTGCGAAGAAGGGCACCCCGTGCCGGGCGAACCGCCGGGCCGCGACGTCGCCGCGGTCGACCATCGGGATGACGCCGGTGGCCACCGCGCCGACCGCCTTGATCCGCTCCAGCGCGATCTCGGTGGAGCCGCCGGTGCTGATGACATCGTCGACCAGCAGCACCCGCGTGCCGGCCTGCAACCGGGTGCCCTCGATCCACTGCTCACGCCCGCGCGACTTCTGTTCCTTGCGCACCGAGAACCACGCCTTGCCGGTCACCATGGCGACCCCGTGCGCGAGCGGGTCGGCGCCCATCGTCAGACCGCCGACCGCATCGAACTCGATGCCGTTGAGCGCGGCGAGGTCCGCGACCGCCTTGGACACGATCGCCAGCCGCTCACCGGTGTCGACGGCGTACTTCCCGTCGATGTAGTCGTGGCTGAGCTGACCGCTGGCGAGCCGGAACGGCTCCTCGCGGCGCTCATAGCCTCGAGTGCGGACCAGGTCGAATGCCGCCTGCCAGGTGTCGGGTCGCTGCTGCTCAGCCATACCCGCGATGGTATTGCACGGCGGGGGGCGGCTCAGCCCTCGCGTGCCCGACGCGTCAACTCGACTGCAGCCGAACGCAATTGGTCGATGGAGTCGATGGGCGCGGCGTAGCCGACACGCGTGTAGGCCAAGCCCCGATCGGTGGTCAGCCGCAGGTCCAGACCGTACCGGTCGGCGCCGGTGCACACCGCCGCGGTGGTGTCGGGGTATCCGCCGAGTGTCCTGGCCATCGCCGCGAGCGCCTCGGCATGGTCGTCGTTGAGGTGCGTCACCGCACCCGCCGAGAACGGCGTCACCGGGTCGGGATGCGCGTCGGCGTAGGCCTGGCCGCTGGTCGAGTCCATCCGTCCGTAACCGCCGACCCACCGCACCCGGGTCACCCGCAGCACCCACAGCGAGAAATCGCTGTAGTCGATGTAGTACTTGGCGGCATCCACCGCGGCAAGGTGTGCCTCCCGCGCGGCGACCCGTTCGTCACCGACGGGCGCCTCGACGTGCCCGGCCAGGGTGATGCGACCGCTGGCCAGCGGATCGTCCTGGGTGCCCGGTGCCACGATCGCGATGCTGGCGCGCTGGTCACCGGTGAGGTTGCGGCCGTGTTCGGCAAGGTTGGACACACACAGCACCGGCGCCCCGCCGAGCAGGCCGAACGTCACGAACGACGCCCACGGATCACCGTCGGCGGTCAGCGACGCCAGCGTGCCGGTGTTGGTCGACGCGGCGATCGTGCGTGCCTCCTCGGCCGCCGACGGGCGGACCGTGTTGACCGGAGCGGTCAGCGGGGGAGGCACACTCGGGGCATCTCCCGGGTCGCCATGATCACGTGTCGAGCCACCGGACGTCACGTCGGCACAGTAGCGCTTATCCTCCGGCGCGGGGGCTGCCGGGCACGCTCGGGTGGTTGACCCGCCGCCGTCCTGGGTAGCTTTGAGAACGGTATGGACGACAGCGAGCACACACGTTCCGACGGCAGCGATCCAGCGACAGCCTCGGTGAGGACACTGCCGTTCGGCGAGTGGATCACCCACCAGCGGTGGTACGCCGGTCGAAGTCGCGAACAGGTGTCGGCGCAAGCCGTGACGGTGACGTCGCTGCGCGATGATTCCGGGGACGACCTCGACCTGGTGCTGCTCGAGGTCGCCTACGGCGACGGCTCCGCGGAGCGGTACCAGGTGCTGGTCCGATGGGGCAGCGCTCAGTCCGGTGAGCGCGGCGCCCTCGCCACCATCGGTGCCGACGGAGATCACGTCGCCTACGACGCCCTCTACGATCCCGCTGCCGCGAGTCACCTGCTCTCGCTGATCGACTCGTCGGCCACCGTCGCGGATCTGCGATTCGCCAAGGAGCCCGGCGTGTCCCTGCCGCTGGACGCCCCGGCGCGGGTGTCCGGCGCCGAGCAGAGCAACACCAGCGTCATCTTCGGCCACCACGCCGTGCTCAAGGTGTTCCGGCGGGTCACCCCGGGGATCAACCCCGACATCGAACTGAACAGGGTGCTGGCGCGTGCGGGCAACCCGCACGTCGCGCATCTGCTCGGCTCCTATGAAACAGATTGGGACGGAACGGGTTCCGAGCCTTGCGCGCTCGGCATGGTGACCGCGTTCGCCGCTGACAGCACCGAGGGCTGGGAGATGGCCACGGCCAGCGCCGGTGAGCTGTTCGTCGGCGGGGCGGGTGACGATTTCGAGGCCGAGTCCTACCGGTTGGGCGAAGCGGTCGCATCCGTGCACGCCACCCTTGCCGAGCAGTTGGGATCGTCCACCGAGCCGTTCCCGTTGGACACCGTGCTGGAACGGCTCAGCGCCGCCACCCTCGCGGCGCCCGAACTGCGCGAGCACGCCCCGCTGATCGAACAGCGCTACCGCGCGTTCGCCGGCGAGTCGATCACCGTGCAGCGGGTGCACGGCGACCTGCATCTCGGCCAGGTGCTCCGCACATCGGAGGGCTGGCTGCTGATCGATTTCGAGGGCGAGCCGGGGCAGCCGCTCGAAGAGCGCCGCCGGCCCGATTCGCCGCTGCGTGACGTCGCCGGAGTGCTGCGCTCCTATGAGTACGCCGCCTACCAGCGGCTGGTGGCGGGTGAGGCCGCTGCCGACGGGCAGGTCGTGGAACGCGCGCGGGGGTGGGTAGACCGCAACAGCGCGGCGTTCTGCGCCGGTTACGCCGCGGTGGCCGGGGCGGACCCGCGCGACTCGGGTCCGGAGTTGGCCGCCTACGAACTGGACAAGGCGGTGTACGAGGCCGCCTACGAAGCCCGCTTCCGGCCGTCGTGGCTGCCGATCCCGATGAGGTCGATCGCCCGCATCCTGGGCTGAGGTCAGGGCGTGACGGCGTCGGGGGATTCGGGCAGCACCTGTCCGCCGTCCACCGCGATCGACTGACCGGTGAGGTACCCGGCCTCGTCGCTGGCCAGGAACGCAGCGGTGTAGCCGATGTCGGCGGGTGTGCCCAGCGATCCCGCCGGAATCGACTTGGCCATCCCCGTCAGGTATTCCTCGCCGAGGTCTTTGAGCCCTTCGGTCAGGATGTTGCCGGGCAGCACGGCGTTGACAGTGATCTTGTGCGGGGCCAGCTCGATCGCAGCGGTCCGCATGAACCCCAGCTGAGCTGCCTTCGACGCGCCGTAATGGGTCCAGCCGGGGAACCCGGTGATCGGACCGGTGATCGACGACGTGAGCACGATGCGGCCGCGGCCGGAGGCGATCAACGCGTCCAGGCATGCCTGCACGCTGAAGACGGTGCCCTTGACGTTGACGTCGAGCACGCCGGAGAGCTGATCGGGTGTCATCGTCCTCAGCGGCGCCTCCGGGAAGATTCCCGCGTTGGCGCACAGCACGTCGATACCTCCGAACGCGGCGACGACGGCTGCGGCCATCGCGGTGCAGGAGTCGCGATCGGACACGTCGGTCTCGACACCGATCACCCGGCCGGTGCCCAGCTCGTCGAGTTCTGCGACCGCGGCGTCGAGGTCGGCGCGCGAACGCGCCGCGATCGCCACGTGCGCATCCGCCGAGGCGAACACCGACGCGATACCCAGGCCGATTCCCTTGCTACCACCGGTGACCACGACTGATTTGTCGGCTACGGAGAACATGGCGTCCAGTCTCGGGCATGGGCGCCACCAGCGCAGGCTGGCAACCGTGGCCACCGGGTAGGGCACCGCCGCTCTACGGCTCCTACGTCCGGCCCGCCCGGCCGGAGGCAATCGGAAAACTCCGATGCCGGCTCGGTGACCACGGTTGCAACAGCATTGCCAAGCTAACACACAGACTCAGGAAAGTGCCTGAACTTCGCGGTTAAGCGTGATGGCGCGCAACGTGTTTGGACTCCAGTCCCGGAGACCGCCCGATTTCCGCGTCAGAGTTCGGTGGCCCGCAGCACCAGCACCGCCCTGGCCTCGACCGTCACCACCTTGTCGACCGGCTTCGGCTCGGCGTCCGACGCGGCCGCGGTGTCGACCACGACCTCCCATGACGCCGCGAACTTCTTCGGTGGCAGCTTGAATTTTATCGGCTCGTAGTGCGCGTTGAAGCACAGCACGAACGAGTCGTCGATGATCCGCTGTCCGCGGGCGTCCGGGTCGGGGATGCCGTGGCCGTTGAGGTACACCGCCACCGATTTCGCAAAACCCGACCCCCAGTCCTCGCCGGTCATCTCGGTGCCGTCGGGAGTGAACCAGGCGATGTCGGGAAGGCCGGCCTGGCCGCGTCGGCCGACCGGCTTGCCGCTGAAGAACCGCCGCCGCCGGAACACCGGGTGCGCGGCGCGCAGGGCCGACACCGTCTTGGCGAACTCGAGCAGCTCGGTGTCCGCATTGGCCCAGTCGATCCAGGTGATCTCGTTGTCCTGGCAGTAGCCGTTGTTGTTACCGCCCTGGGTGCGGCCGAGTTCGTCGCCGTGGCAGATCATCGGGACACCTTGCGACAACAGCAGAGTCGTCAGGAAGTTGCGTTCCTGGCGTGATCGCAACGCGGTGATCTCGGGGTCTTCGGTGGGGCCTTCCACGCCGCAGTTCCAGGACCGGTTGTGGCTCTCGCCGTCGTTGTTGTCCTCGCCGTTGGCGTCGTTGTGCTTCTCGTTGTAGGACACCAGGTCACGCAGTGTGAACCCGTCGTGGGCGATGACGAAGTTGATCGACGCCACCGGCCGCCGCGCGGTGTTCTCGTAGAGGTCCGCCGACCCGGTGAGCCGATAGGCGAACTCGTCGAGGGTGGCGGGCTCGCCGCGCCAGAAATCGCGCACGGTGTCGCGGTACTTGCCGTTCCACTCCGTCCACTGCGGCGGGAAGTTGCCCACCTGGTAACCGCCCGGGCCGACGTCCCACGGCTCGGCGATCAGCTTGACCTGGCTGACTGTCGGATCCTGCTGCACCAGCTCGAAGAACGTCGACAGCTTGTCCACGTCGTAGAACTCCCTGGCCAGAGTCGAGGCCAGGTCGAAGCGGAATCCGTCGACGTGCATCTCGGTCACCCAGTACCGCAGCGAGTCCATGATCAGCTGCAGCGAGTGGGGGTGGCCGACGTTGAGGCTGTTGCCGGTGCCGGTGTAGTCCATGTAGTAGCGCAGGTCGTCGTCGACGAGCCGGTAGTAGGCCGCGTTGTCGATGCCGCGCATCGAGACCGTCGGCCCGAGGTGGTTGCCCTCGGCGGTGTGGTTGTACACCACGTCGAGGATGACCTCGATGCCCGCTTCGTGCAGGCTGCGCACCATCGCCTTGAATTCCTGCACCTGTCCGCCCGGGGTGCCACTGCTGCTGTACTTCGGGTCCGGCGCGAAGAACCCGATCGTGTTGTAGCCCCAGTAGTTCGACAGCCCCTTGTCGATCAACGTGGAGTCGTTCGCGAAATGGTGCACCGGCATCAGTTCGATCGCCGTGATGCCCATCTCCTGGAGATGTTCGATGATCGCCGGGTGCGCCACGGCGGCGTACGTGCCGCGCATCTGCTCGGGAATGTCGGGATGGGTCTCGGTGAGCCCCTTGACGTGGGCTTCGTAGATGACGGAGTCGGCGTACTCGTGCTTCGGCGGGCGGTCCACACCCCAATCGAAGAACGGGTTGATCACCACTGACTTGGGCATGCTGGCTGCGGAGTCGTCGTCATTGCGGCTGTCTTCGTTACCGAAGTTGTAGCCGAACAGCGACTGGTTCCAGTCGAAGATGCCGTCGATGGCCTTGGCGTACGGGTCGAGCAGCAGCTTGCTCGGATTGCACCGGTGGCCCGCTTCGGGATCGTTGGGGCCATGCACCCGGTAGCCGTAGCGCTGACCGGGCTCGATGTTGGGGAGGAACCCATGCCAGACGAACCCGTCCACCTCGGGCAGGGTCAACCTGGTCTCGACCCCGTCCGCGTCGAACAGGCACAACTCGACGCGCTCGGCGACCTCGCTGAACAAGGCGAAGTTCGTGCCGGAGCCGTCGTAGGACGCCCCGAGTGGGTAGGCCTTGCCGCGCCATACTTCCTGCGGAACGGCATTGGGACTGGAGACTTGGGTCAAGGGGCACTCATTTTCTGGCTGACGGGACAAACAACGAACAAAGTGACGATACGGTGCTCCCGACGGGTCGGGCATGGTGGACGGAGCGCGCGGACCGGGCGTGAAACGCTGACGGGTACCCGCTGAACTGCCCATTCACCCGACAGCGCAAACCACGGCACAAGCCGATGTGTCCACTCTCACCGCGGTGGGCGCCGAGAAATCAGTCCTGCACGGTCACCCCTGCGACGCGCAACGCGTCGACGGCGTCCGTGGTCGTCGTCGGTGACACCCCCGCCGTCAGGTGCACGAGCACCCTGGTGGTGAACCCCTCGCCGGCCGCATCGGCGGCCGTGGCTCTCACGCAGTAGTCGGTCGCGATACCGACGACATCGACCGCGGCCACGTCCCGTCGGCGCAGCCAGTCGGTCAACGTCGTCCCGTCCTCGTCAGCGCCTTCGAACCCGCTGTAGGCCGCCGAGTAGTGCCCCTTGTAGAACACCGCTTCGACTGCGCTCGGGTCGAACACCGGATGGAACTCGGCGCCGGGGGTCCCGACAACGCAGTGCCGCGGCCACGACGATACGTAGTCGGGGTTCTCGGAGAAGTGGTCACCGGGGTCGATGTGGAAGTCCTTGGTGGCGACCACGTGGGCGTATCCGTGGTCGGTGGCCAGCAGTTCGGTGATGCGCTGCGCCACCCCTGCGCCGCCGTCGACTGCCAGCGAGCCGCCCTCGCAGAAGTCGTTCTGCACGTCGACGATGATGAGCGCGGTCTTCGATCCCGTCATCGCTCCCACGGTATCGTCACCCGCCGAACAGCAGGTAGAGCCCGGTGAACGTGTAGCCGACCATCACCAGCATCATCATCAGCTGCCCGGTGAGCTGGTGGCTTCTGGGCAGCAGTGCCAGCGATCGGTCGTGCGCGGCGATCACCCCGGCCACGTGGCCGGTGACGACGAAGCCCACCTTGAGCGAGGCCAGCAGTCCCGGATGCGTCGACAGCATGTAACTCACCTCGGCCTGCGACAACCAGAACAGATTCCATCCGCGGTCGAGTGGGTCCGCGAGTCGGATGATCGCCTCCTGGCCGCGCTCCACCAAATAGGTCAGGTAGTGGGCGAAGACGTAGCCGAGCACGATCGGGATCAGCGAGTGCGCCATCAGGCCGGGTAGCTCGCGGCGGCGTTGCGCGTCGACCCCACCCGTGCAGCGGGCCGCGAACGAGAACGTGCCCGCGACCACCCCGGCGAACAGGAGCAGGCCGCCGGTGCGTAGCAGTGTCGCGGTCAGCGTCGACGACGTTGTCGAGTCGACGAACTCCCGCCACTGCGGCATGGCCGAGAAGCTGTCGAACGCCGTCGAGCCCAACAGCACCGACAGCACCGCGACGGTCCCCGGCCGAACCGGCAACGACAGCAGATGATCGAACGGGTTGCCGATCGCGACGCGGCCGTCGGGGTTGCGGCGCAGCGGCGACAGCCGCGACGCCGCCATGCTGTAGACCTCGAACGGGTCGGCCCGCGCACTCCACCGGGTGCCGAACCACAGCGTCCCGGCCAACGTCAGCACGAGATAGGCGACCAGCCAGCTGCGGATCGCCCCGATCGACCCGGGGTCGGGGCTGGCGAGCTCGAGCCACACGAACGCGAACAGACCGAAGGCCGCGGGCCAGTACCCGAGCGCCGTCGGATAGTCACCGCCGAGCGTGCGTCCCCCGGCGAGTCGGGCCACCGTGCGCACGGGCGAGAGCAGCCGCCACACGGGGCCGACGACCAGCGACAGCGCGGGCAGACCCACCCACAGCAGCACGTAGAACACCCCGGGCAGCGGGTTCTCCGCGCTGTCCGGACCGAGGAAGGCGGCCATCCCCACCCACGCCGTCAACAGCAACGCCGCCGCCGCGACCACCCACCGGATGGCGGGGCTGTCCACCGCTGCGGTCACCGAGTGCGGCAACGCCAGGCCGGGTCTGTCCGCGGCGAACCGCGGCCGCTTCCACGCCAGCGCGACGGCGGCGAATGTGAACGTCAGCGCCCAAGCGGCGCCGATCAGCGCGTACGTGTACGGAATGGGCAGGTCGGCGGAACCGCCGAGGCCGTGTGCCAGTACGGCGGTGGACGGATCCGACGTCATCGCACCTGGATGGTCGCGATCGTCCTGCGCAGCTCGTGCAGCTCGACGTCGACGCGGCCGGGGATGTCGACGGTGAACTCGAACGACTGCGCGGGTCCGACACCGACGTCGAAGGTGTGCTCCGGGGTCGAGTGCACGTGGAGTTCGTCGGCGCTGTCGCTGGCGACCCGGATCACGATCGGTTGACCGACGGCAGCCTGCAGCGCAGCGTTGCTCGGGCGGACCTCGCCGCCCTCGATCGTGACGTCGATGACGAGCGGAGCAGGCCGGCCCGGATCGGCGGTTACGCCGGGGCTGACGCTCGCAACCGACGGGTTGCCCGCCGGGGCATCGGTGGTGCCGGTGTCCTCACCGCCGGTTCCGCCGCACCCAGCGAGCACCACCACCGCCGCGGTCAGAGCCAGGACTCTGTCACGAACTGCCACTGTCCGGCTTCTCTTCTCGTTTGCGGTTCTTGACTGCGATGTAAACCACCACCCCGGCGACCACGATCGCCGGGGCGAACGCGGGTACGGCGATCCAGATCGGATGGTCGGCCAGTATCTGGACCTCGGGAGTCATGACTGAGCCGACGGCTGCAACTCCGCGTCGCTGCCGCTGGGTTCGCTGTTGTTGATCCGGCCACCACCCCAGGCGATTCCGGTGATCATGGCCAGCGTGCAGAACAGCACCACCAGGCATCCGATCAGCCACAGCGACTGGGGGATGTCGGGGCTGCGCTCCCGCTGCAGAATGGTGATCTCCGAGACCAGCGGACGGGTGAACTGCGCCTCGGCCGGCACCTCCTCGGCGCCGATGCCGGGATCGCCGGCGAGGTAGATCGGCACCGCCGCCAGAGTCCTGCCGTCGTGCACGCGCAGCAGGGTCTTCCAGGTGCCCGACACCGGCAGCGGGGTGGTCGATCGGTAGTGGCCGGGGCCGACGCTCTCGAGGGTGTCGACGAACTGACCGCGTTCGTTCTCGAGGCCGCCCTGCCAGCCCAGGATGGCCAGCCAGTTGGGGTCGTCGCTGATGACATCCGGCGGGTTGAGGCGGATGTCGGCGGTCACGTAGCGCTGATCGTCCACCGCGGGCGCCTCGGTCAGGG
>NZ_JBAUJR010000322.1:0-8141 GCF_049683935.1 Mycobacterium sp. | reverse complement strand
GACCTCGACGCCGGCGTCTTCGACCACCGGTGTCCGATCTGCGGCGCGCAGGTCCGGTGGGAGTTGGTCGGGGAGGAGGCGCCGCTGCGGCCGCGCAGCCTGTATGCGGCGAGCAAGGTCGCCCAGGAGCACTACGCGCTCGCCTGGAGTGAGTCGGCGGGCGGTTCGGTGGTCGCGCTGCGCTATCACAACGTCTACGGCCCCGGGATGCCGCGCGACACCCCCTACTCCGGTGTCGCGGCGATCTTCCGTTCTGCCCTCGAAAAAGGGGATACGCCAAAAGTTTTCGAAGACGGCGGCCAGATGCGCGACTTCGTCCACGTCGACGACATCGCCGCGGCCAACGTCGCGGCGATCGAGGCCTCGCTCGGGGGGTTCGAAACCTTCAACGTCTGTTCGGGAAAGCCGGTGTCGATCCTCGACGTCGCGTCCGCGCTGTGTGACGCGCGTGGAGACATCGCTCCGGTGATCACCGGCCAGTACCGCAGCGGCGACGTCCGCCACATCGTCGCCGATCCGGCGAGGGCCGCCAGGATGCTCGACTTCCGCGCCGTCGTCGACCCGGCGGACGGTCTGCGGGACTTCGCGAGTGCGCCGCTGCGCGGCTGAGGAGCGCTCCTGCGTCGCACCGCGATCGTCCTGGCCGTTACCGTCACGTTGGTGACGGGACTGCTCGGGCTGCTGTGGTCGCAGCAGCGGCGCTTGATCTACTTCCCGTCGACGGACCCGGTTCCGCCGGCAGCGACGGTGCTTCCCGGGGCCGGCGACGTCGTCATCCCCACCGCGGACGGACTGGACCTCGGCGCCTGGTTTCTGCCCGCCGACCCGGGCCCGGCGGTGCTGGTGCTCAGCGGAAACGGCGGGGACCGCACGATGCGGGCTCCGCTGGCCGCGGCGCTGCACGACATGGGCATGTCGGTGCTGCTGCTGGATTACCGCGGCTACGGCGGCAATCGCGGGCGGCCCACCGAGGACGGGCTGGCCATCGATGCGCGCGCGGCGCTCGACTGGCTTTCCGGGCAGCCCGGCGTCGACTCCGAGCGCATCGCGTACTGGGGAGAATCTATGGGTGGCGCCGTCGCGGTCGGGCTGGCCGTCGAGCGACCGCCGGCGGCATTGGTGCTGCGCTCTCCGTTCACGTCACTGGCCGACGTCGCCGCGGTGCACTACCCGTGGCTGCCGGTGCGGCGGCTGCTGCTGGATCGCTATCCGTCCATCGACCGCATCGGCGCGCTGACCGCGCCGGTGCTCGTCATCGCCGGGGAGACCGACGACATCGTGCCGGCGTCGCATTCCCGTCGACTGTTCGACGCCGCGCCGCAACCGAAGGAGTACGTGTTGATCGACGGGGCGGGCCACAACGACCCGGTGCTGCTGGACGGGCCGGCGATGCTGGCGCCCGTCGAGCGGTTCCTGCAGCGAACCCCGGTGCTCGCGACCCAGGGCTGGTGAACATACTGGCTGACGTGACCTCGAACATCTGCACCGACTTCGGTATCGACTTCCCGCTCTTCGCGTTCAGCCACTGCCGCGACGTCGTCGCCGCGGTCACCAACGCCGGCGGATTCGGGGTGTTGGGCGCCACCGCCTACACGCCCACCCAGTTGGATCAGGAGCTGGCCTGGATCGACGACGCGGTCGGCGGAAAGCCGTACGGAGTGGACCTGATCGTCCCGGCCAAGTTCGAGGGCAAGGGGGAGAAACTCTCCAGTTCCGATCTGGCCGAACGGATTCCGCAGGGCTACCGCGATCTCGTCGACGAGTTGCTGGCCGCGCACGGCATCGAACCGGAGCCCGGCAGGCGTCTCGGTAGCGCGCTGCTGTCCGGAAACACCGGGCGCGAGCTGCTCGACGTGGCGCTGACCCATCCGGTCAAGCTGATCGCCAACGCCCTGGGGGTCCCGCCGGACTACATGATCGAGGCGGGCAAGGAGCGTGGCATCCCGGTGGCCGCCCTCGTCGGGGCCAAGGAGCACGCGGTCAAGCAGGTCGCCGCCGGGGTGGACCTGATCGTCGCGCAGGGCACCGAGGCCGGCGGGCACTGCGGTGAGGTCAGCACGCTGGTGGTGGTGCCCGAGGTCATCGAAGCTGTGGCGGGCGCGGTTCCGGTGCTCGCCGCGGGCGGCATCGTCACCGGCCGGCAGATGGCGGGCATGGTCGCGATGGGTGCGGCCGGCGCCTGGACCGGATCGGTGTGGTTGACCACCGAGGAGGCCGAGACCGCGCCGCACACGGTCGCCAAGATGCTGGCCGCCTCCTCCCGCGACACGGTTCGCTCGGCGGGACGCACGGGTAAGCCGTCGCGACAATTGGTGTCCGACTGGACGAACGCCTGGACCCCCACGGCCGGCGGGCACCAGCCGCTGCCGTTGCCGCTGCAGTCGATGCTGTGCGAGCCGGTGATCCGCCGGATCGACGTGCTCGCCTCCCAGGGGCACGAGGGTGCTCAGGCTTTGGCGACGTACTTCGTCGGGCAGGGCGTCGGGCTGATGAACAAGGTGAAGCCGGCCCGCGAGGTGGTGCGGGAGTTCATCGAGGACTACCTGGCTGCCGCGGAGCGCCTCAACGGCTCACTGCCCGGCTGAGGTCACTCGCCCGCGGAATAGCATTCCTGGCTGCGATCTGCAGGGCGATCACGACCCGGAATGCTATTCCGCGGCGCGCCGAAGTCGACCAGCGTCTCCACGGCCTGGGCCACCCGAAAGGTCATCACCTCGTCGTGCGGGTGGCCTACCACCTGCACACCCGTCGGTACCCCTTCGGCGGACAGCCCGCTGGGCACCGAAATCGCCGGATGATGGTTGGCGACGTTGAACGGACTCGTCATGTGCCCTTCCCAGTAGTGCCCGAGATGTCTACTGGGAGTGTCGACCCCGTCGAGATAGTCGCCATCGGCCCGCAGTGAGGTCACCGCCGAAGTGGGGCACAACAGCACGTCTACGCCACTCATGGCCGCTGCCAGGTCGGCCTGCATCCGGGCATCCATGGCCAGTGACTCGACCAGCGAACAGCGCTGCGCCGCGGCAGTCGCATCGACGATGAATCGCCGCATGTAGGCCGACAGCTGATCCTCGTTGCCTGCGGTCTCGCGAATCACCGCCGGTGCCAGGATCTGCCCGAAATGGGCGAAGATCGTCTCCCGGATCAGCTCGGTCGTCCACGGTAGGTCCACCTCGACGACCTCGGCGCCGGCTTCTGACAGGGCATCCGCGACCGCTCGGGTGTTCTCGAGGACCTCCGGGGCGACGGGAAAGTCGCCGAGCCGCAGGGAGAGGCCGATCTGCAGGCCGTCGACCCCGCCCTCGAGCGGGATGGGCTGACCGTGGCCGCCCCACGAGTTGTGATCGACCGGATGCCGGCCCGACATCACCGACGACAGCAGAGCTGCGTCGGCGACGGAGCGCCCCATCGGGCCGTCTCCGCGGTACCAGTCCGCCGACAACGGCGGCATTCCCGGAATCCGTCCGAACGGTGCCTTGTAGCCGACCGTGCCGGTGAACCCGGCAGGGATTCGTGTGGAGCCGGCGATGTCGGATGCGGTGGCCAGGGTGGTGAACCCCGCGGCCAGAGCAGCGCCTGCGCCGCCTGACGAACCGCCGGGGGACATCTGAAGATTCCACGGGTTGCGGGTGATACCCCACATCGGCGAATGGGTGACGGTGGCGCAGCTGAACTCTGGGCTTGTGGTGCGCGCGTGGATGATTCCGCCAGCCGTCCTGATTCGCTCGATCACCGGGTGGTCGCGCTGGGCCAATCGCCCTCGGTTCGCTGTCAACCCCTGTGTCAGGCTCAGTCCGGCGATGCCGTGCTTCTCCTTGGCTGCCACCGGCACCCCCAGCAGGGCGGGTGGTTGTTCGCCGTCGGCGGCGCACCGGGCATAGACGTCGGCGGCACGCCGGGCCGCGCGCCTGGCGTCGTCGAACAGCGTCTCGGCGAAGGCGTTGATTCCGGTCGCGGTGTCCCCGTTGTGGGCTTCGATCCGGGCGATCTGGGCGTCGAGCACCTCGAGCGGTGACAGCTCGAGCCGTCGGAACGCCGCGAGCATGCCGGCGGCGCCCAGGAAGGCCACTTCGGTTGGGCTCGAGTTCATCTAGGCGGCCGACTCCGAAAGGGCGCCGTTGACCATCTCCCATGCCACGTTGGTCAACGCGTCCACGCCGGCGACCATGTCCTCGTCGGTGCTGAATTCGCGCTCGCAGTGGCTCACGCCGTCCACCGACGGGATGAACATCATGACGGTGGGCACGATCCGGTTCATCGGCACCGAGTCGTGTCCGGCCATCGTGCGAATGGGTCGCACACTCAATCCCAGGTCGGCGGCGACCTTTCCGGTCAGGTCGATACCGGCCTGCGGGAAGGTCTGGATGTCGCGGACATCAAAATCGCGGACGTTGATCGTGATGTCGTGATGCGCGGCGATGGCCGCGATGTCATCGAGCAGGCTGGATCTTGCTGCGGCGACGATCTCGGGTGATGCCGAACGCAGGTCGGCGACGAGATGCACGCGGCGGGCCACGACGATCGGCGAGTTGGGTTCCACCGTGAATCGGCCGACCGACGACACGATGGCCTCGTCGTCGAATTTCTTGGTCACGTCATGGACCAACAACACGACCTTGCTGGCGGCGACCAGCGCGTCGTGGCGGTCGGCCATCGCGGTGGCGCCCGTGTGCGACTGCTCACCGAGCACCTCGATGTCGAGCTTCTGGGTGTACCAGGAGTAGTCCACCGCACCCAGGTTGATGCCCTCGCGCTCCAGGATGCGTCCCTGCTCGATGTGGATTTCGGCGTATCCGGCGACCGCGGGACGCGGATCGGCGCCGCGGTAGCCGATCGCGTCGAGGGCCTCGGCCACCGAGACTCCCGCCAGATCCCGCACCTGCAGAACCTCACCCTCATCCATCAGACCGGCGAACACCGACGATCCCATGATCGACGGGGGGAAGCGACCGCCCTCTTCGTTGAACCAGTTGACGACCCCGATGTTGAACTCGACATGGGCACCGTCCTCGGCGACCCGCGCGGCCACGCGCTCCGCGGCGTGCAGTGCAGCGATGACACCGTAGGCCCCGTCAAAACGGCCGCCCAGCGGCTGGGAGTCGAGGTGTGACCCGATGAGCACGTAGGGCGCACCGGGTTTGAAGTCGATGAGGGCGAACATGTTGCCGATGGCGTCCACCCGCAACTGCCAGCCGCGCGCAGCGGCGAAAGCGGCGAACCAGTCGCGGCTGAGTTTGTCCTCAGCGGTCGCGGCCTGGCGGTCGACACCGCTGTCGGCGGTCGCGCCGAAGGTGGCCACGTGGTGGAAATCGGTGAGGAACTGGGAAGCACCCATGATGGAACTCCTTTGTGTCGGAAGCGATCAGCTGACGCGGTGGCGGGTCTCGGGGACGTTGGTGAACACCAGGAACAGGCCGACGATGGCCGCGGCAGCGGCCATGTAGAAGCCCGGTGCAGAGTCCTTTCCAGTGGTGGACACCAGCATGGTTCCGATGAACGGCGCGGTGCCGCCGAAGGCTGCGTAGGCGACGTTGTAGCTGATCGCCGCCGAAGTGAAGCGCGTCTCGGTTGTGAAGATCTCGACGAAGAACGTGTAGCAACCGCCTCCGTAAACACACATGGGGATCACGAACAACAGCTGGCCGAGGATCGCGAGACCCAGCGACCCGCTGGTCACGAGCATGAAGCAGGGAATCGACAGCACGGCCAGAGCGGCGGCGCCGGTGATGAGCATCGGCTTGCGGCCGACGCGGTCGCCGATCATTCCGCCGATGGGAAGCAAAACGGCGTACAACGCCATCGCGACCGCATTGGCCGCCAGTGATGCCTCGCGGCTGAGTTCGCCGGTGACCTGGACGTAGGAGACGAAGTAGCCGGAGAGAAAATAGAAGCCCATTGCGGTCAGTGCCATCACGCAGATGACCTGAAGCATCCGAACCCTGTTCTCGCGGAACGCTTTACGGATAGGGCTGTACTCCTTGTGCTCATGCTTGCGCAACACCTGCTTGAACGCCTCGGACTCCTCGGTCTTGGAGCGGATCCACAGTCCGAAGAAGGCCAGCGGTAAAGCGAGCAGGAAGGGAATGCGCCAGCCGTAGGAGTCGAATGCCTCCGGCGTCATCGTGGACGAGAGCACGAGGATCAGCGTTCCGCCGATCACCGAGGGCAGTGCGGTCGCCGCCAAGGTCACGTTGATCCAGAAGCCGCGCCGTTCCAGCGGCGCGTGTTCGAACACGAAGGCCGGAGCGCCGACGGATTCGCCGCCGGCAGAGAAGCCCTGGATCAACCTGCACAGAACCAACAGGATGGGCGCGAACACCCCGATTGTCTCGTAGGTGGGCAGCAACCCGATCAGAGTGGTGGCGAGGCCGATCAGCATCAACGTGACGAACAAGACCTTGCGGCGGCCGATGCGATCGCCGACCGCCCCGAAGAACAGGCCACCCAGAGGACGCACCAGGAAGGCGACGCCGAAGGTCGCGAAGGTGGCGAGCAGTCCGGCCAGCGCGTTCTCTCCGGGGAAGAAGAGCTGGGAGAGGGTGACTGCCGACAATCCGTACAGAGTGAAGTCGTAGAACTCGATGAACTGGCCGATGCTGCCGCCGGCCAGGACCCGTTTCTGCATCCCGGTGCTACGTGTGGACTGGTCCGTGGACTCGGGGTCGGGCGGAACAACGTGGTCCTGCGTTGTCATGGGAGCTCTCTTCTCAGTGATGCTGCAGGGTCGGACGAGACGGGGATCACATCACTGAAGTCTGATGAAGACGGCCGAACGAGTCCAACAAAATAGATCGCACGCACCGTTCGAAATAATCGATCAGAAGAGCGTGGAGCCGCTATCTGCGCTGTGCAGGGTCGAGCAGATTTCTTCGAAGGCGATCGATTTCCGCGTCGTCCGCGCACCCCGCAACCGCACCAGGACCAGTTCGATCGGCGCCAGTTCATCGGCCAGTTCCAGCGGGACGACCCGTCCCCCCGCGTACGTCACATCGCCCGCCAACCGCCAATTCAGCAGCGAATAACCATGTCCCATGCTGACGTACGACCGCACCGTCTCGTAGCCGGACACCAGATGCCGGATGCGCGGACGCAGTCCCAATCGCTTGAAGATGTCGAGGTAGTACTCCCGGCTGTGCTTCAGGTCGAGCAGCACGAACGGCTCGTCCTCGAATTCGCGCAGGTGCACGGGGACGTCCGGATGGCGTGCACGAGGGTGATTCTCCGAAACCAACAGGTGCGGGGGGACTCGCCGCAGCACCCGATATTCGTAACTCGTACTCAACCCGAGGTCGTACATCAGCGCGGTCTCGCAGGTTCCCTCGGCCAGGGATCGCATGAGCGTCTCCTGGTCGGCTTCGAGAAAGCTGAGTCTGATCGCCGGATGCTGATGCTGGAATGCCGTGAGGATCCTCGGTGCAAGAAAGGGAGCGATCGGCGAGAAGATTCCCGCGACCAGATCGCCCGCCAGTTCCTCGCGCTCGGCGCGCACCGAGCGGTAGAGCTGGTCAGCATCTTCGAGGACCGTTCTGGCCCCCATCAGTAGACGCCGCCCTTCCGCGGTCAGGCGGAGGCCGCGGTTGGACCGGCGGTGGAACAGCTTCGCCCCCACCTCGCTCTCCAGCTTGTGGATGGCTGCCGACAGCGTGGACTGGGTGACGTCGAGCTCGAACGCGGCCGCACGCATGTTCTCCAGCCGCGCGACGACCGTGAAGTATTTCAGCTGTACCAGCGTGAACGACTTCGCCATGACAGCATCATCCTCCGCTGACAGCCGGCCCCATACGGGCTCACGTCACGCGCCCGCGGAATAGCATTCCTGGCTGCGATGACCAGCGCGATCACGACCCGGAATGCTATTCCGCGGCAACCGAGTTCAGTCGCTGGCCAGGGGCAGGCGGACCTCGAAGCGGGCGCCGGTGGGCAGGTTGTGCGCCGACAGCGTGCCGCGGTGGGCCTGAACGAGTCCGGCGGCGATCGCCAACCCGAGACCCGACCCGCTCGGCAGCGACGAATCGGTGCGCGGCACCCGGCTGTTGGACCCGCGATAGGCGACGTCGAACACCCTCGGCAGGTCCGCCTCGTCGATGCCGACGCCGGTGTCGTCGACGCGGGCCCACGCGCTGTTCTCGTCTGAGCCCAGC
>NZ_JBAUJR010000321.1:0-39966 GCF_049683935.1 Mycobacterium sp. | reverse complement strand
ACCGAGGGCGCTGGCAGCGACGGCGGCGGCACCCATGGGGGCCGTGGTCGAGGTGGCGTGCCAGCCGCGCGAGTAGTGGTTCCACCCCAGCGCGGCCCCCAACCGGGCCATTACCCCCGCACCGGCCAGATAGGCGCCTGCGTCACCGCCGACAGCTGCGGCCGCAGGGACGCACACGGTGCTGATGTGGGTGGTGGACGGCAGGTGCAGATCGTCGTAGTCCAGGACGTGGGCCTGGGCCGCCCAGCGTGCGGCGGGCGGCAGTTCGGAGACCAGGCCGGTCAACGGATGGCCGGCCCCCGCCATGGCGACGGCGACGGTGTCGATCAGAGCCGTCCGCGCAAGCTCGAGATCGGCGGCCCCCGGCACCGCGTCGTGTGCCCACTGGGCCAACGACTCGGCGGTGCTGTGCACCTCGGTCGGCATCGGGGCCGTCATCGTGTGGCCGCGGTGAGTGCTGTGGTGGTGAGGGTGTTGGTGATGGTGGTGATGTCGGGGCAGGTGTCGAGGGTCCAGAGTTGGTGGATGAGGCTGGTGGTTTGTGTGGTGCCGAGGATGGGTTCGATGAGGTCGACCGCTTTGGCGGTGATTTCGTCGTCGGTCATGGGATCGTCGACGGTGCCGCGGACGGCGCCGATGTAGCGGTGGCGGGTGGTGCCGTCGGTGAGGGTGACGGTGACCTCGGCGGTGCGGACGCCGGCTTTGTCGGGGTCGGGGATCAGGTCGGTTTTGTGGCGTAGTGCGGTGATTTGTGGGTCGGTCATGCGGTGGTCGTCGTGGGCCATGGCGAAGGTGAAGGCTCTGTCGACCAGTGTGCCGGCGACGAGGTATTGGCAGCAGATGTCGGGCATGGTGCGGTTGTCGACGACGCGGCACAGGTCATGGGGTAGCACGATGCGGATGTTGGTGACCTGTGTGGGGTCGATGGGGTGTTCTTCAACGAGTTCGAGGATGGCTTGCACGGCGGCTTGGGCGGGGGAGCCGACGGCGAATTTTTTGATGTTGGTGGCCAGGATTTCGTAGCGGTGGCCGAGTTGGTCGGCGAGTTCGTCGCGGCGGACGTCGGCGGAGAGGGCGTCGAGGAAGTTGGGGGTGCCGGCGAAGACGTCGGCGACGCCGTCGCAGCCGGAGGCGACCATCGCGGCGGCGCGGACGCCGTTGGAGGCGGGCATGCCGGCGAAGACGAACGCTTTTTCGATGTGGTTGGGGTCGCGGACCCAGCTGGTGACTCCGGCGGCGCTTTGGGCGGCGTAGGACAGGGTGTGGCGGGTTTGTTCTTCGGTGAATCGGTACAGGGTCGCGGCGGTGGCCGCGGCGCCGAACAGCCCGCAGTAGGCGTGGGTGCTGCGGCCGTGGGATTCGGTGTTCAGTACTGGTTGTCCGAGGCTGAGCACGACCCGGGTGCCGGTGTCGTAGCCGGCGGCGACCGCGCGCAGGAGTTGTTCGCCGCTGCTGTGTTGGTGGTCGCCGATGGCCAGGGCGGCGGGGACCACGGCGCATCCGGGGTGGCTGATGGAGCGGGCGTGGGAGTCGTCGGTTTCATCGGCGTGGGCGGACATGCCGTTGGCCAGGGCGGCTTGGACCACCCCGGCGCGTCCGCCGCCGATCAGGGCGCTGGGGCCCTGGTCGGTGTTGCCGAGGTAGGCCAGCCCGCGGATCCCGGCGGGTAGTCGGGCCCCGGAGACCATCGCCGCGACGGTGTCGATGAGGTGGTGTTTGGTTTTGTGGATCACCTCCGCGGGCAACGAGGTGTCGGGCACCCCGGCCAGATACTCCGCCAACCGCCTCGTCTGCGCACTGACCTCAACCATCAACAAACCTTTCTCGATAGACCGGTGTTCATTCGGGCGTACGCCCGGCGGGTCAGCCTCACATGTAGGCACCGCCGTTCACCGAAATCACCTGTCCTGTCACGTATCCGGCGTCCTCGCCGCAGAGGTAGGACACCGCGCCGGCGACGTCGTCCACCGTTCCGATGCGGCCGACGGGATTGCCCTGGTCGCCCAGATGTTGATAGTGCTGCTCGGCAACACCGGAGTCCCCGAGGCCGGGCCGGCGTTCGGTGTCGATCAGTCCGGGGGAGATGGCGTTGACCGTGACGCCCGAACCGCCGGCCTCGTGTGCGCAGGCTTTGGTCAGGCCGATCAGACCGGCTTTGGCGGCGATCACCGGTGCCCGGCCTGCCGCGCCCGACTGACCCGACATCCCGGCGATGTTGACGATCCTTCCCCAGCGGCGTTCCCGCATGCCAGGCAGCACCGCCTTCGAAGTCAGGAACGCGCCGGTGAGAACCGTTCCCAGCACCGCATCCCAGTGCTCGAGCTGAATCGACTCGATCGGTCCGTGCGCCCGGATGCCCGCGTTGTTGACGACTGCATCGACTGCCCCCCAGGCGTTTTCCACCTCGCTGACAAGGCGGTGCACGTCGGCTTCGACGCCGATGTCACCGGCGAACCAGCGAACGGCGTCACTCGCGCCGTCCTCGGCCAACGCAGTGGCCGCGGCGGCGACACCGGCCTGGTCGCGGCCGGTGAGGCAGACGTTCCAGCCGTCGGCGAGCAGCCGACGGGCGATCGCCAGCCCGATGTTTCGGCTTGCGCCGGTGACGATTGCGGCCCGCACGGGGCCTCCCTTCTAGTTGTGCTGATCGACCGTCTCGGCCGCGGCCGCGCGCTCGTTGCGACGCTTCCGCACGCTGGAGAAGGCCATCGCAGCCAGAGCGGCGACCAGGATCGCCCACAGGATGTTGACGACGATCGAACCGAAGAAGTACGACGGCCCGTCGGCCAACTGCAGACTGCGCAGCAGATACTCCTCCGCGAGAGGCCCGAGGATGATGCCGAGGATCAGTGGGATCACCGGATATCCGTTGAGTCGCAACAGAAGCCCGACCACACCGAAGAACAGCGCCAATCCCACGTCGAAGATCGAGTTGCGGATCGCGTACACACCGACCATCGACATGAACAGCACCGTCGGAACCAGCAGGGACAGCGGCACCTTCGTGACCGAGGCCAGCGGACCGGCCAGCAGAACGCCGAGAGGCAGGATCAGGACGCTGGCCACGATCAGCGCAAGCGCCACCGCGAACACCTCGGCGCTGTTGGTCTGCAGCACCCGCGGTCCGGGCTGGATGCCCTGCAGGTAGAACGCGGCCAACACGACGGCCATGGTGGCGCTGCCCGGGATGCCGAGGGTGAACGTCGGAATCAGGCTCGAACTCGCGACCGCGTTGTCGCAGGCTTCCGACGCGATGATGCCCTTGTGGCTGCCCTTGCCGAACTCCTCGGGGGTCTTGGAGCGTCGCTTCTCGAACGAGTAGCTGATGAAGTTGGCGACCGCCGCGCCGAGGCCCGGGATGATGCCGAGGATGATGCCGACACCGCTTGCTCGTCCCACGGCCCCGGGTTGTTTCAGGGTCGCCTTGACTCCGTCGATGGCGTCCCGGGTCTCCTTGCGTATTCCGCCGGGCTTGATGCCCTGTTCTTTCTGGTTCTTCTGCATCTGATCGGAACCGACCAGCATCAGCATCTCGCTGATCGCGAACACGCCGATCAGCGCGGCGAGGAACGGGACTCCGTCGTAGAGCTGGAGTTCGCCGAACGTGAACCGGGTTTCGGCGGTCGCGGGGCTGACACCCACCACGGCGAGCAGCAGCCCGAGCAGGCCCACCATCACACCCTTGCGTGCCGAGCCGCCCATCAGTGAGGACGCGACGACAAGACCGAGCACGATGATGGCGAACATCTCGCGGGCGCCGAATTTCAGTGACAGCGCCCCGAGCGGTTCGAGCAGGAACAGGACGAACAGCCCACTGATCACACCGCCGAGCACCGAGGCCATGCGGGCGATGCCGATGGCCAGTCCCGCCTGGCCCTTTTTCGCCAGCGGATAGCCGTCCAGCGCAGTGACCGCCGATCCGGCCTCACCGGGTACGTTGAACAGGATGGCCGGCACCGCGCCGCCGAATTGTGCTCCGGCATAGATGCTCACGATCAAGACCAGTGAGTTCTCCAGTGGCAGCGTGATGGCGAACGGCAGTAGCAGCGCGGCGGTGTTCGAGGTGCTCAGTCCCGGCAGCACGCCGACGACAAAACCGACCGAGACGCCGACGACCAACCACATCATCGGTGCCGGCTGAAGTAGCAGCTCGAGACCGGAGGTTATGTTGTCGAGCATCAGAATCCTCTGGCAAGTGGTAGGGGCAGCCCGAGCAGGATGCTGAACAGCACATAGCCCAGACCCACCAGAATGAGGGGAAAGCCGATGAGTACCAAAGGCTTTCGTATTCCGAGGATCCACAGGCCGCCCAGGATCATCAAGCCGGCGGCCGGGTAGAAGCCGATCGGGGTGACCAGCCAGACACTGAGGGCCACCAACCCGATGAACGCGACGACCCGCCAGGCGACCAATCTGCCGTACTCGGCGTCCGGCTCGTCATTGTCCGCGCGTTCCCGCAGATCTGTGACGACGTTCCAGAGGCCGATCAGCGCAAGCAGGGTCGCGAGAACCCGCGGATAACCCTGGTCTGCGGGGTTGAGGTCCATCGACATCATCCAGGCGAGAACCCCGGTCAGAACCGCCATGCCGCCCGGGGTGGCGACGAGGAGGGCCCTCGCCGCCACACTGCCCGTGTGGTGCTCCGTCGTTGTCACAGGCTCAGCCGGCGAATGCATTCGGATTCGCCTCGAGGAGCTGCTCGATGTTGTCCTGGGACTCCTGGGCGAGGGCTTCCAGTTCGTCGGGTGTCAGGTACGACACCTTCGACTGCTCGCCGAGTTGCTCCAGGTTCGCCAGGTACGCCTCGTTCTCCAACGAAGTCTGCAGCGCGTCGACGAGTGCCTGATAGCGCTCGGGGTTGTTGTCACGGCACTCCGCGGACGCGAACAGCACGTAGTTCGAGGCGTTGGCGGGAAGGTCGACACCGAGCGCCTCGTTGATCGGAGGTGCGTTGTCGGTGACTTCGGGCCACTTGTTCTCCGGCTGGCTGACGGCGATCACCCGGGTGTCGTCGGCGATCGCCAGGCTGTTGAACACCCCCGCGTGGGTGGCGTCGACCTCGCCGCTGACGAGTGCGGTACGCGAGGGCCCACCCCCGTCGTAGCCGATGATGTTGAGGTCGATGCCGAGGTCACGCTCCATCTGCAGCAGCGCGATGTAGTTGTTGCTCTGCAGGTCCGAGACGCTGATCTTGATCTGGCCGGGCCGGGCCTTGGCATCGTCGACGAACGCCTGGATGTCCGGCCACTGCGAGTCGTTCCGTACCCGGATGACGCCGGGTTCGATGCTGATGCCGCCGACCGGAGCGAAGCTGGCGAGGTCGTAGTCGACGTCCTGGGTCATGTACGAGAAGTTCAGGTGCGGGATCCCGTGGGTCACGACGCTCGTGCAGTCGGCTCCATTGGTCAGCATGGTCTGTGCGCCGATGGCGTAGCCGCCACCTTCGTGGTTCTCGACGGTCGCGGTGGTGCCCAGTGCCTCGGTGAAGGCGGGTTCCAGCTGGCGGGTGGTGGTGTCGAACCCGCCGCCGGGCGCGCTGGACACGACCCAGCGCAGCGGGGTGTTGGCGAAGTCGGTGCCCTCGGAGTCGGAGGCGCATCCCGACAGCGCCAGCGCAACCGTTGCGGTGCCGGCGAGGATCGTGCGGGTGGTGTGACGTTTCATGCTCAATCCGATCTTCTGTGATCTGGGTCAACCTCCACCATATGGCCGTACATTTGAGAGTCAACCCCCACGGCGAATTTGTTGGAAGTGATATCAGTGCTGCTCAAGGGTGAATTGAGCGCGACAAGCACCTGGGGCGACTGCGTAAGATCATGCGGCCATATCACAGTCGTACCACTGGCCCACAGCGACGAAGTTCGCACCTCGAACGGATGCTTCCCGTCTGGCGGGAAGGTTATCCGTACAGCGGGAACGTTAGGCCGCGCCGAGCCGATGTGTCAACCGTCACTGAGGATCGGGTTCGCATCGTGGGTCACACCGGGGTGGAGTACCCCAGCTCGGACGAGATATCGGCAGCCGCTTGCAGAATTGCGGGCAGATTGCGGTACATCCAGTCCTCGGTCACCCGCATCGCGGGTCCCGTCACGCTCATCGCGGCGATGACCGAACCGGTGTAGTCCCACAGCGGCACCGCTATCGACCGGATCCCGGCCACCCGTTCCTCGAAGGAGAAGGTGTATCCGTTGCGCCGCACCAGATCGATCTGATGCAGCAGTTCCTCGCGGTCCACCACCGTGCTGGAGGTGACGCTCTCGAGTGGTCCTGACAGCACGGCGGCAATGGTCGGCTCGTCGGCATAGGCGAGCAGCACCCGGCCGGGGGCACCCTGGTACAGCGGGATCGACTGGCCCCACTCGGTGTAGGTGCGCCGTAGCGGTTGAGTGCTTTCGACCTGGTCGATGACGAACCGACCACTGCCTTTGACCACATGCAGTCCCACCGTCTCGCCGGTGGCATCGCGCAGTCGTGTCATCACCGGGCGGGCGACCGCGGTGAGGTTCCCGGTGTCCCGGGCGGCGGCGGCCAGTTGCAGAATGCGCGGTCCCAGTGCGTAATTCGGCCCCAACTTCGTCACCAGGCCGTGGGTGCACAACGCGGCCAGCACCCGGTGCGCGGTACTGGTGCTCAATCCCGTCGCCCGGGCGATGTCGCTGACACCGAGTCGCAGCGTGCCCCGGGTGAAGACGTCCAACACGGCCACGGCCCGGTCCACGGCGGCGATCCCGCTCTGAGGCGCGAACGCCGGGTCTCCCGCGTCATCTGCGGCTGGCGGCATCGGATTCCCCCTGTTCAACTGCGTGCGCGTCGCAGGCTGGACCGGTAGCTGTACAGCGAGGTGACGAACCTGGAAACCGCCAGTTCCACCGCGTCCCCGGCCATCGTTCGATACATCCGGTCGATCCTCAGCATCGGCTCCCCGGGCTCACATTCGGTGGCGGCCGCGACCCGGGCATCTGCCAGCGCGACGGTGATCGTCTGGTCCGCCCCGCCGATCGGGTCCGGCAGGACCGGGTCGAGCAACCCGATGATCGTCCGCGAACTGCGCGCGCCCCGTTGCACCTCAGGGGCCTCGGTGATCAACGCGCCTATCTCCGGTGGCAGGTACACGTCGGTGACACAGAACGGAACTCCGAGGTGGAGTCGGCGGAAGGACACCGTGCTGATGGCGTCGCCGGACAACCCGAGACGGCCGGCAGCCTCGATCTCGACCCGCCGGGTGAGCGGTGTCAGCACCTCCATCTCGGTGTCGATCGACAGGCTCAGCAGATCCTCGACCGTCCCGAACCGCCGCAGATACTGCGAGCCGCCGCGCGCGGCGAAGGTGCCGCGACCCGGCGTGCGGGTCACCAGGCCGTCGGACACCAATTCCTGATACGCCCGCCGGACCGTTTGGCGACTCACCCCGTGCTGTTCGGCGAGCTCCGCTTCGGTAGGCAGTCGGAGTTCGGCGTCGGGGGAGCGCAGCACCGTCAGTCGTAATGCCTCGGCGATTCGCCGATAGGCCGGCCCCGCGGTCGATTCGGCGGTCATCCGACCAGAGCACCTCCCCCTACGGCAGCGCGTTTCATCGAGAGTCGATGGCGATATGTACGCATTCTCACCGCCAAATGTCAACGTTCGCCGAGGCGCCGGGCGGGCCTCGGGTGCGCCCCAGGCCCGCTTATACGCGTCGGACCTGGGATAGGGCTGGGGGCGGGCGGTTCATTCTGGCAGAAACAATCACACGGTTTGTACATACATTAGCGTGTTCACGCCCGGACCGAGGCGCGGCGTGTGCATCCGCTCGCAGGAGAATATTGTCTATATTTGAGCGGTGAAACCGCCGGCCTCCGCTGACCGCAAGCGAGGCCCGCTGCGGCTCAGCGACCTCGCCGCCGCGCACGTCCGTGAGCTGATCGTCTCGGGCCAGTTGCCTGCGGGCGAGTACATCCGACCGGAAACCGTCGCCGACGACCTGGGTATCAGCGCCACACCGGCCAGAGAAGGACTCCTACTGCTGCAGACCGAGGGGTTCCTGACCATCGAGCCGCGACGGGGCTTCTCGGTGACGGCCCTGTCCAGTGAGGACATCCGGGACATCTACGACGCCCAGGCGATGCTGGGGGGTGAGTTGACCGCGCGCGCAGCGCGGGTGATCAGCCCCGAGTTGGTGGACCAGCTCGAGGGGATACAGGCCGAGCTCGAGCAGGCGGCGTTCGACAAGGACTACGAATCCGTCGAGCGGCTCAATCACCGATTCCACGAAACCATCTACCGGTTGGCCGGTGCCCGCAAGATCCGCTGGCTGATCAAGACCACGCTGGCGTACGCGCCCCGCAAGTTCTTCGCCGCCGTCGAGGGCTGGCCGGAAGCCTCTGCGCAGGATCACCGCGCGATCATCGAGCATCTGCGCTCCGGCGACGAGGAGGCCGCCCGGGCGGCGATGGCCCATCACGTCCGCAAAGCCGGTGCCCTGCTTGCCGAGCACCTCGGCGCCAGCGGGACACTCGGGTAGATCCGACGCTGTCAGCCGCGAGCGGCCGCAGCGATGATCTGACGGGCACGTGCGAGCACCGGCACATCGACCATCTCACCGTCGACCGCGACGGCGGAGTCACCGGCCGCGACCGCCGCCACGATTTTGTTCGCCCACTTCACGTCCGCACCCGACGGCAGCGCCGCGGCGTGCACTGCGGCAACCTGCGTCGGGTGGATGCACAACTTCGCCCCCAGTCCCAGCCTGAGTGCGTGTACAAAATCTGATGTCACGAAACCGGTTTCGGTGAACGACGTCGTCACACCGTCGATCGGGGACGCCAGCCCGGCGGCCGCGGACGCGAGTACCAGCATCGTCCGGTAGCTCAGCAGTGCCTCGCGATCGTCGGGGCCCACGCCGAGCTGATTCGCCAGATCGATGCTGCCGAAGGCCACCCGGGCCACCCCGGGGGCCGCGCACAGCTCTCTGACCGCCAGGACGCCGATCGCCGTCTCGATCAGCGGGAGGACCGCTGCCTCCGGCGCCAGCGCGACGATGCGGCCGATCTGATCCGGGTGCTCGGCCTTCGCCAGCATCACCGCCGGGCGGTGTTCGGCGACCATCGCGAGATCGTCGTCATGCCAGGGCGTGTCGGCGGCATTGATGCGGACCACCGCCCGGTTGCCCGCGCGAAGCCAGCCTGCGGTATGCGCTCGTGCGGTCGACTTGTCGTCGGCGGCAACCGCATCCTCGAGATCGATGAGGACGATATCGGGCTGTGCTGCAACTGCTTTGGCGAATCGGTCCGGCCGGTCCCCCGGTACGAACAGGAATGACCGGGCTGACCGGACGGTGTCGAGATCGGGCCCCGCCGTCACAGGTAGGAGGCCTGCGCGCTGGCATGGACGTTGGCTGTGCCGGAGACCAGCGAGAGTTCCGCGGAGGAACCGTCAGCTGAAGGGCTGCCCTGGGCCCGGATCCGGTCGCCGACAAAAACCGGTCTCATCAACCGGAACTCGAAGGTGTGCAGCGGCCGTTCGCTGTTGGTGCGCGCCAACTCGGACATGTACATCGCCAGCAGCGGGCCGTGGACCACCAGCCCGGGAAAGCCCTCGACCTGGGTCGTGTATTGCTCGTCGTAGTGGATTCGGTGCCCGTTGGAGGTCAGGGCGCTGAAACGGAACAGCAGAACCGGGTGGGTGATCGGTTCGATCGCCCACGGAGTGCTCGGGGGCGGCAGCGGCTCGGCCACCTTCTCGAAGGATGTGCTCGAACCGGCGTCGCTGCGGTAGACCAGATCCTGCTCCTCGGTCATCCGGGCCTGCCCGTCCTGGCTGAACTCGTAACGCACGGTGACGAAGAGCAGTTCGCCACTCTTGCCACGCTTGACCTTCGCCGACACCACCGCAGCGTCCCGGCTGGCCGGTTGCCCGAGTGTCAGGGGCGCGTGGATGGTCAGTCGGCCGCCGGCGAACATCCTGCGGCGGTCGGGGATGGGGGGCAGGAAATGTCCGTTGCGTGGGTGACCGTCAGCACCCAGATCGGCGGTGGCGGGCCACTCGGTGAAGTACACCCAGTGCCACATCGCGGGCAACGCATCACCGGTGCCGGGGGACATGTCGAGATCCAAGGTGGCCGCCAGCTCGGCAGCCCGCGTCGTGGTGAGAGTCTCGGTGATGGTGGCGGGTTCGGGCGTCCAGTCGCTCACGTACTGTTCCAATCCTGCACTGGACTGGTGCGCTGTCATGACGGCTCCTCGCGTCGTTTCTGTGTTTCACCGGCGAATTCCAGTGGATCATGACCGAGTTCGGTCAGGATGTCGGCGGTGTGCTCGCCGAGTGCCGGCACCGGGCCCATCTGCGCTTCGACTCCGAGATCGATCGGCGGGAGCAGCGCGCGCACCGGGCCGTGCTCGGTCTCGACTGTGCGCCAGCGGTCCCGTGCCTCCAGAATCGGATGCTCGAGGAACTCGCCGATGGTGTTGACACCGGCGAAGGCGATCCGTGCGGCGGTCAGACGCGACTGCAGTTCCGGTGTGGTCAGGGTGGCGAAAACGTCTGTGATTCTGGCGTTCACCTCGTCGCGATGCGCGACCCGCTGGGTGCTGGAGGTGAACCGCGGATCCTCGGCGATATCGGGTCGCTGCAGCACCCCGCTGCAGAACCGGGACCATTCGGGTTCGTTCTGGATGGCGATCAACACGGTGTGGCCGTCGCCGGCAGTGAAGGGGCCGTACGGCGCGATCGTTGCGTGCTGCGCCCCGAACCTTCCGGGTTGCCGACCCGCGCCCGCGGTGAAATGTGCCGGCTGGCCCACCCATTCGGCCAGGGACTCGAACAACGAGACCTCGATCGTTGCGCCCTCACCGGTGACCTGCCGGCGGTACAGCGCGGCCAGAGTTCCGCTGAACGCATACATCCCCGCGGCGATGTCGGCGATGGACACCCCCACCTTGGCGACCTCGTCGCGGGTTCCGGTCAGTGACACCAGCCCGGTCTCGCACTGGACCAGTAGGTCGTAGGCCTTGCGGTCGGCCCACGGACCGGTGCTGCCCCATCCGGTCACCGACACGACGATCTTTTTGGGGTCGCGCGCACGCACCTCCTCGGCCGACAGGCCCAGACGTGCGGCCGCACCCGGACCGAGGTTCTGCAGGATGACGTCGGCCTGATCAGCCAACTCGTGCAGGACCTTTCGCCCGCCCTCGCTCTTGGCGTCGAGTGCGATCGACTCCTTCGAGCGGTTGAGCCAGACGAAATAGCTCGACTCACCGTTGACCGAATCGTCGTACTGCCGGGCGAAGTCCCCGCTGCCCGGTCGTTCCACCTTGATCACCCTGGCCCCGAGGTCGGCGAGCTGGCGGGTCGCGAACGGTGCCGCCACCGCATGCTCGAGCGAGAGCACCGTGATTCCGTGTAGTGGAAGCGGCCCTCCCGCAGCGGTTCCTGGGAGTGTCACTGGTCCAGACCGCCTCGTTTGACCAGCTGCTTGGCGATCACCCCACGCTGGATCTCGTTGGTGCCTTCACCGACGATCATCAGCGGGGCGTCCCGGAAGTACCGTTCCACGTCGTATTCGGTGGAGTAGCCGTAGCCGCCGTGCACCCGGACGGCGTCCAGCGCGATCTCCATGCCCATCTCGGAGGCGAACAGCTTCGCCATGCCGGCCTCCATGTCGCAGCGCGCGCCGGAGTCGAACTTCTCTGCGGCACTGAGCAACAGCGCCTGCGCCGCGGACAGTTTGGTGCCCATGTCGGCGAGCATGTTGCCCACGCTTTGATGCTGCCAGATCGGTTTGCCGAAGCTCTCCCGCTCCTGGGCGTAGCGCAGGGCGTCCTCGAACGCCGCCTTGGCGACACCGGTGGCACGGGCCGCGACCTGAAGTCGGCCGACCTCCAGGCCCTTCATCATCTGAGCGAACCCGGCGCCTTCACTGCTGCCGAGCAGAGCATCCGTGGGCACCCGGCAGTCGGAGAAGTTCAGCTCGCAGCTCTCGACACCTTTGTAGCCGAGCTTGGGCAGATCCTTGGACACGGTGAAGCCCGGCACCTTCTCGACCAGCAGGATGGACACGCCGCGGTGGGCGGGCTCGGCGGAGGGGTCGGTTTTGCACATCAGCGCGATCAATCCGGCGCGACGCGCGTTGGTGATCCAGGTCTTGCTGCCGTTGATGACGTACTCGTCGCCGTCGCGGCTCGCCGAGGTCCGCATCGCCTGCAGGTCCGAACCGCCGCCGGGCTCGGTCAGCGCCATCGTGGTGCGCAGTTCGCCCGTTGCCATCCGCGGCAGATACCGCTGCTTCTGCTCCTCGGTGCCGAACATCATGATCAGTTTGGCCACCACCGTGTGCCCGCCCATGGCGCCTGCCAGGCTCATCCAGCCGCGGGAGAGTTCTTCGGTCACCTGGACGTAGCAGGGCATCGACACCTGGCCGAAGCCGTACGGTTCGGGAATCGCGAGGCCGAAGATCCCGATCTCCTTCATCGTCTCGATGAGTTCCTCGGGGTAGGTGTTGGCATGCTCGAGTTCCCGGACGACGGGCTTGACCTGCTTTTCGACGAAGTCGTGCACCGTGTCGAGGAGCGACCTCTCTTCACTTGACAGCGCCATGCCGTCACCTCCCTATCTCTATAGAAAATATTCTATGGAAAGTAGCGTGGAGTCGCAAACACGGCACCGCGGATCGGCCACCTGCAGAGGCCATGGATACCGTGTCCTATGCCGTTGCCCTCACCGTCGCCCTCCAGCACCGCCGTCATCACCGGAGCGTCCTCGGGCATCGGCGCCGACCTTGCCCGCGAACTGGTCGCCCGAGGGCACGGCGTCACGCTGGTCGCCCGCCGGGAGGAACGGCTGCGCGACCTCGCGGCCGAACTCGGTGACGCGGTCCGCGTCGAGGTGATCGCCTGTGATGTCGCCGATCCCGCCGCCCGCGCCGACCTGCTCGCCGAGGTCGAGCGCCGCGGCCTGACCGTCGACGTGCTGATCAACAATGCCGGCCACGGAACCATCGGGCCGGTGGTGGATTCGTCGCCGGCAGCCGAGATCGCGCAGGTGCGCGTCAACGTCGAGGCCGTGATCGATCTGGCCACCCGGGCGGTGCAACAGATGGTGCCGCGCGGACGCGGCGCGATCCTCAACGTCGGATCGACCGCCGGCTTCCAGCCCTTCCCCGGTCAGTCCGGATACGCTGCGACCAAGGCGTTCGTCCGGTCCTACACCGACGGTCTGCGTGCCGAGCTTGCCGGCACCGGCGTCACCGTCGCCGCGCTGCATCCCGGGCCGGTGCGCACCGAGTTCCTGCAGGTCGCCGGCATGGACGAGCGCACCTTTGCCGCAGCCTTCCCGAAGTTCATGTGGGTGGAGTCGCGCGAAGTGGCGCGGCAGGGGATCGAGGCGCTCGAGCATGATCGCGGCGGCGTGATCCCCGGGATCCCGAACAAGATCAGCACCAAGATGTTCGAACTGATGCCGCGCCGGATGTTGTTGCCGCTACTGACAAGTCAGCACCCCGCCCTGCGCAGGCGTGGGCACTGAGCCCGTCCTGCCCGAGTGGGTCACCGCCACGACGCGGGCGGCACCGGACCCTCCGAACCGGCCGGGTATTCGACGAGTGAGCTGCCGTCGGCATCCCATGCCGCCAGCACTCCCTCGACGATGCGCCAACTCTCCTCGGCCTCGACATCGCTGATGGACAACGTCGATTCGCCCGCCAGCATCGACTCCAGAACCGTGGCGTAGGCCGGTACCGGAGGCGGGGCCGGGTCGGTTTCGAACCGGCGGCGTTCGAGGTCGAACGGGTCGTCCTCGCCGTTGAGGTCGAGTTCGAGCACCATGCCGTCGGTGTCGAGCTTGATCCGCAGCACGTTCGGCTCGGGGGCGGCACCGGAAAACGGCGAGTGCGGAACCGGCTGGAAGTGCACACAGATCTCCTTCCGCGCCGCAGCCAGCGCCTTTCCGGTGCGCAGCCGGAACGGCACCCCCGCCCAGCGCCAACTGTCGACGTGCACCACGAACTCGGCGTACGTCTCGGTCGAGCGGTCCGGGTCGACGCCGGGTTCGTCGAGGTAGCTGCGCAGCTCACGTCCGTCGAGGTGGCCGCGGCCGTATCGGCCCCGCACGGCGTCGACGGGTTCGACCACACGAACCGCGCGCAGCGCGTCCGCCTTGCGGGACGGCAGCGTCGTCGAGTCCAGCGCCTGCGGCGGATCCATCACCACCAAAGCCAGCAGTTGCAGCAGATGGTTCTGCAGCATGTCGCGCAGTGCGCCGGCCTTGTCGTAGTACCCGGCTCGACCTTCCAGACCGAGCATCTCGTCGTAGACGATCTCGACCTTCTCGACATGCTGGTTGTTCCACAGCGGCTCGAACAGTCGGTTGGCGAACCGCAGCCCCAGGATGTTGAGGACGGTGCGCTTGGCGATGAAATGGTCGATCCGGAAGGCGGCGGTTTCGGGGATCAGCCGGTGCAGCTGGCGGTTGAGGCGCCGAGCGTCTGCGCCGTCCACGCCGAACGGCTTCTCGACGGCGATCATGGTGCCGTCCGGGACACCTGCCTGCTCCAGCGCGCTCAGCACGTCGCTGAGAATGCCGTTGGGCAAGGCCAGGTAGATCACCGGCGCCCCGACGCCGAAGCCGACGGCACGGTCCAGGGCCGTGCGCAGCGCCCCGGAATCGGTGGCGTCGCCGCGCTGATAGCCCAGCCTTTCGGCGACAGCATCTCGACAGGCCCGATCTGCTTCTGGCGCATGGGTTTCGAGCCGCTCAACCGCCCAGGTGCGGTAGCCGTCCTCGTCGAGGTCGTCGGGGGCGACGGCGATCACGGGCGGCGCGGCGGCCCCGGCTGCCACCAAGTGGGCCAGAGAGGGCAGCAGCAGCCGACCGGTCAGGTCGCCGGTTCCGCCCAGGATGATCAGTGGGCGCGGGCTCATCGTCGGGCCTCGATCGCCCGGGAGAGTCGGAATCCGCTGGCGATCACGCCGATATGGCTGAAGGCTTGCGGGAAGTTGCCCAGGAACGATCCGTCGCGCGGATCGATCTCCTCGCTGAGAAGACCGACGTGGTTGGCGCGGGCGCACAGCGAGTCGTAGAGTTCGAGCGCCTCGTCGAGTCGGCCCTGTTCGGTGAGGTTGTCGACGAGCCAGAACGAACACAGCAGAAACGCCCCCTCGCCACCGTGCAGGCCGTCGGAGGACACATCGTGGCGGTAGCGGTAGAGCAACCCGTCACCGGCGTCGAGTTCGCGCCGGACCGCTTCCACCGTGGAAACCATGCGTGGATCGGTGAACTCGACGACGCGGCGCAATGGGAGGGCGAGCAGCGATCCATCCAGACCGCCGCGTGAGGACCCGTCGAAGGAGAGTTGTTCGGTGAACGTCTCCCTGGTCGGGTCCCACGCTCCGTCGAGCAGTGTCGCGCGAATCTCGTCGCGCGCTATGCGCCAGGCCTCGGTCGGGCAGGAGCGGCCAGTCATCTCCGCGATGCGTAGCGCCCTGTCGACCGCGACCTCGCACAGTGCCACCGAGTAGGTGAACGGCCTTCCTGCAGAACGGATCTCCCAGATTCCGTGGTCAGGGGTACGCCAGTTCTCAGCGGCGGCATCGGCCAGCGACGACAGGGATGACCACAGATGGTCGTTGACCGCGCCGCCGGCGCGCACCCACTGGTAGGCGACGTCGAGAAGCTCGCCGTAGACGTCGTGTTGAGTCTGCCCGGCGGCGGCATTGCCCCACCGCACAGGTGCCGAGTCGCGCCATCCGCGAAGATTCGGGTCGGTCCACTCCTCGGGCGGTTGGCCACCGTCGAGGGCATACATGATCGACGGGCCCCCGTCGCGTTCGGCGCAGTTCAGAGTCCACGACAGGAAGGCGTTGGCGTCACTGCTAAGTCCGATCCGGCGCAGCGCATACGTGGAAAACGCCGCGTCTCGGACCCACGTGTATCGGTAGTCCCAATTCCGTTCACCACCAACATTTTCCGGTAGCGAAGAAGTCGCGGCCGCCATGATCGCGCCTGTTGAGGAGTGGTCGAGCAGTTTCAGGGTTAGTGCTGACCGCCGGACGAGGTGGCGTTGCGGACCTTCATAGGTGATCCGGTCTGCCCAGCGCCGCCAGGCTTCGGTGGTGCGGGCACACAGTGTCGCTGCGAAGACGCCGACGCTGATCTGCCGTTCCGGCGCCCAACCCAGCGACGACTCGTAGGTCTGGCCGGCCCGCAGGGTGATCTCCGCGGTGAGCGCACCGTGGCCGTCTGGTTGCAGCGGGTGTGATGATCGCAGCTGCAACGGCAGATCGGGATGGTCGGGCGAACCGATCAGCCAGGCGCCGCCGAGTTGTTCGAAGGTGCACTGCGCGCGGGGGCGAACCGGATCCTCAGTGTGACGGTG
Organism: Mycobacterium sp.; assembly: GCF_049683935.1. Taxonomy (GTDB): domain Bacteria; phylum Actinomycetota; class Actinomycetes; order Mycobacteriales; family Mycobacteriaceae; genus Mycobacterium. The sequence goes on along the minus strand of NZ_JBAUJR010000321.1, from coordinate 23,621 downwards.
CCTGCGGCGACGCGCGCGAGCCTGACGAGCTGACTGCGTCCTGACGCGGCAATCTCGGTCAGGTCGGCTCCGGAACGCAGCGCGAGGAAGTCGGTCACCTCGACCACACCGCCATCGCCCGCCAACGTTGTTGTCAGAACTGCAGTGTCGTCGGCATAGCGTTGTTCGCCACCGTGCAGGCCCGCGGGCGCGATCGACCACTCGCCGCCGCGTTCGGCGTCGAGCAGCGACACGAAGAACGGCGCGGAATCGAACTGCGGTAGGCACAGCCACGGCACCGCGCCGTCGCGGCGAACCAGCGCGCACGTCGCACCGTCGCCGATGAGGGCGTGGTCTTCGATGGGCAGGTGACCGGCGCTGGGTGCGAAGGGCCGGGTTGCCGGGACTCCCGGGACGGGCTGACGGCGCCGTTCGGGGCGGCTCAATGGCATCTCTCTTTCCGTGCGGATACCTACGGTGTACCCGACCCGCGGGCGATCAACCCGCCGGCGGGTTCAGATGACGGGTGCCGGCCGGCGGCCGCGCACCAGCCTGCCCGGCCGGGAGTCCGTCGGGACCCCGTTCTCGGCGATCACCTCGCCGGAGACGATGGTGGTGACGTAGCCGTCGGCGGTCTGGTCGAGTCGGCGTCCACCTGCCGGCAGGTCGCTGACGACGACGGGCTTGCGCAACCGCAGGCCCATGGCGTCGATGACGTTGAGATCGGCCTTGTATCCCAAGGAGATTCGACCACGGTCGGCCAACCCCGCAACCCGTGCCGGGGTCGACGTCAGCTCCCGCACCGCCTCGGCGACCGGCAGTCGGCCGGATGCGCGATCGCGTACCCAGTGCGTCAACATGTAGGTGGGAAACGATGCGTCGCAGATCATCCCGTAGTGGGCTCCGCCGTCGCCGAGTCCGAGCACGACGTCGTCGCGGCGGATCAGTTCGGCAACGGTGTCCAGGCTGCCGTCGCGGAAGTTCGCCAGCGTGACCAGCAGCATCGCCCGTCCGTCATCCTGCAGGAGATGGTCGTACGCCACCTCGAGCGGGTTCATCCCGTGTTTGCGCGCCTGGGCACCAATGGAATCCGACGGCGAGGGCTCATAGTTCGGTGGGTCGTCGAGTGGGAACATGTAGTCCCAGGCCTGGGCGGCGAACATCAGCGGGTGTCCGTCCGATGCCGGCTTGTCGTGCAGAATCCGTTGCCGTACTTCGGGCTTGCGCATCTCGGCAACCCGTTCGGGCAGCGGCAACCCGGCGATCTCCCGGTACGACGGATACAGCACGAACGGGTTGCCGGAAAGCTCGAGGCCCAGCACCAGGCCGATGGGGCGCGGGAAGATCTGGGCGCTGACCTCTCCGCCGGCGGCGTTCGCCTTCTCGACCAGGTTCAGGCCGTCGATGAAGAACGGATCGCCCGCGTTGCCGATCGCCAGGGTGAACGTCACCGGCAGGCCCACGTCCTCGGCGACGTCGAACACCGTCTGCAGCGCTGGACCGTAGTCCCCGGCGATGAGGTCCGGCACGAACTGGATCAGTCCGCCGCCGGCGTCTTTGACACCGCGGGCGATCGCCTCGATCTCGGCGTGGCCGGCTTCGAAACTCGGTATCGGCTGGCCACTTTCGGACTTGTGCAGCGTGAGCCGCGACGACGCGAAACCCAGCGCGCCGACCTGGACCGCTTCGGCGGCGAGCTTGCGCATCAGGGCCAGGTCTTCCTCGGTGGCGGGTTCGCGGTCCACTCCCCGCCGGCCCATCACGTACACCCGCAGCGGGGAATGCGGCAGGAACGCGGCCACGTCGATGTCTCGGTTTCGCGACTCGAGGGCGTCGAGGAACTCCGGGAACGTCTCCCACGTCCACGGCAGGCCGTCGACCATGACGACGCCGGGGATGTCCTCGACACCGGCCATCAGATCGACGAGCGTGTCGTGGTCGTCGGGGCGGCACGGGGCGAAACCGACACCGCAGTTGCCCATCACCACCGTCGTCACGCCGTGCGCCGACGACGGCGTCAGCCGGTCCGACCAGATCGCCTGGCCGTCGTAGTGGGTGTGCAGGTCGACGAAGCCTGGAGTGACGAGCAGGCCGGTGGCGTCGATCTCGCGGGTCCCGGATTCGTCGACCACGCCGATCGCGGTGATGACGCCGTCGCGGACCCCGACGTCGCCGACAAAGGGATCGCCACCGAGACCGTCGACGATGGTGCCGCCGCGGACGATCAGGTCGTATGTCATACCCCGAATGTACGGTGAGCTCATGATCGACCACTTCGGAATCAACTGCGCGGATTGGGAGAAGTCGAAGACCTTCTACGACAAGGTCCTCGGCGTACTGGGGTTCACCCGGCAGATGGACTATCAGGTCGCCATCGGCTACGGAGTCGACGGCAAGCCGGATTTCTGGATCGCGGACATGAGCACCGGCGATGCGGCCGGGCCGAACCGCGAGGTGCACTTTGCGTTCCAGGCGGCGGACGCGGACGCGGTGCGGGCGTTCTATGACGCCGCCCTCGAATCGGGTGCCGAGTCGCTGCACGCCCCGCGGCTGTGGCCGGAGTATCACCCCGGTTACTTCGGTGCGTTCGTTCGCGACCCCGACGGCAACAACGTCGAGGCCGTGTTCCACGGTGCCGCTCATGGCTGACACCGACGCGGCCCGTGAACTGCTTCGCGACGCTTTCACCCGGCTGATCGAGCACGTCGACGAGCTGACCGACGGGCTGACCGACGCCGTCGCGTACCACCGTCCGACGCCGGAGGCCAACACGATCGTGTGGTTGATCTGGCACAGCGCTCGCGTGCAGGACGCGCAACTGTGCGATATCGCGGGCATCGAACAGGTGTGGCTGCGCGACGGCTGGGTCGACCGGTTCGCGCTGGACCTGCCGCGCGACGCACACGGGTACGGCCACACCCCCGAGGAGGTGGCCAAGGTGCGCGCGTCGCCGCAGTTGCTGGCCGGCTACTACCACGCAGTGCACAAGGTGTCGCTGGAGTATGTCGCGTCGGTGTCGGCCGACGACCTCGCCCGGATCGTCGACGAGCAGTGGACCCCGCCGGTGACCGCCAGCGCGCGGCTGGTCAGCATCATCGACGACGCCGCCCAGCATCTCGGCCAGGCCGCCTACATCAGAGGGATCGCCGGCTGAGGTTGTCGTGGGTGATCCGAGGGTGGCCGCCCATCGGGCTGGCGGCGCTGATCCTGCTGGGGCTCGCCGTGGGCAAGGGCTCGACATCGCTGGACGACTGGTTCTTCGCCGTCGGTGAGAGGTACCCGTGGCTGGGACGGCTGTTGGTGTTCACCGACGGCCGCGTGGTGCTGGCGCTCTGGGCGGTCGGGCTGGCGACCGTGCTGATCCGGCGCCGCTGGCGGCCCGCGGTGGTCGTCGCGGTGGCACCGTTCGTCAAGGTTGTCTCGGCCCGGTTCGCCAAGAGGGCGTTCGGCAGGTTCAAGGGGGACTCGCTGGCCTACCCGAGCGGGCACACCACCCTCGCGGTGGTGGTGCTGGGCCTGTGCGTCTTGATCGCCGGGGCGGCGACGTGGTCTGTGGTCGCGGCGCTGCTGGCCGCGCTGCTCGGCGTGCTGGGGCAGGCGGTCACCTACCACTACTTCACCGATGCGATCGGCGCGATGTTCCTCGGTACCGCGCTGGTGTGTGCCGCCGCGTGGGCCGCTGGACTTGACAGGTGTCAACCCCGATGCGACCTGGATCACAGCAGTGGCTAGCATGAGGTCATGACTGCGACGCCCGATGTGGACCTGCCCAACCCGTTCACCGGCACCGGCACCATCAACAACCCGGCCACCGGCGTGGTCGCAGGCGAGGTGCGCTGGACCGAACCCGACGACGTGCCACGCATCGCGGCAGGTCTACGCGCCGCGCAGAAGGAGTGGGAGGCCCGCGGGCCGAAAGGGCGGGCGAAGGTGCTGGCCCGGTACGCGGTGTGGCTCGGTGAGCATCGCGCCGAGATCGAGAAGCTGCTGATCGAAGAGACCGGCAAGTCCGCGGTGGATGCCGCCCAGGAGGTGCCGCTGATCATCATGATCGCGTCGTACTACATCAAGACGATGGAGAAGGCGCTGGCGCCCGAGTCCCGGCCGGCGTCGCTGCCCTTCCTGGCCATCAAGAAGGTCACCGTGCACTATCGGCCCCGCCCGGTCGTCGGCGTCATCGCGCCGTGGAACTACCCCGTCGCCAACCTCCTGATGGATTCGATCGCCGCGCTCGCCGCCGGCTGTGCTGTGCTTCTCAAGCCGTCCGAGCGCACCCCGCTGACCGCCGAACTGTTGCTGCGCGGTTGGCTGGATTCGGGTGCCCCCGAGGTGTTGGCGATCGTCCAGGGTGCGCGCGGGGCCGTCGAGGCCGTCGTTGATGCCAGCGACTACATCCAGTTCACCGGGTCGAGTGCGACCGGCGCCAAGGTGATGGAACGCGCCGCGCGCACGCTCACCCCGGTGAGTCTGGAACTCGGCGGCAAGGATCCGATGATCGTGCTCGAAGACGCCGACATCGAACTGGCCGCGCACGCCGCGGTGTGGGGTGCGATGTTCAACGCCGGACAGACGTGTGTGTCGGTGGAGCGGGTCTACGTGCTCGAGTCGGTGTACGACCAGTTCGTCGCGGCGGTGGTGCGTGACGTCGAGAAGCTCAAAACCGGCGCGGGCGAGGGATACGACTTCGGCGCGATGATCGACGAGAGCCAGGTCGCGGTCACCGAGCGCCACGTCCGCGACGCGTTGGCCGCCGGTGCCAGGGCGTTGACCGGCGGGCAGCGCACCGCCGGCGCGGGCAGTTTCTATCCGCCCACCGTGCTGGTCGACGTGGACCATTCGATGGCGTGCATGACCGAGGAGACCTTCGGCCCGACGCTGCCGATCATGAAGGTCGCCAGCGTCGAGGAGGCGATCCGGTTGGCCAACGACAGCCCGTACGGCCTGTCCGCAGCGGTGTTCTCCGGCGATGTGGAACGCGCGAAAGCCGTTGCTCTGCAGTTGGATTGTGGTGCTGTGAACATCAACGACGTGATCTCCAACCTGATGTGCACGACTGCTCCGATGGGCGGCTGGAAGACCTCCGGCATGGGCGTGCGGTTCGGCGGGGCGGAAGGCCTGCGCAAGTTCTGCCGTCAGGAGGCGGTGGTCGCGCCCCGCACCAACGTCGGTGCCGGCGGCAACTACTACAACAACTCGCCCAAGGCGCTCAAGCGGATGAATACGCTGATGACCAAGCTCGCGCTGATGGGTCCTCGGCGCTCGGCGAAGTAATCCACTGGGCCGAGCGTACGGTTTCTGACGGATCTGACCGGGATTTCATCAGAACCCGTACATTCGGCGCGCGGTCCTCGACGCTCGGCGAAATTGCCGGCCGGCGAAATCGTCCACCTGCCGTTCACGTGCCCGTCACCGGGGCGTACGCGGGGGTCGATAACTTCTGCCGGTGACCATGCTCAAAGGTGCCGAGTTCTACACCGTCCGGGATGACGACGACGACGATCCCGTGCTGGTGCACCACCCGAGCGGCGCGGAGATCGACACCTGGCGCGAGGGCTACCCGTACGACGAGCGGATGGGGCGCCCGGAGTACGAGGAGCAGAAGCGACTTCTGCAGATCGAGCTGCTGAAACTCCAGAACTGGAGCAAGGCCAACGGCCTGCGCCACGTCATCGTGTTCGAAGGCCGGGACGCAGCCGGCAAGGGTGGCACCATCAAACGTTTCATGGAGCACCTCAATCCCCGCGGCGCCCGCGTCGTCGCCCTGGAGAAACCCACCGAGCGCGAACGCACCCAGTGGTACTTCCAGCGCTACGTGCCCCATCTGCCGGCGGCCGGGGAGATCGTGATGTTCGACCGGTCCTGGTACAACCGGGCCGGGGTCGAGCGGGTGATGGGGTTCTGCACGCCCGACCAGCACGAGGAGTTCATCCGGCAGGCACCGTTGTTCGAGCAGATGCTGGTCAACGACGGCATCACCCTGACCAAACTGTGGTTCTCGGTGACGCAGTCCGAGCAGCGCACCCGCTTCACCATCCGCCAGGTCGATCCGGTCCGGCAGTGGAAACTCTCGCCGACGGACCTGGCGTCGCTGGACAAGTGGGACGCCTACACAGCGGCCAAAGAGGACATGTTCGCCCTCACCGACACCGACATCGCGCCGTGGACGGTGGTCAAGAGCAACGACAAGAAGCGTGCCCGGATCAATGCGATGCGCTACGTGCTCGGTAAGTTCGACTACGACAACAAGGACCGCGAGGTGGTCGCCGAAGCCGACCCCCTCATCGTGGGACGCGCCCTGGCCGACTGACCGCCCGGCGTCCCGGACAAGGAGGATGCCGTGCGGTTCCTGGCTGCCCTTCTGCTGTGGCTGCTGACGACGGCGGCGCTGTTGGTCGCGGTGCCTGCGGTCTGGGCGCAGGTCAACTTCGTCGGGGAGAGCGGTTACGCCAAGCTTGCGGCCTCGGCGGCCGAGGATCCCCGGCTGCAGGACGCGATGGCCGCCGAGCTGACCACTCAGGTCGTCTCGCTGGGTGCCGACAACGGTTACACGCTCAATCCGGAACTGGTCCGCCAGGTCGCGGTCACCTACACCGGTAACAGCGGCTTCCCCGGCCAGTTCGCGCAGGCGAACCGGATCGCACACCGGTGGATGTTCACCGGCGCGGTCCCCAGCGGCAACTCCACCGAACAGTGGCTCATCGACGTCGCACCGATGATCTCGGACCCGTCCTTTCAAGCGACGCTGGGAACACTCGATCTCCAGGTTCCGCAATCACTGACCGTGCCCATCACCGTGGACTCACCGGAACTGCAGCCGGGCAAGCTGCGGTGGCTGGCGACGTGGGGTCCGTGGGCCAGTATCGGCGCCGCCGTGTTGGCCGGCGCGTTCGCGCTGCTGACGCTTGCCGCGGCCCGCTCGAAGGGTAAAGCGCTGACCGCGCTTGGTGTTTCGGCTCTGCTCGTCGGCGCAGCCGGGTGGGCCGGCATCGAGGTGGGGCGGGGGTCTCTCGAAACGGCATTGAATCGCACGACCGGTGACATCCGGACCGTCGCCGAGGTCATGGCGGCCCATGCCGAGAACAGCCTGCATGTGTGGCTGAACGTCACATTGGCCGCGGGCGGCGGGTTGGTGGTCCTCGGCGCGATCGCCGCCGCGTTCGGCGGAGTACTGCGGCGGACTACAACCGATCCATCTCCCGGCACATCGCCGCACTCTCGATGAAGACGTAGTGGTGCGGGTGGTTGTGCAGATCCCAATCCGACTTGATTCGCTTCGGATGGTGAGTCCTCCAATGCACCACCGCACTGACTCTCTGGGGCAGGGAAGTCGTCATGATGTTCTCCGGTATGTCTTGGTGTCCTCGGAAGATCGTCGCCCCCGTCGGCGTGCACGACGTCAGTAGCGCAGTACTGATGTTTTGTGGGTGCGCTACGTATGACTCGAGCTGACGCCGAGATGGTCGAGCAGAGCCGCGAGTTCCGCTCGGCTGTCGGTTCCAGTTTTGGCCATTGCGTTGTAGATGTGGCTCTCCACCGTGCGCACCGACAGATTCAACCGAAGTGCGATGTCCCGGTTGGACACCGACGTGCTGAGGAGCATCACGATCTCGCGCTCACGATCGGTCAGCGGCAACTTCTGGGCGGACTGCCGAAGCGCCGGTGTGCTCGCGCCGCCGCAGATTCCCGCCAGCGCTTGCGCGCGCGTCGAGCAGCGCAGCGCCGACCCGCGGAGGTTCTTCCTGCGGAAGCAGATCGAGGCGTGCGCGGCCGCATCGACAGCACCGATGAGGTCACCGATCGACTCGAATTGCTCAGAGACGGCCACGAGTTCGTCCCCGTCACCTGATCGCAAGGATTCAGCGAACCGTGCCGCGGTTGCCGCGCGTGGACCCTCGACGAGGTCCAGTAGATCGTGCAGACGGCAGGCCGTGGATGTGTCGCCGAACTGGGTCGCCGTCTGAAGACACATCACCTCGGCCGCGTATTGCCCTCGCTGCCTGGCTATCTCGGCCGCCGCCTCCACCATCGCGATCGCTTCGCTGATGGCGCCTTGGGAGCCGGCAACCCACCCGTCGGCGATGGCACGGGCATAGTCCAAGTAGCGCCAACTCGGATGCCAGTCGGCTCCCATCTGCTGCTGTGCTGCGGCAGCCTCGTCGATCAGGCCGCGCATGGCCAGCCCGGTGGTGAGCAGAATGCGATAGCGGTACCGGAATCCGGTCGCGGTGTTCCAGGCGGTGATGCGGTCCAGCGCGGTTGTGAGATGACCACACGCCTGTTCGACAAAACCCGCGCCGAGTTCGGCCTGCCCGGTGACGGCCAGTGCGATCTGTCCGAAGGGCGCTCCCTGTGATGCCGTGGCACGGCGTCGCATCATCGTCGCGGCATCTTGCGCCTCCGCCGTCCGACCTGCCAGCAACAGGGCGTTGATATGTGCGTCGGCGATGACGATGAACGCGCGGGCGGGAATCGAGTAACCCGACTCCGCTGTGGTGGCGGCTTCGGCCGCATCCCCGGCTTCGCCGCACGCCACCGTCACCGCCCAGGTTGTCAGACGACGCTGGAGGTGGTCGGGCAACTGATCTCGATCGAAGCCCTGCGCCACCTTCCTGGCGGCTTCGGGGTTGCCCATCGCAGCCCAGTAGACGCACCGGAACGCGTCGATGCAACGGCGTTCCGGCGCCGTGGCGGCGGTTGCGTGGTCGATCAGGTTCTTCGCGCCGTCGGGGTCGGCGAGACTGAAGAACAGGTTCACCGCACGCAAGAAGGTCAGCCGCGCGTGGTCGACGGCTGCGAGCGGACCTGTGTCGACCTCGGCGAGTACCGATTCCGCCTCTCTGCCGTGGCCGAGCCAGGACAGCACGAATGCCCGGATGAGACTGGCCTCGATCTTCTCGCCGGCCTCGATTGCGGCCTCGGCGAGCCGGTCCGCCATCGCCAGATCGAGCATCCAGGCCGCCCCGCGGGCCGCGTTCAGGAGCAACTCGATGTCCGGTTCGAGATCCGATTCCAGACACAGGGCGGCGCGGCGCACGACGACGTGAACGTCGTCGTGGCGGTCGGAGGCGGCGAGTTCGGTGGCGACGAGGCCGCGCAGGCGTCGCAGAGTGGTCTGTGCGGCGCGACGCCGGCGCACCTCTCCGTAGAGCGGGTGTGCCAGGCGGACGTCCACGGCGCCGCCGGTGTGCTCCAAGCTGATCAGGCCGCGCCGGTCGGCCTCCTCGACAGCGGCCGGCCCGGCGATGCGGCCCAGCGACCGAATCTCGACGGGTTCACCGACTGCGACGACGTCGACCACATTGCTGACGGCTGCGGACAGGCCGCCGATACGGGACTCGATCAACTCGACGAGATCAGGGGGGATCACCGGATTGCCGCTCCACACCCAGACACCATCGCGGCACGCGAGCCGTCCGTCGGCGACCTCGTGCTCGACGATGAGGCGCAGATACAGCGGGTTTCCCTCGGTCAGGTTCCACAGACGTTGCAAGGCTTCATGATCGACACGACCGCCCAGAGCATTCGACACCAGCGTCGCGGTGGCGTCCTGGCTGAGCGGCAGGACGTCCAAACGGTCGAAATCACCGTTCTTCCAGAGTTCCCGCGTCGCGGTCGGCACAGGTTCGCCGTCGCGAAGCGTCAGCACGATCTTTGCGAGCCGGCGCTGAACGATCTGCTGCACAACAATGATCGACAGCTCGTCGAGCAGCGGGACGTCGTCAACGCCCAGCGCGACTGGCTCGCCGTCGGGCGCCGATGTCAGCGCGGCGATGACATCCTGTATGAGTTCGATGTTGTCGTCGCTGGTGAATCGAGCCCATGGGGTCAGTGCGCCCAGCGGAAGATTGCGGGCGGCCGAGGTGCCCACCACCCAGCGGATCTCCCACCGTCGGTCTGAGAACCGGGTCAGTGTCTCCCGCGCGATCCGACTCTTACCGACCCCGGCGGCACCGCTGACGACGATGCCTGCGGAGTCAGGATCGACCAACGCGGCTTCGATGAGCCGTGTTTCCCTCGACCGGCCGGTCAGCGGCCACGTCAACCGCACCCTCCAACAGTAGGAGCGCAGCGGTGGCAATTCGAGGAATTGGCTGATCTTGCCCGATCTCCGAACATCGGTAGCGCACTACAGAGATGGGCGAGTGCAGGCACAGCAACCATGGCCACATGCCTGTCGATTCGGCTACCGCGCAGCGTTGTCCGAGCATATTCGTCGCCGGGGCACCTGGAACTGGCATACCTGCATGTGGCGGGTCCGAGGAGGCGCCTCGGCTGATCGGGTTCGCGCGCAGCAGTGGCCCTGTCGTCTTGGGAACCCATGGCCCGCAGGTGCTCAGCTACGTCAGGCGGTGTTCTTGGTGATGAAGCGGCGAAACAGCAGCCAACCCAACGCCGCGTTGCAGACGACACCTCCGAGGAGGTACGGCCACCAGATTCCGTGGTCGGAGGCCACCCAGAAGGCCTTGGCCGCCCAGTAGGGGGGAAGTACGCCGAACGCGAGGTTCCATGCGGAGTCGACGAACCAGCCCAGGCAGGGCAGTCCGGCGATGACGATGCCCAGCAGGCGCAGCATCGCGATGCCCTGGATCTTGTTGCCGGCCACCGCGACGATGAGCAGCAGTGTCACCACCGACGACAGGCCCGCCACGATGCCGATCGGGATGAGCGCCGGTGTCAGCCCCGGTCGCACGAGACCGCTGAACGTCATCGTGGCCACCACGTATCCGGTGGTGACGACCACGACGGTCGCGGCGCGGTAGGCGAAGAAGGTCGACAGCGACACCGGGGTGACCCGAATCGCAGCCAGCGTCCCGGCGTCGATCTCGTCGAGGACGAGGAAGGCGCCGAGTCCTCCCACGATGATGATGCTGGTCAACAGCAGGAGGCCGGTGACGAGCACAGGGTAGTAGGGCACCAGGTCGAAAGCGTAGCGCCGGATCAGTGTTTCGGTCAGCGGCGGGATCAGCACGACGGCCGCGACGGTCCAGATCACCGGTGCGAGCACCAGCATGACCAGCAGCGGATCACGGTAGGTACCACGAACATCGTTGCGGCCGAAAGCGACCCAGCCGCCCGAAATCCCAGCCGTCGAGGCGCTCATCACAGCACCCCCGAACGTTCGATCACAAAGCGGCTGAACAGTTGTCGCGCCAGGATATAGAGCAGGCCCGCGCACAGCAGGGGATACCCCAGCGCGTAGGCGACCTGCCACGGCGCGAGGTCCACCTGGTCGAACGCCGCCCCGAACAGCAGGAGCGGGCCCTGCGTCGGCACGAGGTACAGCACCGGGTGCGGCCACACGCCTGACAGGTGCAGCGCCGGCAGCGACAGGATCATCAGCGGCACCGTCGTCGCCAGGAACCAGTCGCTGACCGAGGAGAACGGCAGTGACGACATGAACCCGGCGATCAACATCACCAGTGTTCCCAACACGATTCCGGCTGCCACCGGCAGAAGATGGACGCCGACACCGTGGGTCACGCCGACCACTACAAGCGCCACGAACAACGAAATGGCCATCAGCAGTGTGACTTTCACCGACAGGTACTCCCAGAACCGCAGCGGACTGCAGATCACCGCGCCTAGGGTTCGTTCCTGCTTTTCGAAGAACACCGAACCGCCGATGAAGAAGAACCCGATGATCGTGATGTCGCCGAACAGCACGTAGGGTTCGAGGATCGGTCGGATCTCAACGGGCGTCGGCAGTAGTACGGCGAGCCACAGCAGGCCGGAGATCACCGCGGCGTGGACGAACTTCTGCCGCCACTGGGTGGTTGCTTCCAGGCGCAACGCACTGCGCCACCTCATGACAGTGTCCTCACAATAGCGGCCTGCCGGTGACGTCGACGAACACGTCGTCGAGGCTGGCCTCGGTGCTGTGGATCGTCTCCACGTGGTGATCGCGCAACACGCCGTGGAATTCCTGGTTGTCGGCAAGACCCTGCATCGGGAAGTCGGCGGTCTGCAGGGTGTTCTGCGGACCGCGGTATTCCACCCGGACCAGGCGTCGGCTGCGGGCGATCTTGAGTTCGGCGGGTTTGTCGAGGGCGGCGATGCGTCCGTCGACGACGAAAGCGACCCGGTCGCACAATTCGTCGGCGGTGGCCATGTGGTGGGTGGTGAGAAAGATGGTGCGTCCGCGGGCCTTGAGATCGAGGACCATGTCCTTGACGGTGCGGGCGTTGACCGGATCCAGACCCGAGGTCGGCTCGTCCAGGAACAACAGTTCGGGGTCGTTGAGCAACGACCGTGCAAACGTCAGCCGCATCTGCATTCCCTTGGAGTACCTGCCCACCCGGGTGTCGGCGGCGTCGGACAGGCCCACCGCGTCAAGCAGCCGGCGGGGGTCGAGCGTGTTGCCCTGGTACAGGGACGCGAAGAATCGCAGGTTCTCGGCGCCGGTCAGTTTCAGGTAGTGATTGGGCAGTTCGAAGGAGACGCCGATGCGCTGGTAATAGTCCGGCCCCCAGGCGCGGGGATCCTTTCCCCACACCAGTGCCTGGCCGCCGTGGCCGCGGAGCAGACCGATGAGAAGCTTCTGGGTCGTGGATTTACCGGCCCCGCTGGGGCCCAGGAAACCGAAGATCTCGCCTCGTCCGACCGTGAAATCCATTCCGCGGACTGCAGGTTCAGTGGTCTTCGGATAGGTGTAACTCAGCTGCTTGACGTCGATGACGTCCGTTGAGGTGGGCATCGGATTCCAGATCGCCTTTCGCGGGTAGGAAGAATCCACGTTCCGACCAGACTTCCCGGAGCACCGAAGAGAACTGTACTAGACTTTCAGAAATTATTGAAGACCGTTCTTGGGGAGGAGGTTCCGCCGTTGGCTGCCCCGTCTGAGTCGCAGCACGCCGCCGAGCGGTTGGCGCTCGTCCTGACCGGCCACGGGCTGCAGCGGATGACAGCGAGGGTGCTCGCGACCCTGCTGTTCACCGAGCAGCCCAGCGTGACGATGGCCGATCTGGCCGAGGTGCTGCAGGCCAGTGCCGGATCGATCTCCGGTGCACTGAAGATGCTCACGTCTGTCGGACTCGCCGAACGGGTGCCCGTCCCGGGAAGTCGCCGCGAGCACTTCCGGCTTCCGGACAATGCCTGGTCGGTGCTGTTCACCAGCAAGAACGAGACGATGCGGGAGATGCTGGAGGCTGCTGACGCGGGTATCGGGGCGACCGACGAGCACGGCCCGGCCCGCCGGCGGCTGGCCGAGATGCGGGACTTCTACGGCTTTCTGATGGCCGAGATCCCGGCGTTGGTGGATCGCTGGCATGAGCAGCGAGGCGACGCCGGCCGCTGAGCAACCGGTACGTTGGATGTCGAGCTCACGCCGATCGAGGACTTGACCCGCGGTCGTGGGCTGTTGTGACTCCCATCGCAGGTTCACCCGGAAAGGCTGCTTGTTGTCTACACCTGAGACCGCCGAGATCGACGGCCTTGCCGGTTGGACCGTTGACCTGATGGAACGCCTGGGAGGTCCCGGCGCCGGGCTGGCGATCTTCCTCGAGAACGTCTTTCCGCCCCTGCCGAGTGAAGTGATCCTGCCCATGGCGGGTTTCGCCGCGCGGCTCGGTCGGCTCTCGGCGGTGGAAGCCGTGATGTGGACCACTCTGGGCTCGGTGCTCGGCGCATGGGTCCTCTATCTGCTCGGGGCGTGGCTGGGCCACGACCGGATGCGCAGGCTCGTGACGAAGGTCCCCTTGGTCGACACCGAGGACATCGACAAGTCCGTGACATGGTTCGAACGCCACGGCACAAAAGGTGTGTTCTTCGGCAGGATGTTGCCGTTCTTCCGCAGCTTCATCTCCGTCCCGGCGGGCATCGAGCGAATGAACTTCCTGGTCTTCACCGTGCTCACGTTGCTGGGCAGCCTGATCTGGAACAGCGTGTTCGTCTACGCGGGATACAGCCTCGGGGCCAACTGGCACCTCGTCGAGCCCTACACGGCCACCCTGCAGTACGTCGTTCTGCTGGCGATCGCCGTCTTCGGCGGCTGGTTCGTCGTCTCGCGGGTGCGCCGCACCAGGGTGCGCGCCGAACAGCTATGAGCGTCGGGTAGCGGCTGAGTCATCCGGGGAGCAACCCGATCTGGCGGTACACCGCCCGCAGGTAGCGGCGCATCTCGGTGATGTCAGGCGGGTCGGGCTGCAGAACGCGGTAGGTGACCGCACCCACCATCATGTCGATGGCCACGTCGACGTCGACATCCGCGGCGACCGTGCCCAACTGCTTGGCCCGGTTGATCAACGCCGCCGCCAGAAGTCGGCGCGGCAGGATATAGCGCTCCCAGTAGGTGGCCATCAGCTGCGGGTGACTGACCGCTGAGCCGAACACCCTGGCGACCAGGGCGCGGTACTGCACCGTCGTGACGGTGTGGGCCGCCCGTTCGATAGCCGCCTCGACGAGGTCATACGGGGATTCGGCGGCGATCGCCTCCTGTGACGCCCACCCCGCGTCCTGGGCGATCAACGTCTCCATCGCGGCGGCGATCAGATCCTCCTTGCCGGCCCAGCGCCGGTAGATCGCGGGCTTGCCCACACCGGCCTTCTTGGCGATCTGCTCGATGCTGGTGCCCTCGACGCCACGGTCGATGAACAGCTCGAGACCGGCCTGCAGGATCGCCAGATCAACGGCGGCGTCTCGTGGTCGGCCGCGACCGGCCGGGGTGGTCATCGGGTCGACCCACTCCGCAGCGCGCCGGTGAGCCAATCGCTCAGGCCTGCGTCATCGCCGGTGTCCCCCCGCCATGCCAGGTGCCCGTCGGGGCGGACCAGCATCACCTGGTGACCCTGGTGGGTCAACACGACGATCAGCTCACCGAGATGACCGCGCGCCACGTCGGCGCTGCGGGATCCCGATGCCCCGTCGGGAAGCATCAGCGCCCACCGCCCGCCCAGCTCGTGATGCAGCGTCGATTCCGCACCGTCCGCCCGGTGGCAACGCATGTCAGGTACCCGGTCGCCGGCCCGGGGCTTGCGCCCGGTGCCGCCCAGGGGTCCCTTGCGGTAGCTCACCCACAGTTGCGACGCGGTGTAGGTGATCCAGCGCTGCACGGGCGCCGGACTGAAGATGCGCGGCGCGACGTGGTCGCGGAACAATCGCAGCACCGGATTGTGGGCGACGTTGATCCGGGTGACCGCACTGGTGCCGCGCAGCACCTCGGTGGCCAACGGCCGCCGCTCCGCCTCGTAGGTGTCGATCAGGGGATCTGCGGCCTTCTGCTTCAGCACCAGGGCGAGTTTGAAGGCCAGGTTCTCGGCGTCGCCGATTCCGGTCAGCATGCCCTGCCCGCCGAAGGGTGCATGCGCGTGGGCCGCATCGCCGGCGATCAGCACCCGGCCGCGCCGATAGGTGTCGGCGAGCCTGCGATGGACCGTGAACACCGACAGCCAGTCGGCGTCACCGATGCGCGGGTGACGTCCGGTCCGTTCCGGGATGATCTGCCGAACTCTCTCCAGAATGGCGCTCCCGCTGGGCTTTTCGCTCTGTCCGGGATCGTAGGCGAACAGTCGCCACAGGTCGTCGCGGCCCGTGGCGTCGGGCATCGGCATCACCCCGAGGAGGCCGGTGGGGTGAATCCATCCGGTGGTTCCGCTGCGGTCGAGGTCCCAGTCGAGGTGTACATCGGCCAGCAGCCAGCGTTCGGTGAGCTTCACACCCGGAAAGTTGATGTCGACCAGTCGGCGGGTGGTGCTGGCGGTGCCGTCGCAGCCCACGACCCAGTGGGACCGGATCCGCGTCCCGTCGTCGAATTCGGTGACGACGCCGGTGTTGTCCTGCTTTAGGGCGACCAGTCCTCTGCCCCATTCCGGGGCGGCGCCGAGGTCGGCGAGGCGTGTGCGCAGGGTCGCCTCGACCTTCGCCTGCGATACGACCATCGGTGGCGCCGCGGTCTGCATCCGGGGGTCGCCGAACTCCAGGGTCATCAACGGACGGTCGCCCAGGTAGCTGGTGATGCGCATGGCGCGCAGCGACTCGTCGGGCAGGGTCCCCAGCGCTCCGATGCGGCCGAGCACTTCAGAGCCGCGGGCGTGTAGAAAGTTCGCCCGCGATGTCGTCGCCGGACCATCGGCCCGGTCGACGACTCGTACGGCCACTCCGTGCAACCGCAGGCTGCAGGCCAGTGTCAGCCCCGTCGGCCCGGCTCCCACCACCACCACGTCGGTCTCGTCCATCGGGATACAGTAACGGAACGGCACCGTAACGTAAATACCAGATCGCCGGAATTGCGTTCCGGCAGTATTCGAGCGAGTGCCGACCCGCCGGAATGCAGTTCCGGCGCAACGGGTCCGGGCTCGCCGGCCTAACGCCAGTTGCGGAACGAGTCGAGCAACCGGGCGCGGAAGGTCGGCTCGATCTGCTCGTCGCCGATGGTTCCGAGGGTGGCCATCGTCGCGCGGAACTGCTGCAGATAGTTCTCGCAGCCGTCGCATTCGAGGAGGTGTTCGTCGAAACGTGCCCGGTCGGTCGGCGTCAACGATCCGTCCAGATACGCGGTGACCAATTCGACGAATTCGTCGCAGTCCATGTCGTTTTCGCTCACATCGCGTCCTTCAGGTAGTCCTCGAGCCCCTGCCGGATGGCGGCCCGGCCCCGGTGCAACAGCACCCGCTGGTTGGCGACGCTGATGTCGAGCAGCTCGCACACCTCCGCGGAGTCCATGTCCAGCACGTCGCGCAGCGTCACGACCACCCGTTGGCGTTCCGGCAGCTTGTCGAGCTCGCGTCGGGTCACAGCCATCAGCTCGCCGCCCAGCACCGACCCCTCGGGCGAGTCGGGGAACGGCGACGGCGCCTCGTCGTCCTTCCAGTGGCCCGGCCACCGGTCGTCGGAGTCGCGGAACCGGGCCGGGTCGACCGTGCCGCCGGTGTACGCGGCGATCTGCACGTCCACGTCCTTGCGCTCCCGCATGCCACGCTTCTTGGCGATGTTGATCAGCACGGTGAACAGCCAGGTGCGTAGCGAGGACCGGCCCTCGAACGCATCGATGCCCTTCAGGAGCGCGATCCACGCCTCCTGGACAACCTCTTCGGCGATCTCGCGGGACGCGACGTATCCACGCGCCACCCGCAGCATTGCCGGCGCGTGCCTGTCGACCAACTCCGCGAAAACCGCCTCATCGCGCGCCCGCAGCGCTGCGATGAGATCTGCCTCGTCAGCGGACGTGGTGGTCATCTCGGAACGATGGTAGCGGCTGGTCAAGTGCGCGAACTGCGGGCCGAGTCGGTCAACGTCCACACCGCGACACCCAGCAGAGCGACGTCCTTGATCAGGAACTGGCCCGACGACGACAGCACCGGGAACCCGCCGGCGGACGCCTCGAACACTCCCGGGGCGGTGAACAGGAAGCTCAGGGTTGCGGTGAACAGCCCGATGGCGATGAGGCTTCCCGCCATCGACACCGTCGGCCACCACGGTTTGACCGCGATGAGCAACGCGGCGCCTATCTCCAGCACGCCCAGCAGGGCGGAGAATGTCCCGATGGAGAACACGTCGTACACCCAGCTCATGAACGGGCTGGACGACACCAGGGGTGCGATGCCCCGGGCCTCGAAATCGGTGAACTTCAGCACGCCGATCCAGGCGATGACAACGACGAGACCGTAACGGGCCAGGAGCGCGCCGAGGTGCTGCGACCGGGACTCTTGTAGCCGGTCGAGGGCGTGAGTGGCCTCTTTCGTTTCACTGGGCATGGTGATCCTCTCGGACGGGCCCCGCCGCTGACAGCGCGGCCTCCGAGTGCGTAGTGCCGCAAGGAGCGTCGGCCGTTACACGGGGCCGTGCGGTGGATCGGGCTCCCGGTGCGGGGCGTAGGCCGACCGGATCCGTCCACCGATCTTGATGTACGGGGTGCGGAAGTACGCCGACCCGATCATCAGGATCGCTGTCGCCATCACGAACGCGATCGAACTCTGCACGTCCGGCAGGCCGCCGAGGAACAGCAGCACCGCGCCGACGGCCGACCCTGTCCAGTAGATGCGTCGTTTGACGGCCCGTTTGGGCAGGCGCGCGGTGTCCCGCCCGGGGACCGCGACGGCGAGGATCAGCGCCAGCGCGCCTGCGGCCAGCAGCAGCACCGAGACCGTCGTCACGAGGTGGGCAGCAGCAACTGGAACCCGTCGACGATCTCCTGCGCGTCACGAAGATAGGTCGGGTTGTCGCCCTGCGCAGTCTGCAGCGTCAACGTCGCGAGGTAGGTGGTGTTGCCGGCGTCGGCGACGACGGCGTGCATGATGATCGGGCGCTCGGGCGCCGGACCCATCGGGGGTGCGATGTAACTTGTTGTCTCCGACGGGAATCCACACGTCGAATTGCTCTCGGTCTCGAGGTCGGAGGCGCCCATCATCGTGACGAGGTTGTTCCGGTTCTCGCCGAACACGATGTCGGGGTCCGGGGTGCCGCGCACCGATTCGAGGGTCACGACGGCGTTGGGCGCGAACCCGTCGGAGATCAGATCCTGGGCGACGATGGCGTAGCGGATGATCCGGCTGTCCATCATCGAATTACGTTCCCAGCCCTGCGGAACGGGGATGCGCATCTGTGGCTCGTCGTCGTCGACGGAGGGGATATCGGACAGGGGCGCAGCGACCGTCGCGCATTCACCGTCCGCGCTCATCGAGGCCTCCGGTCCGGTACCGGCTGCCATCACGGCGGTGCCCGGGACGTCGCGGGAGCAACCGGTCAGCAGCAGCGTCGAAGCCAGCACCACGAGAAGCGATCTGAGGGTCACGGGCATGTCAGGCTCCTTGGAGTGTGCGCAGCAGGAACTCGTAGACCAGCGCGGCGCGGAACGCGGTCTGCGCATTGTCGGCCGCGCCGGCGTGGCCGCCTTCGATGTTCTCGTAGTAGCGGACCGGCTTGCCCGCCGCTTCCAGTGCCGCGGTCATCTTGCGCGCGTGGCCGGGGTGCACCCGGTCGTCTCGGGTGGACGTGGTGATCAGCACCGGAGGGTAGCTGCGTTCTGTCGAAATATTCTGGTAAGGAGAGTATTTCGAGATGAACTCCCAGTCGCCTGGAACATCGGGATCTCCGTACTCGGCGACCCAGGACGCGCCTGCCAGCAGCAGGTGGAAGCGCCGCATGTCCAGCAACGGAACGCTGCACACGAGCGCGCCGAACGATTCCGGGTACTGGGTCAGCATGATTCCCATCAGCAGGCCCCCGTTGCTGCCGCCCTGCGCGCCCAACTGATCGACCGTCGTGATCCCGCGCGCCACCAGATCCCTTGCCACCGCGGCGAAATCCTCGGCCACCAGATGTCGGCCCTCGCGCATCGCCTGGGTGTGCCAGGTGGGACCGTACTCGCCGCCGCCGCGGATGTTGGCCAGCACATAGGTGCCTCCGCGGGACAGCCACAACCGGCCCAGCACCCCGTCGTAGCCCGGGGTGCGGGCCACCTCGAAGCCGCCGTAGCCGCCGAGCAGTGTCGGACCCGGGCCCTGGGAGTGCCGGTGGCCGACCACGAAATAAGGGATCGCGGTGCCGTCGTCGGAGGTGGCGAAGTGCTGTGTCACCTCGATGTCGGCGGCGTCGAAGAACGACGGTGCGCGCTTGATCTCGCTCAGCTCACCACCTGCGGTCCCGTAGAGCAGACGCGACGGCGTGTCGAAACCTGCTGCATCGATGAAGATCTCGTCACCGAGGCTGTCGGCGGCCACGATAGTGGCGTTGGTGTTCTGCGGCAGGCCGGCCACCGGCTCCGATGTCCAGGCGCCGGGGGTGACGACTGTGACGTGGCTTGCCACGTCGGCGAGCGTGACGACGACCAGGCGGTCGCGGGTCCATGCGTAGTGGTGCAGGCAGGTGTGCTCGTCGGGAGCGAAGACCACCCGCAACTCGGCGGTGCCGGCCAGGAATTCGTCGTAGTCCGCGGCCAGCAGCGACCCGGCCGGGTAGTTGTCGTCGCCGCGGTACCAGTCGGTGCGCAGTTCGATCAGCAGCCAGTTGCGGTGCAGCGAGATGCTCGAATCGGTGGGGGTGTCGATCCTGATCAGCTCGCTGCCGCGCAACTCGTAGACCTCTTCGTTGAAGAAATCCAGCGCTCGGCTCACCACGGTGCGTTCGAACCCGGCGGTGCGGTCGACCGACGCCGCGACGACGACGTCCGTCGAGGCTCCGCTGAACACCGTTTCGGCGTCGGCGAGCGGTTGACCGCGCCGCCAGCGCTTGACCACGCGGGGGTATCCCGAGTCGGTCAGCGAGCCCTCCCCGAAGTCGGTGCCGACCAGCACGGTGTCCTCGTCCTCCCAGCTGACCTGTGATTTGGCCTCGGGGAGCTGGAAACCGCCGTCGACGAACGCACGGGTGGCCATGTCGAACTCGCGCACGATCGCGGCGTCCGAGCCGCCGGGGGACAGGCTGACCAACGCCACCGAGTGGTCGGGTTCGATGACGTCGGCGCCGGCCCACACCCACTTGGCGTCGTCCTCGGTGGCCAGCTGATCCACGTCGATGACGACGTCCCAGTCCGGCTTCTCCGATCGATAGCTCGCCAGAGTGGTGCGCCGCCACAGACCGCGCGGATTGTCCGCATCGCGCCAGAAGTTGTAGAGGTACTCACCGCGCCGTCGCACATAGGGAATCCGGGCGTCGGTGTCGAGCACCTCCAGCGCTTCGGCGCGCATCTGCTCGAAGCGCTCACCACCGAGTTCGACCACGGTGGGTTCGTTGTGCTCGCGCACCCACGTCAACGCGTCGTCGCCGCTGACCTCCTCGAGCCACAGGTACGGGTCGGTGTCGGTCTGGGCGGGGGCGTCGGTCACCCCACCATTCTGCGCAACGGGCCGCCGGTCAGCTCAGGTGGTGCACCTCGGCCAGCCCGTAGACCGGTGTCGCCATGCCTTCGTGGCGCGCTTTGAGCTGCAGCGCGAGGTACAGCGAGTAGTGCCGCGACTGGTGCAGGTTGCCGCCGTGGAACCACAGGTTGGGCTGCTGGGTCGGCTTCCACATGTTGCGCTGTTCGCCCTCCCACGGCCCGGGATCCTTGGGGGTGTCGCTGCCCAGGCCCCACACCTTGCCCACCCTGTCGGCGACGTCCTGACCGATCAGATCGGCGGCCCAGCCGTTCATCGAGCCGTACCCGGTGGCGTAGACCACGACATCGGCGGGCAGTTCGGTGCCGTCGGTCAGCACTACCGAGTCCTCGGTGAGTCGCTCGACCTGTCCGTGGGCCAGTTTGATCCGGCCGTCGGCGACCATGTCGCAGGCGCCGACGTCGATGTAGTAGCCGGACCCGCGCCGCAGATACTTCATGAACAGCCCGGAACCGTCTGCACCCCAATCTAATTCGAACCCGGCGGCTTCGAGGCGGTCGTAGAAGTCGCGGTCGCGTTCCCGCATCTGGTCATACAGCGGGATCTGGAACTCGTGCATGATCCGGTACGGCAGCGACGCGAACGTCAGGTCGGCCTTCTCGGTGGTCATGCCGGACTCGACCGCCTGCTCCGAATAGAGCGCTCCGAGGCCGATGTCCATCAGGGAGTCCGATTTGACGATGTGGGTCGAGGACCGCTGCACCATCGTCACGTCGACGCCGTTCTCGTAGAGCGCCTTGCAGATGTCGTGGGCGGAGTTGTTCGAGCCGATGACCACGGCCTTCCTACCGACGTAGCCGTCGGGCCCGGGGTGCGCGCTGGAGTGGTGCTGGTCGCCGCGGAACACGTCCTGGCCCGGGAGTGTGGGCACGTTCGGCTTGCCGGACATGCCGGTTGCGAGCACCAACTGGGTGGGATGCAGGGTGAGCCGCTCGCCGTCGCGGTCGACCTCGACCGTCCACTGCTGAGCCTGTTCGTCGAACTCGGCGGACAGACACGTGGTCTTCGACCAGTACGGCACCTCCATCACCCGGGTGTAGAACTCCAGCCAGTCGCCGATCTTGTCCTTCGGTGCGAACACCGGCCAGTTCGCCGGGAACGGCATGTACGGCAGGTGGTCGTACCAGACCGGGTCGTGCAGGCACAGCGACTTGTAGCGCTTGCGCCACTGGTCGCCGGGGCGCTCGTGTTTGTCGACGACGATCGCCGGCACGTTGAGTTGACGCAGCCGGGCGCCGAGCGCGATGCCGCCCTGGCCACCGCCGATCACCAGCACGTACGGCTGAGTGGTCCGACCCAGCTCGGCGTCCTCGGCGGCGCGCTTCTCCGCCCACGACCGCGGATCCGGGTCGTCGCCGTGGACTGCGCCGAGCACCCGGCTCGGGCCCTTGCGCTCCTCGTGCCCTTTGATCTCCTGCAGCGCGGTCAGCAGCGTCCAGGCCTGGTCTCCCTTGAGCCGCAGGTGGCCGACGCCGCGGCCGGCCCCGGTCTCGAACTCGATGAACGCCGACGTGACTGCGTCTTCGCCGGAACCGTCCTGGACCGGTTCCTCCCGCGTGCGGAACCCCGAGGGATCGGTGCCGATGAGCCGCTCACCGAGCATGTCGGCGATCTGGTCGCGCCCCTCGAGGGTCTTGAGGTTCCAGGTGAACGACACCAGGTCACGCCAGAAGCTGTCGACGGCGAACATCCCGACGGCACGTTCGATGTCCCGTACGGCCAGCGCCGCCTCGAAGTCGGCGAGCCAGGCGTCC
Source organism: Mycobacterium sp. (assembly GCF_049683935.1). GTDB lineage: Bacteria > Actinomycetota > Actinomycetes > Mycobacteriales > Mycobacteriaceae > Mycobacterium. Next base: position 1,081 of record NZ_JBAUJR010000321.1, on the reverse strand, counting down.
ACGCGCTGCTGGAGCGTCGCCTCTGCGGTGGTTTGTTGGTCAAGGGTGGAAGTCATGTGAGCCAGAACACACCGTGGGCCGACGTCGAAGCAAGAGTTGCAAGGCGTTGCAACCGGGCGTGCAACCCCCTGCAACTCTTTCGGTGTGTGGTCGCCGTCACATAGACATGCGGACATGAGAGCAGCTGTGTACTACGGACCGAACAAGCTCGAGATCGACGACGTCGCCGAACCGCAGGTCAAACCCGGCACCGTGAAGCTCCAGGTCGGCTTCAACGGGATCTGCGGCACCGACCTGCACGAGTACTACGCCGGGCCGATCTTCGTGCCCACCCAGCCGCATCCGCTGACCGGTCAGCAGCTTCCCCTGACGATGGGCCACGAGTTCTCGGGAATCATCACCGCCGTCGGCGACGGGGTGACCGGATGGAGCGAGGGCGATCGGGTGGCCGTCGAGCCGATCTACAAGTGTGACCACTGCGGCCCGTGTCGGGCCGGCAACTACAACGTCTGTCAGCAGATCGGTTTCCACGGTCTGATGTCCGATGGCGGGATGGCCGAGTACACCGTCGTCCCGACGAGCATGCTGCACAAGCTGCCCGACAATGTGTCGCTGGAACTCGGCGCGCTGGTCGAGCCGATGTCGGTGGCCTACCACGCCGCGACCCTGGGCGACGTGTCCGCCGGTGACACCGCGATGGTGTTCGGCGCCGGCCCGATCGGCATCGGACTGTGGTTCGCGTTGCGCGGCAAAGGGCTCGAGGACGTGTTCGTCGTCGAGCCGTCGCCCACCCGGCGGGCAGCCATCGAAGCGCTCGGCGCCCGCACGCTGGACCCGATCGGCGTCGACGTGCCGGCGTTCATCACCGAGCACACCAAGGGCAACGGAGCCGACGCGGTGTTCGACGCGGCGGGCGTGACGCCCGCTGTCGTGACGGCACTGGCCTGCGTCGGATCGCGGAAACCGATGATCAGCGTGGCGATCTACGAAAAGCCCCTGGAGACACCACTACTCAACCTCGTGATGAACGAGTCCCGGATCCAGGGCTCGCTGTGTTACACCGGCGCGGACTTCGAGGCGG